>DAIOGX010000024.1:2265-29388 GCA_036744995.1 Solirubrobacteraceae bacterium | reverse complement strand
GTCCCCGGAGGCGTACGAGCGGCTGATCACCGACGCGATGCGCGGCGACGCGACGTTGTTCACGCGCAACGACGAGGTCGAGGCGCAGTGGCGAATCTGCGACCCGATTGTCAAATATTGGGCGCCCACCCACCCACAGGCATCCGGGCCACTGGCGCAATATGAAGCCGGCTCGCAGGGTCCCAAGGAGGCTGAGCGCCTGCTGTTGGATGGTCACCACTGGCGCGCGATCTGATGCGCACGGTCCGATGAGCACCACCAGCGACGCGGTGTGGAGCGAAGAGGGCACGACGCCCGATGCGATCGAAGCGGCGCTGCGCGAACTGCTGATCGAGCGTCACGCGGAAAACGGCGCGTTCGTGCCGGCGCGGGTGCTGAACATGATCGCGTTCGTCGATCGCGAGTGGAGTGGGGAGATCGCCAACCGCCTGCGCGGCGTGGGGCGCTATCACGCCTCGCGCCTGATCGTCCTCTCCTACGAGCCACACCGCGAGCGCATGGACGCGCGCGTCACGATCGCCTCCGAAGGAGAGCCCGTGCCGGGCGAGCTGGCACTGCTGCGCGAGACGGTGATCGTGGAGATCGGCGATCGTCACCTCGACGATCTGTTCACGATCGCCGATCCGCTGGTCGTCACCGACCTGCCAACGCTGCTGTGGTCGCCACACGGCCACCACGAGATCGTCGATGGGCTGCTGCCCCTCGCCCAGGCGATCCTGGTGGACTCGGTCGACGAGCCCGTCGCGCACGAGGCGATCGAACGCGCCTGCGCACTGAGCCGCCAAGCCTATGTGGTGGACCTCGCCTGGCTGCGCTCCACCCCATGGCGGGAGCGGATGGCGGCGAGCTTCGACCCAGTGGCACTGCGCCCCGAGCTGCGCGCGATCGAGAGCCTCACGATCCGCCACCATCCCGCCTCGACGGTCGCCGCGATGCTGTTTGTGGGCTGGCTCGCCTCGCGCCTAGGCTGGGAGGCCGGGGCAGGCGTCGCCGGGCATGGTGGCCTGACGACCGATGGAGAAGCGCTCGTGGGCACGGCCCGCGACGCCGCCGGCAAGGATGTGAGGTTGCGTTTGCAGGTGGCCCCCGAGCTCGAGGCGCCCGGTCTGGAGGGTCTCACGCTCCAAACAACCTCCGGCCACCGGCTGCGCTTGGACCGCGGGCCCGGCGGATTGCACGCCCACGACCGCAACGCCGAGGGGAAGGAGCGCACATGGACGATCCCCGGCGCCTCGCGTGGCGAGACCGGCATCCTCGGGGAGGGCATCCGCCAAGCGCTGCTGCGCGACCCCACATACGTGCCCGCGCTGAATGCCGCCGCGGCAATGGCGCCATGACCCGCATCACCGTCGAGCTCCACCGCGCTCCGGCCCCGGGCATCGTGGGTCTCGGATGGGAGAGCACGCGCGGATGACCCGTCTGACCACGCTTCCCGATCCCGAGGCGGTGGCCGTGCGCGCCGCCGCGGAGATCGCGCGGCATCTGCGCGATGCACGCGAGCAGCGTGGCGTTGCCCAGCTTGCGCTCAGCGGCGGGACGACCCCGGCACGCACGTATGAGCTGCTGGGCGCCGAGCTCACCGACTCAGAAGGCGTCGAGGTGTGGTTCGCCGACGAGCGCTGCGTTCCGCCAGAGGACGGGCAGAGCAACTACCGGCTCGCCGCCGAGACCCTGCTGAGCCCAGCGGCGATCCCGCCCGAGCGCGTCCACCGCATGGAGGGGGAGCTGGGTCCAGGAGAGGGCGCACGGCGCTATGCCGAGCAGTTGCGCGGACTCGTCTCATCCGGCGACGAGGACCTGCCGGTACTCGACCTGATCGTGCTCGGCATCGGCCCGGACGGGCATGTGGCCTCGCTGTTTCCCGACGCCCCCACACTGGACGCCGGCGAGGGAGCGATCTGTCTGGCGGTCAGCGACTCTCCCAAGCCACCGCCGGAGCGGATCACGCTGAGCCTAGCCGTGCTGCGCGCCGCGCGGCGGTGCCTGCTGCTGGCGAGCGGCGTGGGCAAGGCTGAGGCGATCTCAGCGGCGCTTCACGAGCCCAGCCGCCATGTTCCGGCGAGCCTGCTCCGGCGCGAACGACTGACCGTGATCGCGGACGACGCGGCCTCCCCGGCACCCATCCGGAAGTAACAAGGACACAACGGTAAAGCTCGTACAGTAGGAGCGGCAAAAGCCATGGCCACTGACGCCCTGCAGACCATCCCGCGCTCGACCGAGGCCGAGCAGGCGCTCCTCGCGCTGGACGAGGCACGCGTGGGAACGCTCGCGCTCGTCGCCCACCTCAGCGACGAGGACCTCGAGCGCGTGCACTCGCCGATCATGAGCCCACTGGTCTGGGATCTCGGCCACATCGCCGCTTATGAGGACCTGTGGCTGGCGCATCGCCACGCGGAGATGCCCCTGTTGCGAGCGGAGCTCGCGGAGCTGTACGACGCGTTTGAGACACCGCGCGCGATACGGGGAGAAATCGAGACACTCCGGCCAGCGGACGCGCGCGCCTACCTGCGAGACGTCCGTGCGCGCACGACCGAGGCGATCGCCCACCACGGCGTCGGCGATGGGGTCATCTGCGAGATGGTCCTGCGCCACGAGCTACAGCACACAGAGACGATGCGCCAGACCCTTCAGATCGCCGGCCTGCTCCCCCCTGGCGAGCCAGCTCTCAACCCGCTTGACGGAGACGGTGAGTGGGTCGAGATCCCGGGCGGCGCCTTCGCGATGGGCGCCGGTCCCGAGGGCTTCGCCTATGACAACGAGCGCCCCCGTCACCCGGTGGAGGTCGCCCCCTTCACGATCGCGCATCACCCGGTGAGCAACGTGAGCTGGATGCGCTTCTCAGAAGGCGGCGGCTATGAACGGCGCGAGTGGTGGTCGGACGAGGGCTGGGCGTGGAGGCAGGAGCACGACATCACGCACCATCCCGCCGTGGCAGCCGGACATCCGGACGCACCCGTCTGTCATGTGAGCTGGTTCGAGGCCAGCGCCTTCGCCCGAGCCCACGGCGCCCGCCTGCCGAGCGAGGCGGAGTGGGAGAAGGCCGCAAAGCGCGAAGCGCTCGACGCCGTCGGTCAGGTGTGGGAGTGGACGCACACCCGCTTCCACGGCTATCCCGGCTTCGTCGCCTATCCATATCGCGAGTATTCGGAAGTATTCTTCGGAGAGAACTACTGTGTGTTGCGTGGCAGCTCGTGGGCAACGAACTCTCGCGTCGCCAGCCATACCTTTCGCAACTGGGATCTTCCCCAGCGCCGGCAGATCTTTTCCGGGGTTCGCCTCGTAAGGGACATTTGATGGAGCCCATCGCACATCCCGACGAGGCGATCCAGATCGATTCCCACCTGGACGGCGTGCAGGAACGCTCACTCGCCGAGGACGTGCTCGACGGCCTCACGCGTCCCTTCAAGGAGCTGCCGCCGAAGCACTTCTATGACGCGCGCGGGGCAGAGCTGTTCGACCAGATCTGTGAGCTGCCGGAGTACTACCCCACGCGCGCGGAGCGCGCGATCCTCGAGGAGACATCGACCGAGCTGGCTGAGCTGACAAACGCCGCCGAGCTCGTCGAGCTCGGCTCGGGCACGGCCGCCAAGACGCGCGTGCTCCTGGACGCACTGCACGCAGCCGGCACGCTCGCGCGTTACATCCCGATGGACGTCACCGAGAGCATGGTGCGCTCCTCAGCCGAGACGCTCACAGACGAGTACCCAGGGCTGCACGTGCACGGCGTGATCGGCGACTTCGAGCGTCATCTCGACCACGTGCCGCCCGCCGTCGGGCCGCGGATCGTGGCGTTTCTCGGCGGCACGATCGGCAACTTCCCGCCCGGCAGCCGCCGGCGCGTGCTGCGTGAGATCGCCCGCCTGCTCGGCCCGGAGGATCACCTGCTGATGGGCACGGACCTGGTCAAGGACCCGCTGGTGCTGGAGGCCGCCTACGACGACACACAGGGCGTCACAGCTGAGTTCAACCGCAACGTACTGCAGGTGCTCAACCGCGAGCTGGAAGCCAACTTCGACCCCGAGGATTTCGACCACGTAGCCCTGTTCGATCGTGAGCACGAGTGGATCGAGATGCGGCTGCGCGCCCGCCGCGAGCACACCACGCTCGTGCGCGCTCTGGATCTGCCCGTGCATTTTGACGCCGGCGAGGAGCTGCGCACAGAGATCAGCGCGAAGTTCACGCCCGAGCGGCTGGAGGGCGACCTGTCGGCCGCGGGCCTCGAGATCGTGCGCTGGTTCACCGACCCGGACGAGCTGTTCGCGCTGACGCTCTCGCGCCTGACGGCCGTGTGACAGCGCGAATGCGGCGTCCTACCGGTCGATCGCAGATCGAGGGATCTCCGATCGGCCAGCACGCGTGACCGAACGTCTGAGACGTCCAGCACAGCACACGGGTGGGCGGGTTTCGATCTGGCCCCGCTCGTCGGGCGACCGTCAGGTTCAGCACAGTCCAGATAGGCTCCCGATCCTATGAAGATCGAGGGATCCTCAGCAATCGTCGTCGGCGGTGCCTCTGGGCTCGGTGAGGCCACAGTCCGCGGGTTGCACGCCCAGGGAGCGGTCGTAACCGTCGCGGACGTCAACGCCGAGAAGGGCGCCGCGCTGGCTGCAGAGCTCGGGGTGGAGTTCCTCACCTGCGACGTGCGCGAGGAGGACCAGGTCGAGGCGGCCGTGCGACAGGCCGCGGCTGTCGACGGAGGGTTGCGCATCGCCATCTGCTGTGCCGGCACCGGTTGGGCACAGAAGGTCTCGGGCTCCAAGGGCCCCCACCCACTGATGCCGTTCGAGATCATCATCTCGATCAATCTGATCGGCACGTTCAACGTGCTGCGCTTCGCCGCCACCGCGATGATCGCCAACGAGCCTCTAGATGACGGCGAGCGCGGGGTGTGCGTGAACACCGCTTCGATCGCCGCCTACGACGGGCAGGTCGGCCAGATCGCCTACTCCGCATCGAAGGGTGGCGTCGTCGGCATGACGCTCCCCGCCGCGCGCGACCTCGCGCAGTACGGGATCCGCGTCAACACGATCGCCCCCGGCTTGTTCGACACCCCGCTGCTCGCCGCCCTGCCGGAGGAGGCTCGCCAGAAACTCGGCGCCGGTGTCCCCTACCCCGCGCGTCTCGGCCGGCCCGCGGAGTACGCGCAGCTCGCCTGCCACATAGTCGAGAACCGCATGCTCAATGGCGAGACGATCCGGCTCGACGGCGCGCTGCGGATGCCACCGCGCTAAAGCATGGGGGGAGCAGGCTCCCCCCATGGACCCCCACAAAGAGACCTGGGGCCCACTGGCGACCTCAGCCACCGCCGGCCGCAGACAATGAGCTTCACCGACTGGTCCGCGCGATAGAATCAAGGTCATGGGTACTCGTCCTCGCAATACTCTGCTTGAGCCCGGCCACGAGGCTGAGTGGGCCGTGCTCAATGAGGAAAAGCGTCGAGCGCTGACACCACCACCCGATACACCGATCGGCGAGCTACTCAGGCGTGGACAGCATCTTTCAGCCCAGGCGGCTGGGCTGCTGCGAGCCGTCGAACGGGCCAATGGCCGCTCTCGATCCTGAGCTCGACGTCGCCGCCACCGCCTTGCTCGCCGAGCACGCTCGCTTCGTTGTAGTCGGCGGGTTTTCGGTCATCGCCAACCGCTTCATCCGAGCGACCGAGGACATCGACTTTCTAGTTCCAGATGACATCGACAATGATCGCTGTGTGCTTGCCGCGCTCGTCAAGCTCGATGGTGTGCGATTTCGCGACGACGCGCCGCTTCGTGACGAGCATCTGATCGGCCAGACGCATCTACGTACCAAGACGCGCGCCGGGGTGGTCGACATCCTCCGCGGTGGACTGCCTCCGCTCGACTACAAAACCGTCGAGGAACGCGCGCTGCGCGCCGAGTACGACGGGGTCGAGTTCCTCATTGCCGGCCTGCGTAGCATCGTCGGCTTCAAGCGGCTTGCCGACCGACCCCGAGATCGAAACGACCTGATCGGCTTGGAAGACATTCACGGCGAGCTGCCGCTCGAGCCGATCCCCGGGCTGGATACATAGGCCGCACGGGCCGCGCGTCACACACGGCTCGCGCTCAACCACCCATGAGGCGAGGCGGAGCCATGCGAGTGACTCCGCCACGAACTTCACTTCAATACCTACCGCCGTGAGGCGGCCAATCAGGCCGTCAGCCCAGCCGTTCGACCAGCATCGCCAAGCACAAAGCATGGGGGGAGCAGGCTCCCCCCATGGACCCCCCACAAAGACATCAGCCCAGCCGTTCGACCAGCATCGCCAAGCACAAAGCATGGGGGGAGCAGGCTCCCCCCATGGACCCCCCACAAAGACATCAGCCCAGCCGTTCGACCAGCATCGCCATGCCCATGCCGCCGGCGACGCACATCGACTCGATCCCATAGGTCCCATCGAGCGTCTGCAGGTCGTTGATCAGCGTCGTCATGATCCGCGCGCCGGTCATCCCGAACGGGTGTCCGAGCGCGATCGCGCCACCGAATGGGTTGAGCTTCTCCCGGTCGAGTGCGAGCTCCTCGATGCACGGCACGATCTGCGCGGCGAACGCCTCGTTGATCTCGACCACGTCGATGTCGCTCATCGACATGCCCGTGTTCTTCAGCAGTTGCTTGATCGCCGGAATCGGGCCGAGACCCATGACCTCCGGGCGGATGGCCGCCACGGTCGAGGCGATGATCCGCACTTTCGGGGTCAACCCGAGCTCCGCGGACTTCTCCTCGCTCATCACCAGCAATGCCGCCGCGCCGTCGTTGAGCGGGCAGGAGTTGCCCGCCGTCACCGAGCCGCCCTCCTTGAACACGGGCTTCAGCGCCGCGAGCCCCTCCATCGTCGTCCCCGGCCGCGGACCGTCGTCCTTCTTCACGACCGTCTCAGGCACGTCGATCTCGTTGCCCTCCTTGTCGGTCTCTTTGTGCGCCGGCACGGTCACCGGGACGATCTCCTTGTCGAAGTGCCCCGACTCGACCGCCGCGACCGCGCGGGTCTGCGAGACGAGCGCCCATTCGTCCTGTGCCTCGCGGCTGACTTTGCGTTCGTCTGCGACGTTCTCGGCGGTCATGCCCATCGGGATGTAGACGTTGTAGGCGGATCCCTCGGAGCCGTCGACAGCGTGGTTGAACTCGAACTGGCTGCCCCGTCCGACCCGGCTCACGGCCTCGACGCCGGCGGCGATGTACGTGTCGCCCTCGCCGGCCTTGATCGCGTGGAAGGCCATCCGCGTGGTCTGCAACGAGGACGCACAGAAGCGGTTGACCGTGCAGCCCGGCACGTGGTAGTCGATGCCCGCCAGCAGCAGGGCGATGCGGCCGATGTTGTAGCCGGACTCCCCCTCGCCGTAGCCGCAGCCCATCATCACGTCGCCGATCGAGGTCTGCTCGAGCTGAGGGTTGCGCTCGATCAGGGTCCGCAGCGGGATCGCCGCAAGGTCGTCGGCGCGGACGGACTTCAGCGACCCCTTCACCGCGCGTCCTATAGGCGTTCTGATGGCGTCGACGATCACTGCTTCAGGCATGTAAGGCTCTTCTCCTTAGTTGGTTGCCGGGAGGGCGGGCGCGAATCCTAGGGTAGAACGCACGAGTTGGCGTTCGTGGATCAAAGGTCGAGACGGCTGACGCCCAGCTCGTCGAAGCCCACATGGTGCGCGAGCTCGTGGCGCACCGTGCGCGTGACCTGGTCGCGCAGCAGGTCCGGATCGTGGCCGAAGTCGCGGCGCAGGGTATCCCTGAAGATAACGATGCGATCGTGCGTGTTGTCTTTCGTCGCGCCATCGCCCTGGTACAGGCCGTAGGCGCCGCGGCGGCGCCCGCCATCAGAGATGACGACCGCCACATTCCTCAGCGCATTGCTCAGCAGATCAGGCAGATCATCGAGCGCATCGCGCACGAGCTCTTCGAAATCGCTGTCGTTCAGCGGGTCGAGCTCCATGAACTCGCTTTCTTCAGGGTCCGCCGCCAGCCCTTCGCGCGCGAGCTCCTCGGAGTGGCGGACGATCTCTTCGAACTCCATCTCTGATTGAGGATCGCGCCAGTCCGCCATGCGCACGGCCACGAACGCCACCCCACCCATCAGCACCGCCGCCACGATCACACCCAGCACGACATCCTCCAGCGCGCGGACCGCACCGATCGAGCTGAAGCCCTGCCCCACGACGATCACGACCAACCCCAGCGACAGGGCGATCAGCGCCGCCAGACCGATACGCCGCAGCTGGCCGGAGGCGCTAGCTCGAGAGGACGACCGGCGCATCCGCTGCGGCCCTACTTGAGCGTACGGGCAATCACGAGCCGCTGGATCTCGTTCGTGCCCTCGTAGATCTGGGTGATCTTCGCGTCTCTCATCATGCGCTCCACCGGATACTCCTTGACATAACCGTAGCCGCCCAGCACCTGGACCGCCTCAACCGTCACGGCCATCGCCGTATCCGAACAGAACACCTTCGCCATCGACGAGTACTTCGCGCGCTGCGGATGACCCTGATCGGCCATCGCGCACGCCTTGTACAGCAGCTCGCGGGCCGCGGCCGTTTGCGTTTCCATGTCTGCCAGCTTGAACTGAATCCCCTGGAACTCGTTGATCGCCTGGCCGAATTGCCTGCGCTCGCGGGCGTACCCCACCGCGTAGTCGGTCGCGCCCTGGGCGATCCCGACCGCCTGCGCGGCCGCGCCCAGGCGGGTGCGCTCGAGCGTGCCCAGCGCCACCGACAGGCCCCTGCCGACCTCACCGATCACATTCTCGTTTGGCACCCGCACATCCTCGAAGATCGGCTGGCCCGTCGGCGAGGCGCGGATCCCGAGCTTGTGCTCGAGCTTGCCGACGCTGAACCCCGGGCGATCGGCCTCGACCACGAACGCCGTCAGCCTGCGGGTCTCGCGGTCGGTGACCGCGAAGCAGATGTAGAAGTCGGCGACACCGAGGTTCGAGATCCAGTTCTTCGTGCCGTTGATCACCCATTCGTTGCCGTCGAGCACGGCGGTCGTCTTCATTCCGGCGGGGTCCGACCCAGCCTCGGGCTCTGAGAGGGCAAACGCGGGCGACCACTCGCCCGTCGCACACTTCGGCAGGAAGCGCTCCTTCAGCTCATCGGTCCCGAACAACTGGATCGGCAGTGTGCCCAGCTCCTGAATCATCAAGATCAGCGCACACGCGGCGTCGACCTTGGCGATCTCCTCAACCGCCATGTTCAACATCAGCGTGCCCGTGCCCGTCCCCCCGTACTCTGTGGGGAACGGCAGCCCGAGGATGTCCTGCTCGGCGAGCACTTTCCGCACATCCCACGGGTACTCGGCCCGCTCGTCGATCTCCGCCGAACGCGGCGCGATCTTCTCGCGCGCGATCTGTCCGATCGTCGCACAGAAGTCGAGGTTCTCCTGGGGGATCGTGTAAATGTCGGTCGCCGTCTGCTCCATAGAGCTTGATCTTATTGATGAACGTCGCCCACGGGCTGTACAGCCCTATCCCGCCGGGCCAAGTGGGCATGCCGAGGTTTGAGGTATCGCGCTGCGGGTAAACGCCTCGTATGACATTCGGTACTTCGATCTTCCTGATCGCCATCGGCGCGGTGCTGCGCTACGCGGTGACTGCAACCGTGTCGGGCATCGAAATCACGACCGTCGGGCTGATCCTGATGATCGCCGGAATAGCCGGGCTGGTGCTCTCGCTCTTCTACATGCTCGCCTGGGGCCCTCGCCGAGGTCGTCGCGTGGTACGCGACCGGGTGGTCGAGCGCGAACCCTACGAAGAGCCGCCTGCCGGGTACTGAGCTTCGCCGCTACGCTCATGCCTCATGAGCGGCGCCCTCGACACCTCCCAGATCGAGATCGACCCCCAGCAGCTAGCTGAGTGGATGGTTCGAGACCCTGACTTGCAGGTGGTGGACGTACGCGAGCCCTACGAGCGCGAGGCCGGCCGTATCGCCGACTCGCGCCACATCCAGCTGGTCGAGCTAACCGCCCAGGCCGCGACCGTCGAGCGCGAGCGGCCGGTTGTGTTCTACTGCCGCATAGGTTCGCGCTCGGACATGGCCGCACAGGCGTTCAGAGCCTCGGGCTACGAGGCATACTCGATGCGCGGCGGCCTGACCCGTTGGGCGCAGGAAGGGCGGCCCCTGGAGCCACAAGATGGATACGTTGCCGAGCACTGACAGGACGACCTGAGAGGAGCACAACAATGGAGGCATCAGCAGCATCATCGGAGTACCCGAATGTGACCGTCGGCGAGGGCTATGCCGTCGGCGATCTGGATGGGCTGGGCGACGGCCCGGGCTTTCGCAAGGTCCGCAAGGGCCTTGACGTGACCGCGTTCGGCGTCAACGCGATCGTGATGCCACCCGGCATCGAGAGCGGCTTTCACTATCACGACGAGCAGGAGGAGCTGTACTTCGTCCACAGCGGCACGATCGAGATGGAGTTCGGCGACGGGTCGGTCCACCGCCTCGGAGAGGGGGGTCTTGCGCGTGTGGACGCGGCCACCGCGCGCAAGGTCCGCAACCCGGGCGACGTGGATGCCGTCTACCTGATCGCCGGCGGCAAGGACGGCTACATCGGCCGCGACGGGCGTGTGCCCGAGGGCGACGAGATGATGCGGGTCAAAGCGATTCACGACCTCTCCTCAGAGCAGTCGCAATGAGCTGCCGCGGCGCCCTCGGTGGACGAGACGACTGAGAACCAATCGGCCGGCGAACGGCGCCGGCAGTGAGCGAGGCTGACGACCGCTCGGAGACCGACCAGCAGCGGCTGTTGCGCGTCAACCGCGAACTGGCCATTCCCCTGACCGAGATCACCCTGCGCACGAGCCGCTCCTCGGGTCCGGGGGGACAGCACGCCAACGTCACCGCATCGCGCGTGGAAGCCCTCTTCGACGTGCTCTCCTCGCCTTCCCTGAGCGAGGCGCAGCGGGAGCGGGTGATCGCGCGTGCGGGGCCGCGAATCGTGGCGATAGCGCAGGACGAGCGTTCGCAAACGCGCAACCGGGAGCTCGCCCTGAGCCGACTCGCAGCGCGGCTCGGAGAAGCGCTCGTGGTCCCCCGCAAACGGCGCGCCACCCGCCCCACAGCCGCCTCGCGCGAGCGGCGCCTTGCCGCCAAGCGCCGCGGGACCGAACGCAAGCGCGAGCGTCGCCCTCCATCTGACGACTAGTGTCGTGAGTCCCGCAAAGCGCGAGCGCCGTGAAGCCGCTGATGACTGAGGATCAGTTCAGTAGCTCCTTCACATACCGCTGGTGCAGCCGGCCGAGGGGCGTCTTCTCGGGGTGGAAGCCAATCGCGCTCCACACCAGACCAGAGGCGGGCGCCCATGCCACGATCAGATACACACCCAGCACGAGCACGGTCGTTCGGAGCCTCCGCGAGCTCGACAGCGCCGCGAGCGGCAGCACCCACAGCACGTACCACGGCAGCACCCAGCTGAGCGTGACCAGCAGGGCGACGCTCGCCCAACCCGATGCCGTCAACAAGCGATCGCTCGCACCTCCATACTCGGCTCCGTCCACCGCTTTCGCTGTGGGCTCGCGCCGGCGCCACACCAGCCAGCAGGAGCCGAGTACCGAGGCAGCGAGGGCCACGGTCATGAGCTCATGCAGCCGTTCGTTCTCGCCGCCCGAGCCGAACACCAGGCCGATCAGGTTCGGCACACTCTCACTCGTAACGAGCCGGCTCTGGGTGCTGAGGTCGGGTATGTGCAGCCCGAACGCCAAAAGGCTCGCCGCGCCGAGCACGAGGCCGGCGCCGGCCATGCCGAGCAACAGCCGGCTCAGCGCTCGCGGGGTCCTCAACAGGCTGACCAAGACGGCCGGCAGCAGCACCGCCGCGGAGGCCTTGATCGCCGTCGCCGTCACGAACGCGATGCCCGCCCAAACCTCCGGGACCAGCAGCTCCTGGCGCCACCGTGGTAGCGCCAGCCCAGCTGTGGCGGTTTCCTGCTCGCGTGCCCGCGCCAGCAGCAGCAGGTAGAAGCCGAACATAATGAAGAAAACCATCAGGAAGTCGTTGTGATCTCCTCCCAGACCCCACACGAGCACGATCGGGTTCAGCCCCACCAACACGATCGCTCCCACCGGGTCACGGCCCAGCAGCCGCGCGCACTTCCACACCAGCATGATCGTCGCGAGGCTCGCGATCGCGAGTATCCCCTTGAGCGCCCAGAACGAGGCGGCCACGCCGAGCGGGACCACGGCGAAGGTCAACAGCGTGAACAGCGGCCCATACGGACTGAGCAGCTGGTGCCAGTTGCTCAGCGCGTAGCTCGGGTCGTTGCTGGGCTCAAAGATGGGAGTCGTCGTGTAGGGATTGAGATGGTGCACGACCTCCATGCGGCCGTAGTTGATGTAGTTGAACACGTCCGTCAGCGCCAGCGGTGGAGCGAGAAAGATAATCGCGTGAACCATCACGATGGCGCCGATCGCCCAGCGGGCCCGCAGGCGCGGGACGTGGGCGAGCGCCACCACGTAGCAGCCATACATGACCACCAGCGCACCGGTGAACAGCCACCGGAGCGTCGTGCCGCTGCGCGTGAATCCCGGCCAGATTCCGCCCAGCGGGCCGGCCATCCAGTGCGGGAAGAAGTTCGTATGCGTCGTCGGGGAAAGGCCGCTCGGCCGATCGGCCACCATCACCACGACGAGCACGGCGCACACCACGATGGTCGCGAGCGCCAGCATCGCGAGCGCCGCCTCGCGACCGCCTGTTCGCGCGCTCGAGCTCGAGGCGTGCTCCCGTTGCTTAAATACGAGAGCCCGCTTCAGCGCGGGCTCTCGGGCAGTCGAATAGTGCATCGTCCGCGAGGTCTTTAGACCTCGCGAGAATCAGCTAGATCGACTGGACGTTAACGGCCTTGGGGCCCTTGTCGCCCTGCTCGGGGTCGTAAGACACCTTCGAGCCCTCCTGCAACGAACGGTAACCCTCACCGTTGATGCCGGTGTGATGGACGAACAGGTCCTTGTCACCGTCATCAGGGGTGATGAAACCAAACCCCTTGTCGTCGCTGAACCACTTTACTGTGCCAGTAGGCATGTGGGTACTCCTCCACGGTATGTGCGTGCTGCTACGCGGAGGATGCTTCTTGAAGCTTCGACCTGCGAGCGCTTGCACTACTTTTTCGCCGATCTTTGTGCCGGCCAGACAGCACGACGGTAGCAGGTCCCCCCGTGAATATGTTGGCAAGTTGATATATGAGCCCCATCCCCCAAAAGCCCCTCACCTTGAGACGGCTGCTCCCCCCCGGCGATCCCGCGACCGTCGAGGAGATCGTCGAGGGTCTGGGATTAGCTGCCTGCGACCCCGGCGGACAGCCTCCCGGCAGGCGGGCATCGCACCCCGACGAGCGGGCATCACACCCCGACGGGCGGGCATCACACCCCGGCGGGCGGGCATCACACCCCGGCGGGCGGGCATCACACGGGGACGCACCGGTGGCCCCCGCCCCTCCACGCCCCTACGTGCTGCTCAACATGGTGAGCACCGCCGACGGCCGCGCAACCATCGACGGGCGCTCAGGGCCGATCGGCAATCGTGCCGACCGCGAGCTGTTCCACGGGCTGCGCACCGCCGTCGACGCCGTGATGGCCGGGGCGGGCACGATACGCACGGAGCGCTACGGCCCGATCGTCGCTGAGGAGTCGCGCAGGCGCGCGCGCCTCGAGCGTGGCCTCGCCGCAGAACCGCTCGCCTGCATCGTCTCCGGGCGCCTCTCATTACCGGTCGACATCCCGCTGCTGGCCGACCCTCAAGCGCGAGTAGCGATCCTCACCCCCTCCGCGGCGAGCCTCCCCGGCGTGGCCGCGCAGGTCGACTACGTGCGCACCGGCAACGATGGGCGCCTGGACCTGCCGGCGGCCTTCACCGTCCTCTCCGAGCACTTCGGGATCCGCACGCTGCTATGCGAGGGCGGCCCGCACCTGAACTCTGAACTGCTGTCGGCAGGCCTCATCGACGAGCTGTTCCTAACCCTCGCCCCCAAGCTCTCAGGCGGCGAAACACCGCTTCAGATCCTAGCCGGAGCGGCCCTCGAGCCCCCGGTCGAGATGGATCTGCTCTCGGTATTCGAGAGCGAATCGGACCTTTTCTTGCGCTATCGCGTCGTCTGCTCCTCCGCCTCCGCGCGCGCACCCGCGCCCGCGCGCGTCTGACTGGACACGACGCTGAGCAGCTCGCTGGCCAGGTGACGGCCCTCAGTCGCCACACGTGGGGTGGCGAGGATGCGCACCACCACCTCCTCTCCATCGAGCTCCTCCAGGGTGATGCGCGGCGCGTCACGCAACGGCGTCTTCAGCGACCTCTCCAAGATCTCCTGCAGGTCGCTGGGCGTCATCCCGGCTCGCAAACGGGCGCGCAGGTTGACCGCCTCGGGCTCCCTGATCGGCAGCACCGCCACATTCAGCACGACGCTGTTGGGCACCATGATCGAGTCATCGCCGGTGGCGAACGTCGTGTACAACAGCCCCAGCGAACTGACCGTCCCCTCAATCTGCCCGGCGAGCGGACCGCCTTGGAGCCGCACGCGATCACCCACGCGAAACGGGCGAGCGCTCAGCAGCACGGTTCCCGCGATCACATTGCCGAGCGTCTGCTGCGCCGCCAGACCCAGGATCACCGCGGTGAACGCGCCTCCCACGAGCAGCGTGCGCGCTTCGATGCCCGCCACACGCAGCGCCACCAAAAACGCTAGCGCGATCGTCGTCAGGCGGATCAAAAACCCCACCGTCCCCGCCGTGGCCGGGTCCAGGCGCCGGAACAGCGGGGGACCCAGCCCGCGGCCGACATCGCGTGCGATCGCCCAGCCCAGGATCATCAGCGCGAGGACCGTCGCCACGCGAATCGGTGTTTCCAACCCCGGTTCCAACGACGTCGCCGCCCGGCCATGCGGTCCGGGCGTCCCCAGCAGGCTGAAGCGGTTGTCGTATAGGACCACCACCCCCACAAACAGCGCCACGAGCACGCATGCCTCCACCCGCGCGCGCTTGACCACGCGGGGGCTGATCTGGCGCAGCAGGCCGACCTCCCGCCAAGCCTCGCTGCGGGTCTCGAACATCTTCGGCGGGATTCTCGGTGCCGGCATGGCTGTCAATGATGGTGCACCGCGCGCCTCGAGCCGGGATGAACCGCCCACGACGCGGATGCGTACCCGCCTTTGCCGGGCGACTCGGGCCTGCGCGTAGATGGCCGCCGCCAGACGGACCGACGGACGGACGGACGCACGGACGGCTCAGGTCTGCGTGTAGATGACCATCGCCCCCCCGAACACGAGGCAGTAGACCGCGAACGGAGTCAATGTCTTCGTCTTGAAGTACCCGACCAAGAAGCGGACTGTGAACACCGCCGTTACCGCCGCCGCCGCGCATGCGACGAGCGCCTGGCCGCGGACACCATCGCCGAGGTGGCCGAGCAGGTCCGGGAGCTTCACGACGCCCGCGGCGAGGATGATCGGCGTGGCCAGCAGGAAAGCGAACCGCGCCGAGTCTGAGTGGTCCAGCCCGCGCGCCAGTCCGGTGCCCATCGTCACGCCGTCGCGGCTGATGCCCGCAACCAGCGCTGTCGACTGGGCCACGCCGACGACCAACGCCTCGCGGTACTCGAACGTCTCCAGCTCGCGCGCTCCATCCGGCTTTGCCCCCTCACGGATAGCCAGTTCGCGCACCTCGGCGCGACGGCGAAAGCGCTCGGCCGCCATCAGCAGACAACCATTCACCATCAGGAAGATCGCAGCCACTTCGGGCTTAGCGGTGAGCGTGCGCAGCTGGTGCTCCAGCGCCAGGCCGATGATCCCGGCGGGAATGCTCGCGACGATGATCAGCCAGGCCAAACGCTCATTGCCCGTCTCGACCCGGCGCGTGGAGAGGGTGTGGAAGAAGGCGCCGATGATTTCCACCCAGTCGCGCCGATAGTAGAACAGCAGCCCCAGCGCGCTGCCGACGTGCAACATCACGACAAACGCCAGCCAGAAGGACTCCGACCGCGACTGCGCCTCAACCAGTTCGTTCCAGCCGAACAGCGTCGGGAACAGCACCGTGTGCCCGAGGCTCGAGATCGGGAACAGCTCGCTCACGCCCTGCAGCACGCCCAGCACAATCGCCTGGAAGTAGCTGACGGCCGAGGCCAAGGGAGTCACTATGAGCATCGACATGACCGCGACAGCTTACGGACAGCGGCCGTTATGGGCGCAGAGGATGAGCGCATTCTCATCCTCTGCGGTGTGCAAGCGCTCTACGCGTCGCATGCTGACCCGCGACCATTACCAGATCACCGCCACCCCATATGCCGCGAGCATCGGATCGCGGGTGACGATCGGGACCCGCTCGCTGAGTGCCTGTGCGACAAGCAGACGATCGAACGGATCGCGGTGGGGCTTACCCGCCAGCTGAGGAAATGGGAGCTCCTGAAGTCGTGTCGCATGCACCCAGCTGATCGCGAGCACACCGAAGCCGTCAGCGCTCGCCTGCTCTGGCCAATCCTCGTCGATCTCCAGCTTGCCCAAGGAGCGCTTGATCGCAATCTCCACGAGCGTGCCTGCGCCGAGAAGAGGGTTCTCAGCCGCCTCGATCGTCTCGCGGGCGGTCGTCGACAGGCGCCGGTCCCCGCCCAGCCACCACAGCAGCGCGTGCGCGTCAACCAGCAGCCGCATCAGTCAACGATGCCGAGCGCCTGCGCTACATCCTCGGGCCACTCATCGAAGTCCTCAGGTACACGGACGCGGCCACGCATTCGCCCTGGCTTGCGCTTCGCGCCGCCCTCCTCAGCCGCGATGGCGACTAGGCGGACGACCGGCCGACGCCCTCGGCGCAGCACGATCTCCTCGCCCTCCTCGGCCATGTGAACGAGCTTCGACAACTGGGTCTTGGCTTCGCCAATGCCGTAGGTGGTGGACATGCGACGAACATAGCAAGCTTGGCCAACTTGGTCAAGCTTCACGGACCCTTCACACGATCGTTCCCAGCTGGTCACAAAAACTGCCGCTTTGCAGCGGAATCTCTCTGTTATGGATGACAAGACCATGACATCAGGGAAGATGGAGACGTCGACCACACGGGTTGACATGCACTGCCACTCGACGGCGTCGCAGGAATCGAAGCTCGGTGTGCAGCGAGCCGTTGGCTTGCCGGAGTGCGCCACGCCGCCAGAGGAGGTCTACGCCCTTGCCAAGCGGCGCGGCATGGACTTCGTGACGATCACAGACCACGACACGATCGCGGGCGTCCTTCAAATCTCAGACCGCCCCGACGTGTTCGTCTCGGAGGAGCTCACAGCACACTTCCGTGGCGAGCCCCAGGCGGTGCACGTCCTCTGCTATGGGATCTCCCCCGAGGATCACGAGTGGCTGCAAGCCCACCGCCAGGACGTTGAGATCTGCGCCGCGTATCTGTACGAGCGCGAGATCGTCTGTGCGCTCGCGCACCCCTACTACACGGTCGGCGCCCCCTTGCTGGCCCGCCACCGCCGGCGCTTGGCCGAGCTCTTTCCCATCTGGGAGATCCGCAACGGCGCCCGCGCCCGCGAGCTCAACCAGCCCGCCGCCACCTACGTCGCCACGCGCGACAGCATCGGGATCGGCGGCTCAGACGACCACGCGGGCGTCGACATCGGGCGCACCTACACCGAAGCGCCCCACGCCGCCACGCCCGAGGAGTTTCTCGACCACATGCGCTCTGGCCATGTCACCGCGCGTGGCAAGCAGGGCAGCGCCGCCAAGTGGGCGCATGCAGCGATCGCACTGGCCGCGCGCGCGCTCGGCAGCGGCGGCGAGGCCGAAGGGCAGGACGCACGGCCCGACCCGCAGCGCGTGATGACGATGATGCAACGCCTATTGCGCGAGGGCGACGCGCGCCACGGAGCGCTCAGCAGTGACCTCGCCCCCGAGGATGCCCGCTGCCTGCTGCGTGCGTGGTTGGCCGCGGTGGAGCTCGACTACCTCGACGTCGACGGCCTGATCGCCTACATGCAGGACGATTCGTTCAGCCATTCCGACCTCTACCGGCGCGCCTGCCGCCTGCACGAGCGCAAGCTGCGCGTCGCCGTCGAGCAGGCGGTGCGAGCGGCGAACGGCGAAGTGGAGGTCATGCAAGCGGCGGCCGGGCTGTTCGACAGCTGCATAGCCGCCATCCCCTACGCCCCCGCCACGGCGTTCCTCGCGAACGAGAAGGCCAAGCTCGACAGGCGCCGCGAGGATGGCGAGACGCCGCGGGTGGCGATCCTGGCTGACGGGATCGGCTCGACCCACGGGGTCACACGCGCGATCGAGGAGATCCGCCAGCGCGGGGTGCCGGACTTCGAGATCGAGGTGGTCGGGACCGACCCGGACGTTGACCGGCGCCTATCCGCCGTGGCCGAGTTCGACGTGCCCTACTACCCGGGCCTACAGATCGGGGTCCCGAGCCTGTCGGCCGCGGTGCAGACGCTTGCGGAAGGGACGTTCGACGTGATTCACGTCTGCTCGCCGGGCCCTGTCGGCGTGGCGGGCGCGCTCGTCAGCCGCGGGCTGGGGGTGCCGCTGGTGGGCAGCTACCACACCGAGCTCACGGCCTACGCCGGGCTGCGTTCGGGCGAGCGGAACGTGACCGACGCGATGGCGCTCGGCGTGAGCGCCTTCTACGGGGCGTGCGATCTGGTGCTCTCGCCCAGCCCGGCCTCTGACGAGGCGCTAGCCGAGATCGGGGTGGCCGCGGAGAAGGTGGTGCGCTGGGACCGAGGCGTGGACACCGCCCGCTTCGATCCGGCGCTGCGGGGAGGAATGACCATGCCCGAGGCGATCAACGTCCTCTACTCCGGGCGCATCACGCACGAGAAGGGCGCAGACCTACTCGCCGACACGTTCCTCGAGGCTCACGCGCGCAACCCCCGGCTACACCTGGTGCTCGCGGGCGGCGGCCCCGAGCAGGAGCGCCTGGCAGAGCGGATCGGCGGCAACGCCACCTTCCTAGGCTGGCTCGAGGGCGACGATCTGGCGCGGGCCTACGCGAGCGCCGACATCTTCCTGTTCCCCAGCCGCACCGACACATTCGGGCAGGTGATCCTGGAGGCGCAGGCCAGCGGCCTACCGGTGGTGGCCGTCGCCGCGGGAGGCCCGCTGTCGCTGATCGAAGACCGCGTGAGCGGTCTGCTGTGCGAGCCCTCAGCCGGCGCGCTGGCGGAGGCTGTGCTGGAGCTGGCAGACACGCCGTTGCTAGGAGAGCGCCTCGCCCGAGCCGGCCTCGCCGCGGTCAGGGCACGCACGTGGGAGCGGGCGCTCGAGCGTCTCGCCGGGGGCTACCAGCAGGTGCTCAGAGCTCCAGCGTCGTCAAAGGACATTGCACATGCGGCCTGATTGCATCCCCAGCTCAGTCGTCGAGACGAGCGCGCTCGCCGATGCCTCGACGCCCCCATCGGCGCTCAGAGCGATAGCGGCGGACTCCCCGTCGTCCGGCGCCGGTAGACGTCGTCGCGGTCATCACGCGCGGCGGCGGATCGCCGTTGCCCTGCACGACATCGAGCCGGCCACATTCGAGCGCTGCGCGCTGATCCGCGACTGGCTCAACGATCACGGCGTCGACAGGGTCACCCTGCTCGTGATCCCCGCGCGCGATCTGCACCCACTGGGCGAGCGCTCGCCGGAGATGGCCAGCTGGCTGGCCGAATGCCGCCGAGCGGGCGACTCGATCGCCCAGCACGGCTTCCAGCACACGCAGCTGCGGCGCGGCGGCGCCTTCTCGCGCCAGACGCTCACGCACGCCCGCAGCGGGCGCTCGGCGGAGTTCGTCGGACTAGACCGCGACGAGACCCGGCGGGCGGTCGACGCCGGCTGGCGGGTGCTCAAGCTCGCCGGGATAGAGCCCGACGGCTTCGTGGCGCCCGCCTATGCCTATACTCCCGCGCTGCGACAGGTGCTTCCTGACAAGTTTCGCTGGTGGGCCAGCCTCCTGCGGCTGCACCGGACGCTAGCCGTCGCGGACGGCGCGGACGGAGGCGATTCCCCTCGGCTGATCGCCCCCGCTTGGGGCATGGGAACGGACTCCCCCTCGCGACGCGCCCTCTCCCCCGCGCTGATCCGCGCTGGGAGCCTCATCTGCGGCGACACCATGCGCCTGGACCTGCATCCAGCCGATCTTCAGAACGTCCGCCACATGCTGGCGCTGGAGTGGGTGCTCAGCCGCGCCGGGCATCGACGCGAGGCGATCACCTACGACGAGCTCATCATCGATCAGCCCTGAGGGTAGCTCTCACCCCGGGGGGTAGCTCTCATCAGTCCTCTCACTTCCAGGGCCCTCGGCCCGGAGGACGGACCGTCGGGCTCTAGCTCAACCGGGTGTGTAGGCCGAGAAGACCGAGGCTTCGAAGGATTTAACACCTGATGACCCGGCATAGCCGAGGTGCTTCAGAGCGAACAAATCCTCGATCGTCCGCAGCAGCGAGAAGTGGTTGTACTCTTCCTGGCTGTCAGTGGTGTGAGACTTGACGAAGGGCGAGAGCAACAGCGCGCCGACCTCGCCGCCGCCCTTCGGTCCGAGGCCCAACCCTGCGGTCGACGGGGGCAGGTTCGGGAAGCTCGGCTGACCGCAGCAGGAGCTCGAGTCGGCGAATTCGCCGGTCGACGGCGCCTCGTCGGTGGTGATCACGAGCAGTCCGCTTTCCTTGTACGCCTTCGAGCCGAGGATCTCCGGAACCACCTTCTGCAGGAACCCGTCCGCGGGTCCCATCCCGGCGGGCGCTCCGGGCGCGCACGGCATCGGGTTCCCGTCGTGGCAGCGGTCCGGCACGATGTAGGCGAAGCTCGGTGTGCTCTTCGCGCTCTTCTTCAAATCGACCTTCAGCGCGCTCAGGCCGACGTCGTCCTTGGCGCACGACGGTGAGTCGATCACCGCATGGAAGTACACAAATGGATTCCTGAACGTCGCGTAGGACTGACCCGCGGGCGGCGTCTGCGCCGATGTCGGGTCGGCCGCGCCCAGCGCCGGGTGGGCGCACGCGCCGCTCGCGCCCTGCGCCGCGCCCGCTTCGTCGATCCCTTCGACATACGCCTTCCACGTCAGGTGCTTGGCGGTCAGCTGCCCCGCGAGCGTCTGCGTCGATGAGGGGTACACGCAACCATGCCCGCTGACCTGTTCTTCGGCGCCTTGAGTTCCCGGCGTCAGGTCTTCGTATGTCGGGCAGTTCTGCGCCGTCTGCGGCGTCGGCCCCTGGCCACTCAGAAGCGCGACTCCGTTCGCCAACTGTTCGTGCGCGACCGCGTAGTAGCGGACCAGCAGCTCCCCCTTCTGCTCCAGCATGCCCGCCAGATAGTGCGCCGTGGAAGACGGTCCGAAGACCGCTGCGTAGGGCTGCTCGGAGAGCATGATCACGAACACATGCTTGACCGGAGGAAGCTTCGAGGTCGTCGAGCCAGCGGACGGGGATCCGCTCTTGCCGCCGCCCGAGCTCGGGGCGGATGACTTCTGCTTTTCTTGCTTCTTCTTTTTCTTCTTCTGCTGCTGCGATCCCGAGGAGGTGTTGCTGGAGCTCGATGTCGTCGAGGAGCCTTCCGCTTCCCCCGCCGCGGCCGGTGTCGGCGTGGGTTCCGATGGCGGCGGTTCGCTCGCGGGCGATGAGGCGGAGGGGGAAGTCGAGGTCGAAGGGACCG
This sequence comes from Solirubrobacteraceae bacterium, assembly GCA_036744995.1. Taxonomy (GTDB): domain Bacteria; phylum Actinomycetota; class Thermoleophilia; order Solirubrobacterales; family Solirubrobacteraceae; genus Palsa-744. Next base: position 7,794 of record DAIOGX010000024.1, on the reverse strand, counting down.
ACGCCGTCTGCGGAAGGATCAGCTTGATAGGCGGACGCGCGGAGGCCGCCAGCGTGTCATCCACGCGCGAGCCGGCGGCGCCTCCGATGATCACGCCGAAGCCGAGGAACACGAGCACCAGCAGCGCCGACACCCTGGGCGGGGGCAGCGTCAGGCCGGATCGCGCAGGCGCTCCGGCCATCCCAGCCGTCGCGGCCGCGTGCCCGGGCGGCGGAAGGGCTGCCGACTCCTCAGCTGGGCGCGGGTCGCGCACGCGCCGCAAGAGCTGCATCAGCTGGGGGCTGCGCGAGCCGACGCGCGAGCCGCAGCCCAAGCAGTAGCGCTGGCCGCGATCGAGCGAAGAGCCGCAGTCGTCGCACAGCCCGGACGAATCGACGTTCACCGTCCACCCCGCCTAGGAGTCTGAGGCTGGAGCGGCCTCGGCGGGGGCGGTGGTGGGAAAGGCCTGGGGCGCGAGCAGAGCTTCCATGACCGCCGTTGAGCCGTCGTTCGTTGAGCCGTCGTCCTCGTCGCCAGTCGCCGGCCCGCCCGGCCCGGCGGAGGGCTGGGCCGGCGGCGCCTCCGTGCCGGGCAAGCGTTCCATCAGAGTCGCTCCACACTGCCAGCAGAACAGCGCCCCGCGACTATGCGGGGCCGCACAGTGTGCGCAGTTGCCCACACTGGCACTCTCCTCCATCCGCAACAGGCGCTCGACCTCGGCCAGCTCGGCGTCGCGCTCCTGGAGCACCGCAGCGCGACGGACGAGCACATCGAGGCGAAAGTGGTCGCGGATCGCCATCTCATATGCCAGTCCCCCCAGATCCCAGTGAAGCTCCGTGACCTGCTCGGCCAGCGCGTCGCGCCGGCGGCGCAGCTCGGAGCGCCCCTCCCCCTCTCGTTGCGGCTCTTGCGGCGGCGCGGACATCAGCTAGCCCGTTTCGACCACATTGGGGAGGTTCTTGGATTTTTCCTCGAAGCTTTTCCCGCTATTGCCCGCAGGCGAGTTGGATTTGGGAGCGCCAGCAGGAGTCTTCCCCCCGCCCCCCCCGCCTTTCGAGGAGCCGGCACCGGCGGCGCCTTGCTTTGCGCCATTAGCAGCCTTCGACGAGGAGGAGCCGCTTTTGGAGGACGCTTCGGGCGTGGTCGTCGTTGTCGTCGGAGTCGTCGTCGTCGTCGGGGTGGTCGTGGCACCCGTCGTCGCCCCAGGCGGGGCCACAGTGATCACCTGCTGCGCGGGCGCGGCGACGGGCTTGGAGTTGCCGGCACGCCCGATCAGCACGCCGACGCCCATCGCCAACAGCAGCACGCCAACGCCGGCGATCACAGTGACCGTGTTGCCGCGCTGGGCAGCGCCCGTCGCGCCCGGGGCTCCCGGTGGGACGAGCGGCGGCGGGGCCGCCAGAGACTGGTCCCCACCGCTCGTCGTCGGCGGGCCACCCAACAGCACGCTGCTCATCGGCGTGCGGCGCTCGCCACACTCCAGGCAGTAGCGCTGATCGGCGGCCAGAGCTCCTCCGCAGCGCGCGCACGGCTCAGCGACACCGGCGGCAGGCGATGAGCTGGCGATCGATTCAGTGGACAGGATGGCTACCTTCGTGTACTTGTGCTCTGGGCGCCGAAGGAACGACACGACGCGGAGCGTCCGGAACCTCTGTACTCGGCTCGGCACTCTGTGCTCGGGAGCATATAGTCGATGCTGCCACCCGTCCAGGCGTGACCATTTTGTGAAAGCGCCGGCTTCAGTCCTCGTCTGAGCGGGACGGCCGCTTTGGCTCAGCCCGTCACGCCGCTGGTCAAGACCGTGGGGTTAGGAGGGTAGTCGTGCGTGCCCTCCGGCTGGTGGGCCGTGATCGATCCGATCCGGAGGAGGTCGCGGGAGGTCCGATGGGGTCGTCGCTCGCGGGGTGCGCGGATGCGACCTTCAGCTGCTGCAGCTGCTGTTGTTGTTGTTGTTGTTGATCCCCCTGGCGTGCACTCAGGCACACGCCTACGAGGAGCGAGAGAATGAAGATCCAGAGGGCAATGAGGATGGTGATGAGGGGAAGGACCATTGGCGCTCCATACGATCGGCGGCTAATTGTTCACTAACTCTACCAGATTTATAGAAGATCACCAACTGGTCACTCTGAACCGACACACATCGGTCGGCCGCTGAGCTGAGCTAATGGATGCCGTGGTGCGAAATCCCGTGGTAGGGAATCGTGTGGTGCGGGATGCCGTGGGCCGCGAGCCGTCGCCCGCGGATCTTGCCTCCGGGCGTGGTGTCCTCGAGCGCCAGTGCTGAAGGCTCCTCCCAGACGACCTTGCCATCGATGATGGCAGGACGACGAGAGCTCTGTTTCGCGGGCGTGGACTGGGCATCGCCACTCCTCGCCATACAACAGATGGCGACGCACAAGACGAAGACGGCCAGCCAGGCGACGGGGATCAAGAGCAAGAGCATGATGTGAAGGGGAGTGCTCACCCTCCCAGAGCCGATCATCGGTGTCGACCGCCCACGTGCGAATATGCGCGCATTTTGCAGGCATTTCGTCGAGCTCAGCTCAGCCGCTCTGCCACTCCGGTGCATAGACGAGGAAGCGTCGCGAGGCGATCATCTGGCGAGGAGGCCGATGCTTCCCGCCAAAGCAGCGGTGTGTTAGCGTCACCGGTCTATGTATGGTGGTAGCTCCGGCTCATGAGGTCGGCGTGATCGGTGCGCGGTGGGACGCGCCGGAACCTGAGACGAGCGCGCCGCGCTCGATCGCCGATCTGCCGGGACCGCCAAAGCCTCCTGCGAGCGCAGCTCAGTGACGGGGATCATCAGCGGCAGCGTGGACGCAACGCTCTCACGCTCACAGGACCACGAGGCACCGGCGCTCGAGGCCGGGACGCTGTGCGAGGCCTTCCGGGCCACAGTCACCGAGCACGCCGAGCGCATCGCGCTGCGGACCCCCGGCGGCGCTGTGGAACTCACTTTTGCCCAGGTCGCCGAGCGTGTGCAGAGCGTCGCAGCCGGCCTTGATTCGCTGGGCGTCAGGCGCGGCGACACGGTCGGTCTGATGCTGCTCAACCGGCCCGAGTTTCATTTCTGCGACACGGCCGCGCTGCATCTCGGCGCGACGCCGTTCTCGATCTACAACACCTGCTCGCCCGAGCAGGTCTCATATCTGTTCTCAAACGCCGAGAACCGGGTCGTGATCACCGAGCTGCAGTTCCTCGAGGCGATCCGGACGGCGGGTCTCGATTCGATCGAGCACGTGATCTGCGTGGACGGCTCCCCCGAGGGCACCATGTCGCTCGAACAGCTCGAATCGCTCGAGGACCCCGGCTTCGACTTCCAGGCCAGCTGGCGCGCCGTCACCGGCGAGGATCTGGTCACCATCTGTTACACGTCCGGGACGACCGGACCACCCAAGGGCGTCGAGCTGACCCACGCCAACGTGCTGGCCGAGTGCCGCGCCGCGGCGGCGGTGATCGAGGTGCACCCCGAGGGCCGCATCATCTCCTACCTGCCGCACGCGCACATGGCCGACCGCTACTCCACGCACTACATCTCGATGATCTATGGCACCCAGGTGACGACCCTCGCAGATGCGCGCGATATCGCCGCTACGCTGCCGGAAGTGCGCCCGACGAGCTTCGGCTCGGTACCGCGCGTCTGGGAGAAGATGAAGGCGGGCCTCGAGGCGGCGTTTGCCGCAGAGCAGGACCCGACTCGCAGACAGACCATTCAGTGGGCGATCGAGACCGGCCTTCGACGCGTCCGCGCCGAGCAGGCAGGCGAACAGCCCGCGGCCGAGCTGCTCGCCGAATGCGCCAGCGCCGATGAGCTCGTGTTGAGCAAGCTGCGCGAGCGCCTCGGGCTCGACCAGGCGCAGATGCTCTACGCGGGCGCCGCGCCAACGCCGATCGACGTGCTCGAGTTCTTCCACGCGATCGGCCTGCCGATCTGCGAGCTGTGGGGCATGTCTGAGCTGACCTGTGTGGGGACGTGCAACCCGCGCGAGCGCCCCAAGATCGGCACAGTCGGACCTGCGCTCCCCGGCATCGAGGTACGGATCGCAGACGACGGGGAGCTGCTCTGCCGCGGGTCGACGGTGATGCACGGCTACCGTTCTGACCCCGAGCAGACGGCGCGGACGATCGATCCCGGCGGCTGGCTTCACACCGGCGACATCGCCGAGATCGACTCTGAGGGCTACGTCAAGATCGTCGACCGCAAGAAGGAGCTGATCATCAACGCCGCCGGCAAGAACATGTCCCCAGCGAACATCGAGGCCCAGATCAAGAGCGCAAGCCCACTGATCGGACAGGCGATCGCGATCGGCGACCGCCGCCCCTACAACGTCGCGCTGATCGTGCTCGACCCCGACGGCGCAGGCGTGTGGGCGGCCGAGCACGGACTCGAGGACACCTCGCCGGCGACGCTCTGCGAGCACCCGGAGATCGAGGTGGCCCTCGAGCATGCGATCGAGCAGGCCAACGGCCACCTCAGCCGCGTCGAGCAGATCAAGCGCTTCCAGATCCTCCCCTGCGACTGGCTGCCCGGCGGCGAGGAGCTGACGCCGACGATGAAGCTCAAGCGCAAACCGATCGCCGACAAGTACAAGGCTGAGATCGACGCGCTGTACGCGGGTGGCTGATATGCGCAAGCGTCATACTCGTCGCCCGGCTGGCCGTCGGCGTGGTGCGCTCCACGTGCCGATGCGCCGCGCGGCCTGAGCGCTCGACCACGACAGCAGAGCGAGCACCTGACGATCGCTTGGGTGCCGCTCGCGGTATGCACTGAGGATCTGCCGATCGACTTGATGAGGAGCAAGTGCGGTGAGCAGCGAAAGACGCACAGCGGCGCTATCGTCAGATTCTGGGAGCAAGGGGTCAGGCACGGCGCCGAAGTCACGCTGGATCTGACCGTATATCTCAGCCACTCGACCCGCCGCCGCCACCGGGCGGACATCCTCAAGGTATCCGATCACGAAACTTTATCGCCCAGACCGGAGCGGTCTACACGCAGGCGCTCGGCGTGATCATCGTGGGCTGACCCGATGACACCTCGAGCGATCAAGGATCAGACGATGCCGTCCGAGCGAAGGAATAAACCTAAGTCTGGCAAATAACTTTCATCACATGCTCTGGATCCTGATCCCCGTCGCCTGGCTGACCGTTTTCATTTTGTGCGTCGCCATCTGTCGTATGGCGGCGCGTGGCGATGCCCAACCCGCGCCCGGGGCGCCGCAGAGCTCTCGTCACCCGGCCATCATCATCGATGGCCGGGTCGTCTGGGAGGAGCTTTCCGAGGTGGCGCTCGAGGACACCACGCCCGGAGGCAAGATTCGCGGGCGACGGCTCGCGGCCCACGGCATCCCGCACCACGGTATCCGTTAGCTCAGCTCAGCGGCCGACCGATCTCCGCTCGGCTACAGGCCGCGACAGCCAATGCGGAACGGTGCTCAGGAGAATCCGTCCCGTCAAAGACCGCGGCGGCCAATGACGTGCAGACCAAACGCAGAGGGATCCGTCCCGTCAAAGACCGCGGCGGCCAATGACGTGCAGACCAAACGCAGAGGG
>DAIOGX010000024.1:0-2165 GCA_036744995.1 Solirubrobacteraceae bacterium | reverse complement strand
ATCCGTCCCGTCAAAGACCGCGGCGGCCAATGACGTGCAGACCAAACGCAGAGGGATCCGTCCCGTCAAAGACCGCGGCGGCCAATGACGTGCAGACCAAACGGAGAGGGATCAGTCCGGTCAAAGGCCGCGGCGGCCAATGACGTGTGGGACGGTGCGTAGGAGGATCTTGACGTCAGTCCAGAGCGACCAGTTGGCCACATAGAGGTAGTCAATCGCGACCATCTCCTTCAAGGGGACGCGCGCTGGGCCGAGGATCTGCCAGTGGCCGGTCATGCCGGGGGTCAGCTCCAGGCGCCGGCGGTGCCAGCCCTCGACGCGGTCGTCCTCCTCGGTGACCAGCGGGCGCGGTCCGACGAGGCTCATCTCGCCTTTGACGATGTTCAGCAGCTGGGGCAGCTCGTCCAGGGCGCTCTTGCGCAGGAACTTGCCAATACGGGTCACGCGGGGGTCCTCTGAGATCTTGAACAGCCCCTCCTGCGCCTCGTTCAGGTCGCGCAGCGAGTCCTTCATCGCATCCGCGTTAGGGATCATCGTGCGGAACTTCAGCATCTGGAAGCGCTCCCCATGCCTGCCCACGCGCAGCTGGCCGAAGAACACCGAGCCACGGCTGTCGAGCTTGATCGCGATCGCGATCGCGATCAATAGCGGCGAGACCGCCAGCAGACCGAGCGAAGCGCCGATGAGATCGAAGGCGCGCTTGACCGCGGCTGAGGAGCGGGTGAGGTCGAAGCGCCTGACGCCCATCACGGTCACGCCGTGCAGGTCGTCGAACTCGACCGAGGAGCCGACCACCTCCAACAACCGCGGCAGCACACTCACCTGCACGCCGACCGCCTTCAGCGTGCGCACGAGGTCGAGCATCTCACCGGCGTCCGCGCTGCGCGGCGCGACGATCGCGCGGTGCACGTCGAGCTCGCAAGCCAAGTCACGAATCTCCGCGAGCCGGGGCGAGGAGCAAGCATCCGTCGACCACGGCGCGATCTTGTCGAGATCCAAGTGGGCGACCACCTTCGCCCTGACCCCACCGTGACCCGTGAGCTTGGAGCGGATGATCGTGGTCGAGGCCTCATCACCGATGAGCAGACAGCGCTCCGCCGGCGCCATCCGCAGCGCGATCGCCCGCGCAGCAGTGCGCGCCAGCATCAAAAGCCCCGCCAAAGCCAGCCACAAGAACAGCGCCTCGCGGCGGTCGAGCGTGCCGCTCACCACCAGACCGCCAGCCAGCCACGCGACGAGCACGCACAGCGTCGCCAACTGAAACAGCTTGGGCGCCTCGTCGAGCGTCGTCTTGCGCAGCAGCGTCTCGTCGCGGTCATACAAGCCAAAGAGCTTCGCGCCCATCAGCAAGACCGGCACGCCGGCGACACTCGCCCACGTCAGCTGCAGCGACCGGGAAGCCAACCCGACCGTCAACACGAACGCCCCAACGATCGCCACCACGTCAGCCAGCAGCAGCATGCGGCGGAACAGCGCGTCGCGACGGAGACTCGCCGCCGGCCCACGCACCTCGGCGATCTCGAGCGGCGCCGAACGACGCCGACCGCCAAGGCCCATGAAGCCACGCAGGCCCGTATACGTACTCCGCCAAGAAACCTGTGCCTCGGTCTCGCTGCCTATCTCGCCACTCATAGCGCCTCCCAGCCTCCTTGCTCGTCCCCATCAATCTTCATGTGGTGGACGATCCCACGTGTGACCCCGAACAAACGTTGAGATCTTGGTACTAAGCTCAAGGTATCTTGCACACAAGAGGGCTGTTATGCAAGACCCTCGACGCAAATAAATTTAGATCCCAATAAACGGCTCAAATACAAAAGATTCTGGCTTGTCGAAAGGCCATTCTGCTCACCAGAACCGTGCCGCACAGCAGGCGAAGATTGGCGGCGTCGTCGAGTAGTAGTCATCGAGTAGTCGTCATCGCAAGTGTCGTTATGCAGTCGGTGAAACCCGGAGGGAACAATCACCCAGAGCGGCTGCCGCTGGGCATCCTCACCGCGAAAGCCGATGCCCGCGTGCGTCGTCGTCGTCGTCGCGTGCGCACCGCTTCCTCCGCTCGGGAAGAAATCGACCAAGTTTGTACCTCAACAGAAGTTGGTATGCGAGGGCTTTCACTGGATCGCAACCACCTCGCGACGGCCATGGAGACCGCGCAGCGGTCCCCCTTA
>DAIOGX010000023.1:0-29547 GCA_036744995.1 Solirubrobacteraceae bacterium | reverse complement strand
CTTAGTCAGGACGAACAGGACCGAACAGTAGGAAAAGAGCCCGAAAACACTGGGGATTACGAGGATCGGTTCGCCCGTGTTCGGGGCTGTTCTCTGGACGATCCACCGCAAAACCACCGCAATCCGAGCAGAATCCACCAACCACCGCAGGCCCGAGCGCACGACAATCTGCAGCCTGCTGCGGACGGCGAAACATGGTGGGGGACCGACATGAACGCATTAGTGAGCGCTATCTGGCCGCTCTAGACAGCCGAATCCTCGTTGAACGGGTGCTGCCGTGGACCCCCACGCCGCCCCGCCGTCTCAGGTGCGCGGCGTGATGTACGTTCAGAGACGCATGGCCCTGGTGATGATCACCGCTGCGCCATCCGCCCAGACGGTGGGTTTGCCAGCGTAGATCGCGGCATCCAGTGGCCATGTCGCGGCGGCCGGTGTCGTCCGGGATGGCTGTTATGAAACGCGGCGATGTGCTGTTCGAGGAGGTCGGGTCATTCAAGAAGCTGGGGCTCTCACCGCTTGCCGGCTAGATGCGGATCGGGGCCCCAGGCGTGAGCGAGCGGCCTGTGCGTCTGATCGTCTCTGATGATCTCCGTCGTGGCCACGGCAGCGTCTTCTTCCGCTTGTGGTTCGCGACGCCGCTGTTTCTGTGGCTCATACTTTGGTCGCTTGCCGCGTTCGTCGTGGCGATCGCCAACTGGGTCGTGACGCTGATACTCGGGCGCTCGCCGGCGAGGCTCCATGGCTTTCTCGCCAGGTTCGTCAGATGCACCACCCACGCATACGCCTATCTGAACCTCGGGGCCGAGCCGCTACCCAACTTCGACGGCAAGCCGGGCTATCCGATCGATCTGGAGATCGACCCGCCCAGCCGTCAGAAGCGCCTGACCGTCGCGTTTCGCGTCGTGCTGGCGATCCCGGCGTCGTTCATCGCATTCATCCTGGTCGGACCCACCGTCTATTCCTCGATCACCGGGGCCTCGTTTGTCTATCCCGGCTACAACCTGCTCGCCACCGCCGCCTTTCTGGGCTGGTTCGTCGCGCTCATCCGGGGGCGTCTGCCGCGCGGCCTGCGCGACGCGATCGCCTACGCGCTCTCTTACGGCGCTCAGTTCTGGTGCTACCTGCTGCTGCTCAGCGACCGCTACCCCTCGAGCGATCCGCTGGTCGCGATCGGCCCGTTGCCGGTGCGCGAGGATCCCGTTCAGCTGAATGTCAGCGACGATTTGCGGCGCAGCCGCCTCACCGTCTTCTTTCGCCTGCTGCTCACCTTCCCCCACTTCGTGTGGCTGTCGCTGTGGGGGTGCATCGCGTGGCTGATGGCGATCATCAACTGGTTCGCGGTGCTCTTCGACGGTAAGACACCCGATGCGATTCACAGCTTCCTCGCCGCCTACTTGCGCTACCAGGCTCACGTGTCGGCGTATCTGCTTCTGATCGCAAACCCGTTCCCGGGCTTCGTCGGCAAGGAGGGCAGCTACCCGGTCGAACCGCTGATCGCGCCACCCCGGACACAGAACCGCTGGAAGGTGCTCTTCCGTGTGATCCTCGCCATTCCGGCGTTCATGGTCGCGAGCGCCTACCTCACGCTGCTGTACACGGTCGGCGTGCTCGCCTGGTTTGCCTGCCTGGTCACGGGCAAGATGCCCGTCGGTATGCGCAACGCCGGCGCGCTCGCGCTGCGCTATCTCGCCCAGGCGAATGGCTACCTGCTGATGCTCACCGACTCCTACCCATACGCCGGCCCGGTGGCGCCACCGGCGGCTGCGGCGCCGACGACAGCGCAGCCGCTCGCCGATACGCCGTGAGCTCACCGGCGACGGGCGGTGCCCAGGCTGCCGCTGAGACGCGAGCAAGATGGGCGGAGAGGGTGCTGGTGGGTGCGTGCGCGGCGGGACTGTGGCTGCTGGCAGCGCACTGGCTGTGGCGCAGCTCGGTTCCCGCCAACCTGCCCACGCCGCACATCGATCCCAAGCGCTCCTTCAGCGCTTCGGTCCTGCGCCGCGCCCGCAGCTACGAGAGCTTCCTCGACGTGGACAGCCTGCTGGAGATACTCGCGCCGGTCGCGGTGCTGGCCGTGTACGCGCGCCGCGGACATCGACTGATGCGAGAGTCGGCGGCGGGCCGCATCGGGACCGGCATCATGCTCGCGCTGCTGGGCTTCGCGCTGGTGTGGCTGGCACAGGTGCCGTTTGACCTCGCGGCGCTGTGGTGGGAGCGCCGCCACCACGTCGTGCACGAGGGATACCTCGCCGGGCTCCTCGGCAGCTTCCTCGGGCTCGGAGCGCACTTCGTGTGGATCGCGCTCGCGGTTGCGCTGGCGATGGCGCTGGCGGGGAAGATGCGCCGCTGGTGGTGGGTTGTGGCAGCGCCGCTGTTCGCAGCACTGGCACTGCTGTCAGCTTTCCTCACTCCCTATCTGATCACAAAAACTCATCCGCTACGCGATTCGGCGCTCGTTGCCGAGGCGAGGACGCTCGAGGCGCGCGAGGGCGTCACGGGCACGCCCGTGCTGGTGCAGGACCTCGGGCGCACGACGACGGAAGTGAACGCGGAGACGGCCGGCATCGGTTCCAGTCAGCGTGTGGTGCTGTGGAGCACACTGCTCGACGGCCACTTCAGCCGCGCGGAGATAGGAGTCGTGATGTCGCACGAGTTCGGTCACGTGGCGGGTGCCCACGTGCTCAAGCAGGTGGGCTGGCTGGCGCTCTTTCTGATCCCCGCCACGGCGCTGGTCGCTCTTGCCACGCGACGGCGCGGTGGCCTGGGGCGGCCCGAGGCGGTCCCGGTGGCGCTCTTCGTGTGGGTCGTTCTGGGGCTGGTGACGCTGCCGTTCTTCACGCTGGTGACGCGTCGCTATGAGACGGAGTCAGACTGGTCCTCGCTGCAGGCGACGCACGACCCGGCCGCGACCCGGCAGGCGTTCGAGCAGCTCGCCAGCACGAACCTCAGCGATCCCGACCCGCCCACGTGGTCGTATCTGCTGTACGCGCGGACGCCTACGCTCGCGCAGCGGATCGCGATGACCGAGGCCTGGGAAGAGCACGCATCGCACTAAAGGCGCCGGGTGGCCCCAGGGTCCGTCAGCGATTCTGTCAGGGGGCTGCGACGGCATCCAGGCTAAACTCCCCGATACGAGAAGTAGCTGGAAATGAGCACGTTCTACGCAGTCCCGTCAGGAACCGAGTGTTTGCCGGATGGCTTTGAGCGGAACTATGAGCGTGCTGGGCGCGAGGTCTGAGGGCTCGAATCCGAACCGCTGGTAGAAGGACGCGGCGTGGTCGTTGAGTGCATCTACGGTGACTGCGCGAATCGCGAGCTCCTCGGAGGCGCGCAGGACGCGTTGAAGTGCGTCGAGCAAGAGACTGCGGCCGAGGCCGGTGCCTTGGTGGGGTGTTGCGACTGCCAAGCGGGCAAGGAGCGCGACGGGGATCGGGAAGTGCCGCGAGAGTCCGCGGCGTACGCTGGCGGTCGCCTGCTCGTGCTCGACCTGCGCGGCGACGAGCGTGTAGTAGCCGACGACGGTGCCGTCTGGCTCGGTGGTCACGAACGTGCGGGCCGCGTCACGGTGCTGGCCCTGGCCCGCATAGGCACGTAGCCAGCGGTCCAGGATCTCCTCGCCGCAACCGAACGCATCGATACGGTGCGCCCTACGGTCGAACGCGGCGGTCGCAGAGAGCCGCGGCGTCACGCTTGGGGCAGGATGCTCGGCTTCTCGACGAGTCGGCGCAAGCCGCGCTCGGCGTCGGGGGAGGGCTGCTCCAGCGCGGCGAGGAACCGCTGCGCTGCCTCGTCATCGACCACATAGCGGGTGCGCTCGGCGAGCGTGCGCTCGGCCTCTCGGCGCGCTGCTCTGCGTACGAACTCGCTCAGGCTCTCGCCGCTGGCGGTCGCCGCAGCCTGCTCGAGGCTGCGCTCCTCCTCGGTGATCCGAATCTCGATCCTTCGGGTCTTGGTGGGTGCGTTTGACACCATCCTCATAGTGTACGGCATTCGTCCGGACAAGTCACGAAACCTCGTTCCTTCAAGTTCCGCGAAGGCCAGCGAAAAACGGGCGAAAATGCCCGGCGTCGCGTCTCGTCATGGTGTTCCAAGCCAGGTGCTCAGCGCGTCGTGCAATCCGGTATCTGTGCCATCTCCCACCCAGGCAACGTACCCGTCGGGCCGGATCAGCACGGCGCTGGGAGCGGGGACCGCGCCGAGTACGGGAAGCTCCCACTCCCCGGCATATTCAGCATCGATCAGCTGGACCCGGTCAGCCCATGGAGTGATGTCGAAGCCGCCGGGCTCACAGAGGTTGAGCAGCACCGGCTTGGCGTCGTGCAGCAGCTCGAAGGCTCGGAGCGGGCGATCGGCGGTCACGAGGTCGAGATCGGGCATGCGGCGTCCGAGCAGCGGGTGTCCCTCGCCGAGCTCGTAGTGAATGTCCAGACCAGAGGCGATCCCCGCGAGGTATTTGCGAGGCTCGTCCATCATCGCCAGCTCCGACACCACGTCGGCCAGGGCCTTCGTGCGCTCGTCCTGGCGCTGGAGTGCGGTCTGAGCCATCGTGTGCCGGAGCGCGCGGGCAGCGACCGGGTGGCGCTCGTCCTGGTAAGTATCCAGAAGGCTCTCCGGGGCGCTCCCGTTGACCACCTGGGCCAGCTTCCATCCCAGATTCACCGCATCCTGCACACCGAGGCTGAGGCCCTGTCCACCAGCCGGGTAGTGCACGTGCGCCGAGTCGCCGGCGAGTAGGACTCGTCCGGCGCGGTAGGCCGCCGCCTGACGTGTCATGTCGGTGAACCTGGAGATCCACGTGGGATCGTGGATCCCGAAGTCGGTGCCGTACACGCTGATGAGCGCCTCGCTCAGATCGCGCAGGGTGGGCTCGCTGCTGGGCCCGAGCTGCTGCTCGGTCACCATGACCCGCACCGGCCCCCCATCCATGTAGACCACCTCGCCGTCGCGGATCTCGTACTCCAACCTGCCGATTGCATGGACGCCAATGGCGTCGCGCCGCATGCCCAAGTCAGGCTCCTCGGTCACCTCGACCTCGGCGATCAGGTTGCTCCTCGTCGGATCCCACCCGGGGAACTCGATGCCGGCCGCTTTACGGATCAGGCTGCGTCCTCCGTCGCACCCGGCGAGATACTGTGCCCGCAGCGACCGGCCGTCGGCCAGCTCGACGTCGACGCCGGTGTCGTCCTGCTCAAAGCCCATCACCTCACTCCCGTAATAGATCCGCACTCCCAGCTCGGCGACCCAGCCGGCCATGATCCGCTCGATCTGGTTCTGCCAGATCCCCAGCGAATACGGATGACGCGTCGGGAAGTCGCTCATGTCCAACACGGTTGTGCCGATCATCGAGGCCTGAGCCACCTGACCCTCCGCGAGGAACCTGTCAGCGACGCCACGCTGATCCAGCACCTCGATCGTACGCGAGTGAAAACCGCCGGCCCGTGAGCCGACGAGCACGTGATCGGGACGCCGCTCGAGGACCGCGACATCGACCTTCGCCAACGCCAACTCGGCCGCCAGCATCATCCCCGCCGGACCGCCTCCGGCGATCACCACAGCATGCTCGGTCATACGCATTCCGCTCCTCCTATTTCCGTAGGTTCTGGCCTGCGGCGGGCGATTATGCGGCACGACCGGGGCTTGTAACAAGCCCCCCACTCGGGTATAAATTGGAAGTGGAAAGGAGTGGGTGTCCTCCTTTCCCTTGGGTGTTGGCACTGGGCGTACGGCGCAGCTTGGGGTTCAGGCGACGACGTGTGGGCGCGGTGTGCGTTCTGCTGTCGTTGCTGGCGGCTCACATCGCGTGTTGTGTGTGGGTGATAGCGCGGCGTTGGGCGAGCTTGGTGTAGACGGTGGCGGCGAGGTAGGCGTCGTCGTCGTGGCCGACCATGGTGGCTGTCGCGGGGTCGAGGCCGAGGCCGCCGTCCTCGACGGGCACATTACCCACGACTGTTGCATGTATGCCACAGGCCCTGCTACCCTCAGGCCATGCCCAAGAAGTCCGCCCATCAAGCTGCCGTCAATGCGCTGCTGTCCGAGACCGAGCGCGCCGAGTATGCCCGGCGAGTTCAGGCCCTGCGCTCGCGCAACGCATTGCTGACGATGCTCGAGGCGACACGGGAGACGCAGGGCATGACCAAGCGCGCGCTGGCCAGTCGCGCTGGCTTGGAGGCTTCCAGTGTCAGGCGGCTATTGACCTCCGCGACCGCTAACCCGACGACCGATAACGCGTTTCGGCTGATGGCCGCGATGGGCATCGCGCTCGAGGCGAAGCGACCCACAGGAGAGCGCATCCAGCTCGTGAGTCCCGAGGCGCCAGCTACAACCCCCGAGTCCGCCGCCGCAGCCTAACGCAGGCCCAGGATCGCCGCATCACTCGCCTGGTGACTTGAGCAGATGCGGGAGAAGTCGGTCGATCTGCTTCATGAGTTCACGATGCCGGACGCCCGGCCAGCCGTGATAAGTGATCACGCGCGCCAGCACCTCATGCACTCAGATATGGGCGGGCGATCACGAGCAGCCTGTAATCGTCGAGAGTTTGTACCACGGCGTGCTACAGTGTGTACATGGCGGCTCGTGGACATCTCTCTATGCGTCCTCAGCAGAGCACTCTCGAGCAGTTGCGCATGCGGGCGAGGCTCTCTGGGCAACAACGCGCGGCGTTGGCGGAGCGCTATCTGCGTGAGGGTCTGCTGATGGACGAATTTTCCGGTATCCGTTTCGTCGATGGTGCGCTCGGCCGGCGTCCGGCTCTGATCGGAAGCGGTCTGGACGTGTGGGAGGTCGTCAAGGTCTTCCATGACAACGATGACTCGATTGCGGACGCCGCCGCATACCTCGAGATCGAGCCACGGATCGTCGAGATCGCCATCCGCTACTACGGGTCCAATCGCGAGGAGATCGATGACTGGATCGCGCGTGTACACGAAATCTCAGAGCTCGAAGAGGCAAAGTGGCGTGCCGCTCAGGAAGCGATCGGCGCGTGAGGCTGCTGCTGGACGAGCACTTCTCCCCAGAGATAGCCCTTCAACTGCGAGCACGCAGCCATGACGTGATCGCCGTCAAGGAGCACCGCGAACTGATCGGCCGCTCAGATCGCGTGCACTTCGCCTTGATGACCGATCAGCGCCGCGCGATCGTCACACAGGATCTCACTGATTTTCGCCTATTGCTCGCCGAGGCGATGCGCACTCCGACGAAGACCTATGGCCTGGTGTGCGTGCCCTCCAGGATAAGTTTGCGGCGTGAGGCGACTGGACGGATAGTCACTGCGCTCGATCGGCTCTTGGGGGATAACCCTGACGACGATGCCGCCGTCAAACGCGGCGGGGAGATTTGGCTGAACATCTGAGCTGTGCTGGCACCCTTGTTGGATTGACCGCGCGCAGCATCGACGAGATCGTGTTGCCCACGCCTTTGATGGGGGCGGCCTGCATTGGCTCATGCAGTTCTCGCGGGCGCCGCGCTCGCAGAGGCTCCTTTCTCGTAGGCCACCACGGTGGCGTCTCCCAGCCCTAGACGGTGGCGGCGGCGATCGCCTCCTGGTCGGCGATGTCCAGTGCCTCCTCCTCGCTGCCGGCGATGCCCTCCAGCGCTTCCTCGCCGTCTTTCGCGGCGGCGCCGTTGGACTCACTCGGCGGGCTCCCGAGGAACTGCACGTTGCTGGCGATGATGCTCACCGCCTGGGCTTTACGACCGTCGACGGTCTCCCACTCGCGCCAGTCCAGGCGCCCACTGACCGCTACGGGGCGACCCTTGTACATGTATTTGGCGACGTTCACGCCCGGGACACCGAACACGATGACATCGAAGAAGTTGGGTTTCTCGCCCCAGTCTCCGGCCGCGTTGCGCCGCCTGGTGTTGACCGCGACCCGCAGGTGGCAGACACTGCTTCCCGATGGGAGAACGCGCAGATCGGGGTCGCTGGTGAGCCGCCCCGTGAGGGCGACTTGGTTGATATTGCTGACCGACATGGTTGGCTCCTGTTCTGTCCTGGTTGGCTGACTAACTGGAACCCCGCGCGACACGCCCATAAGGCCACGTGCGCATGGTTCTCTGTCTCCTTCTCCGACGGGGCACCCAGAACGGGACCACTGCATTTGGGGTTTGCTGGGAGTTCAGCCGTCTTCGACGGCTTTGCGGTTCAACGAGATGCCGCTGATTCTTCCGGCCGAAGGCCGGGCCTCCTTTGCCGGGCCCGACCAATCCGCAACCGCAAAAAGCGGGTCTTTGCGGTCGAGACCAAAGGCCGGGATCTGCGCAGGATCGAGAGAACCGTCCCAAGCTCTGCGTAGCTTGGTCGGTCCACCCCTACCTGAGGAGTAAGACCATGCCCGTCATGCCCGTTACAGACCTAGAGAATGGCGACAGGGAGCGTGATTCCGCCCTGCGCGGGGCGCTCACGCAGATCGAGCGCGAGTTCGGCAGTGGCTCGGTTATGCGGATGGGCGACGAGGGTGCGCAGGTGCGCTGCGACGCGATCTCCACGGGGGCGCTGTCGCTCGACCTCGCGCTCGGGATCGGCGGGGTGCCCCGTGGGCGTATCGTCGAGATCTTCGGTCCGGAGTCATCCGGTAAGACGACGTTGGTCTATCACGTGCTCGCCGAGGCCCAGAAGCTCGGCGGGGTGTGTGCGTTCATCGACGCCGAGCACTCGATGGACCCGCTGTATGCGCAGGAGATCGGCGTCGATATCGACGAGCTGCTGGTCTCCCAGCCCGACTATGGCGAGCAGGCGCTGGAGATCACAGACATGCTCGTGCGCTCCGGCGCGGTTGACGTGGTCGCGATCGACTCGGTCGCCGCGCTCACCCCAAAAGTCGAGCTCGAGGGGCAGATGGGCGACCATACCGTCGGTGCGCAGGCGCGGATGATGTCTCAGGCGATGCGCAAGCTCGCGGGGAACCTGAACCGCACGCAGACGCTTTGTATCTTGACGAACCAGATCCGCGAAAAGATCGGGGTCATGTTCGGTTCGCCCGAGACTCAGCCGGGTGGTAGGGCGCTGAAGTTCTACGCCTCCCAGCGCTTGGACATCCGCCGCATCGAGACGCTCAAGGATGGCACCGAAGCGGTCGCCAATCGTGTGCGTGTGAAGATCGTCAAGAACAAGGTTGCCGCTCCCTTCCGTCAGGCGGAGTTCGATATCGAGTTCGGCAAGGGGATCTCGACGTCGGGCTGCCTGATCGATATTGGTCTGGAGCACAACATCGTGAGAAAGTCCGGCTCGTCCTTCTCTTACGGTAACGACCGTATCGGCCAGGGCCGCGGCAATGCCAAGGCGTTCCTCGATGCCCACCCCGAGGTGGCGCGGGAGATCGAGGAGAAGATCTACGCGGCGTTGGGGTGGGATGAGGACTCCGTGACGCCGATCGAGCGCGACGAGGACATCCCACCGCCGGTCGCAAGCGAACCCGTCGCGGCAATAGCGGCGCCGGACCTCGACACGCCCTCCGCGGATCCCCACGAGCAGCCCTCCTCAGATCTCCTCGTGGGGGCGTACGCAGGGTAAGTACTTGAGGAGTTTCTGCACTGCCTGGTCGCTCCGGCAGCCGACGGAGCCAGCCGAGCGAGAGCGGCCTCTCGACGATCGTTGCGCTCCTCCGGCGAGCGCCTCCTACAGGCCGGCCCGTCCTATCATCGATCAGCGCGTCGTCGGCAAACTGCTCGGCGACTACTCGCCAATCACCACCGGGAGGCAAACCCATGCAGTATGTGAACCTCGGCGCTACCGGCCTGCGGGTCTCGCGCGTCTGCCTGGGCATGATGAGCTTCGGCAACGACAGCGACCGCTCATGGGTGCTCGACGAGGACGCCGCCGAGCCGATCGTGCGGGCGGCCGTGGAGGGCGGCATCACGTTCTTCGACACCGCCGATACGTACTCCAAAGGCGCCAGCGAGATCGCCACCGGTCGCCTGCTCGCAAAGCTCCTCACGCGCGATGAGATCGTCGTTGCCACCAAGGTCTTCATGCCGATGACGCCCGGGGAGAACGGCGGCGGCCTTTCCCGCAAGCACATCCTCAGCGCGATCGACGCGTCGCTCGGGCGCTTGGGGATGGACTATGTCGACCTCTACCAGATCCACCGCTGGGACAGTCGCACGCCGATCGAGGAGACGATGGAGGCGCTGCACGACGTCGTGCGTGCTGGCAAGGCGCGCTACATCGGCGCCAGCAGCATGTTCGCCTGGCAGTTCGCAAAAGCCCTGCACGTCGCCGAGCGACACGGCTTCACGCGCTTCGTCTCGATGCAGAACCACTACAACCTCATCTACCGCGAGGAGGAGCGCGAGATGATCCCGCAATGCATCGAGGAGGGGATCGGCGTGATCCCCTGGAGCCCGCTTGCGCGGGGTGTGCTGGCGGGCAGCCGAACACGCGATGGCGCCCGCCTGACGACACGCGCCGGCGGCGATCAGTTCACCGACTACCTCTACAGCCAGCCCACCGACTTCGACGTGGTCGAGCGCGTGGCTGAGGTCGCGGCCGGGCGCGACGTGCCGCCCGCACAGGTGGCCCTCGCCTGGCTACTGCACAAGCCCGGGGTTACCGCGCCGATCGTCGGAGCCACCAAGCCCGATCATCTCCACGACGCCCTCGCGGCCGAGCAGTTGACGCTCAGCGACGAGGAGATCTCGCGGCTGGAGGAGCCCTACGTGCCCCACCCAGTGCTCGGACACGGATAGGGCGGCCGTTCATCGGATCTGTTGTGTGTGTGTGTGTGTGTGTGTGTTTGAGTGAGTGAGAGAGGGCTGGAGGAGAACGTCTCGGAGAGCGTCTGTTTGGGATCTGTGGGGGCCGGAGGCTGCGATGCCTTCGGCTATCCGGCGAGTGAGAGCGAAGGCCGGCGGAGGGCGTCTCGGAGAGCATCTGAGGGCATCTCGGAGAGCATCTATTTGGCTAGGGGCGAGTGAGTGAATGCAGAGCCGATACCCAGTCGCTTGCGATCTCCCTTTGCGCTGTTGCGAGGCTGAGCTTGCCGGCGCATACCAGCGCGTTCAGCCGGTGCTCGAGCGCGTCCTTCGAGTTGGGGCTCGCCCCCGGCTCGGGCCACAGGTTACGGGGGTCGTTCACCGCTCCGCCCAGCTCGAGTGGGACGAGATGGTCGTACTCATAGTCCCTCAACGGTCCATCGTCGCCGTAGGCGGCGAGACTCGCACGCTTCTCGGGCTCGGTGACCGACTCGGGCGGGCGTACCGTCGATGTGTAGCCCTCGCGACAGATCGTCTCCGCGATGTTCGCCTGCCTGACGGCAGGGTCGATCGCTCCGGGAGTGCAGCGTGGGTCGGGAAGCGAGAAAAGCCCCGATCCGCGCGCGTGACAGGATCCCGGCGGCGGTTGTGGCTCGATCGCGTTGGCGCCGCCGCCCGACACGGCCGAGCAGCCGCTCGTCACGGCGGCGAGTGCGAGCGCCGCAGCGACAGTCTGAATGCGTGCTCCTCTGGCGGTCATCGGCGGACCGTAGCGCTCGCTTCGGCCCTTTCAGGGGATCGGGTTGGTGGGGGGCGAGGATCGGGTTGGTGGGGGGCGGGAGGAGTCGTCTGTGAGCTGCCCCGTGCGGGCTCGGGCGCGGCGCATCCCAGTCGACCGCTAGCGTGGGACGCCGATGAAGCTCGTCACTCCCCGCCCCAACGTCGAACTGCGCCCCAGCGATGCGGGCGAGCAGATGGTGGTGCTCGCCTTTCCATATGACGCGCAGATCGTGGCGCTCGTGCGGATGATTCCCAACCGGCGCTTCGATTGGGACGCCCGCGAGTGGTCGGCGCCGGCTGAGGACTGGGCCGGGATTCACGTGGCGGATGTGCTCGAGCGCTTCCCCGAGCTCACCGCCGCTCCGGAGGTGGACGCGTGGCTTTCAGGCATCCAGCGGCGGTGGATCGGCTATGTGCGCACCGCCCGCCACGACGGCCGCGGCTGGTGGGTGCTCGATACGCGGGCCGGCATCGTCCCCGAGGCATTGTTGGCTGTCGACGCGATCGAGTACGAGGGCAGGCTGCTCGTGCCGTTCAGCGCGACGGCCGCGCGGGAGCTGCGCGCGCTGCGCTCGGCGCGCCTGGACGCCGCCGCCGAGCGCTGCCTTGAGATCGTCGAGCGGGGGGAGTCGCCGCCCCCGGCCCGGCTCGTCCTCGCGCATGGGGTCGACGGCGCGCGCTTGCGGCTCGAGGTCGTGTGGGACCCGGACGTCGGCGCCGCGTTCGAACGCCTCCCAGGCGCCGCCGGCAGCCGCTCGGTGCCGCTGGACCCGTGGGTGGCCGAGCAGCTCGACGCGTTCCTCGCCCGCCACGAAGTTCAGGTCTCGGGGCCCGCGGTCGAGCTACTCGACGGACTGCTGGCAGAGCAGCGTGAGGCCGCTGCCGCAATTCGCGCTTCGCGCTCTGATGGCGCTGAGCCGATCGCTGAGACCGCCGCCGTGCTGGGCGGCGAGCTGGCGCCGTTCCAGTGGGCCGGCGTGCGCTACGTGCTCGAGGCGCGGCGCGCGTTCCTCGCCGACGAGCAGGGCCTGGGCAAGACGGTCGAGGCGCTCGCGGCGCTCGAGGCCGACGGGGCCTACCCGGCGATCGTCGTGTGCCCGGCGTCGATGAAGCTCGGCTGGCAGCGCGAGGCGGCGCGCTGGCTGCCGCACCGCTCGGTCGTGGTCGTGGAGGGACGCTCCGCGGTCCCGCCCAGCGGCGGCGAGATCACGATCCTCAACTACGAGATCGTCGCCGCCCATCGTGAGACGCTGGCCCGCCGGCGTCCGCGCGCGCTCGTGGTCGACGAGTCGCACTACTGCAAGAACCCCCAAGCCAAGCGCACGCAGGCCGTGCGTCGGCTGGCCAACGCCGTGGCGCCCGACGGTCTGCGCCTCGCCCTGACTGGGACGCCGGTGCTCAACCATGCGGATGAGCTGATTCCCCAGCTGCGTGTGATCGGCCGCCTCGAGGACTTCGGCTCGGGCGCGCGCTTCTCGCGCCAGTTCCGCGGTGAGCTGAGCGAGGAGCGACTGCACTGGCATCTGCGCCGGCGCTGCTTCGTGCGCCGCCTGAAGTCCGAGGTGCTCCCGCAGCTGCCCGCCAAGCGCCAGGTCGTGATCCCCGTCGCGCTGACGAACGAGCCCGAGTACCGACTCGCCGAGCAGGACGTGATCGCCTGGTTGCGCTCGCAGCCGCTCGACCTATCAGAGCTCAACGCCCGCATCGCGGCGACGCTGCGCGCCAAGCGCCTGGCGCAGCTGGGAGCTCTGCAACGCCTCGCGGCACGCGGCAAGCTCGCGGCGGCGCTGGCCTGGATCGAAGACTTCCTCGCCTCCGAAGAGGCACTTGTCGTGTTCGCCCGCCACGTCGAGGTTCAGCAGGCCGTGCTCGCGCGCTTCCCCGACGCGCTGCATCTTCTAGGTGGCGACTCGCTCGCCGAGCGCGAGGCGTCGATCGCGGCTTTCCAGGCGCCTGAGGGCCCTCCGCTGATCGTCTGCGCCACCCGCGTGGCCGCCCAGGGCATCACGCTCACGCGCGCCTCGAATGTGGCCTTTCTGGAGCTCGAGTGGACGCCGGCGATACACGACCAGGCCGAGGATCGCTGTCACCGCATCGGCCAGCGCGACGCGGTCACCGCCTGGTACCTGCTCGCGGCCGAGACGATCGACGAGACGATGGCCCGCCTGATTCAGCAGAAGCGCGAGATCGTCGCCGCGGTCACCGACGGCCGCCGCGAGCACAGCGACGGGATGGTCGAATCCGTCGTGCGCGAGCTGCGCGACGGCCGTCCGTTTCAGCGCCTGCGCGCGGTCAAAGACGAGCCCGCGCGCGGGCGGCGGAGATCGGCTTCTGCGTGATGCCGGTGGTAGGGCGGGCCAGCACCCATCGCAGTGAATGTCGTCTCAAGCCAATTCTGGCCGGAAGAGACGAACCGACAAAGCACTTACTGGTGGGATAGGGCCTCTTACGCTGAGAGCCGCACGGGCAGCGTCTTCAGCTGGTTGAGGAAGACCGACTCCACGATCGTCGGCCTGCCCGCGGGCTCCATCGCCGGGAAGCGCTCGAGGGTCTCCTCGAACAGGATGCGCAGCTCCAGCCGGGCCAGGGCCGTGCCCAGGCAGAAGTGGCGGCCGCCGGCGCCGAACGCCTGGTGCTCGGTCGTGCGGCGCACGTCGAAGCGATCGGGGTCCTCGTGACGGGTCTCGTCGCGGTTGGAGGAGACGTACCACATGACTACCTTCTCGCCCTGTTTGATTTGGCGACCGTTCAGCTCGGCGTCGCGGGTCGCGGTGCGGCGGAAGTGGGCGAACGCGGGAAACATCCGCAGCGACTCCTCGACCGCCCCGGGGATCAGGCTGGGGTCTGACAGCACCAGCTCGCGCTGGTCGGGGTTTTCCATCAGCGCGCGCATGCCGCTGCAGTAGGTGGCCTTGGTCGAATCGTTGCCGGCGGCGACGAGCAGGAAGAAGCCCATCACGATCTCGTGTTCCTCGAGCTTCTCCCCGTCCACTTCGGCGTGCACCAGCACGCTCGTCAAGTCGTCGGTCGGGTGCTCGCGGCGGTCGGCGATCAGCTTGCCGCAGCGCTTGAAGATCTCGGCTACCCCCGCTTCGACCCCTGCCTGGGGAGTCCCGTGCGGGTTCAGGTCGGGATCGCCGGCGCCCAGCATCATGTTCATCAGGCGCGCCCAGGCCTCATCGTCCTCCGGGGCGACTCCCATGAAGCTCCCGATCACGCGCGAGACCACCGGTTGGGCCACATCGTTGACCAGATCGCATGTCTGCGTCGGGTCGAGCCGATCCAGCACACCGACCGTGATCGCCCTGATCGCATCCTCGTGAGCGGCGATCCGCTTCGGCGTGAAGCCCGCCTGGAACAGCGCCTTGATGCGGTCGTGCTTGGGCGGGTCCATGCCGATGAACATCGCCCGCGAGAGCTCGATCGGCAAGCCGATGTTGGCGGCCGTCACACCCCCGAGTTCGGACGAGTAGGTCTGCCAGTCGCGACTCACCGCGTGGACGTCCTCGGCGGTCGTGACCGACCAGTAGCCGGGCTCCTCGGGAAATTCCGTGATGCTCTCCGTCCAGTGCACCGGGCACTCCCTGCGCATGCGCGCGAACAGCTCGTTCGGCACGCCGTGCTCCCAGACCTCGCGCTCGGTTACGAGCACATCCTCGAGCTTGCTGCTGTCAACCGCCGCCATCTGGACCTCCGTGATCGTAGCCGTGGACGCCTCAGGCATCTTACTGGCTGACCGGCCAATAGGTGGTTCGAGGGTGGTTCGCCGCGGGGCGTCGCGAATCCTGCTGGAGTTGGGGATCCATGCGGCTCGAGGGCATCCAAACCGGCGATATCGTCGAGGTCGACCGCAGCGGCCGGCGCTTCTACGCGCTCGTCACCGGGCCCGCGCCGGGAGGGCTTGCGTTGCAGCCCACCGACCGGCGAATCAACTACTACAGCTGCCGCAGCCGCGAAGTCGTCGGCCACTGGGCCAAGCGCGGCAGGCCGCGAGCCACGATCGAGCCTCTGCGGCCTTCCCCACGTCAGCTGGAAATCGATCTCCCTTGAGGGGGAGTCAAGGGGTGGGGTGGGTTTGAGGCGAAGGTGTTCGCGCAGCCCTCTGAGCAGAAGTAGTGCGTCTGGCCCTCCCGCTCCACCCGCACGGCTTTGTCTCTGTCGATCTTCATCCCGCACACCGGGTCTGTTCCGCCACGACGCATCGCCAGCGCGAACAGGATCACGAAAATAGCCGTACCCAGGATGTTCGTGAACAGCTTGTAGTCCACCCGCACTTCGCCGAAGATCTCCGCGCGCGTAGGGCGCGCGTGGGGGATCAGGCCAGCGGCGCTGAACAGGCCGTCCACGATCAGTGCGGCTGCGACCATCGTCACGAACATCAGCGCCACGATCCTCACCGCGAAGCGCGTGCCGTAGTACTTGCGGTAGATCGCGATGATCGGCAGCACGATCAGGTCCGCGAAGATGAACGCGATCACTCCGGCGAAGGAGATTCCGCCCGACCACAGCACCGCGGCGAGCGGCACGTTGCCGACCGAGCAGACGAAGCTGAGGATCGCGATGATCGGACCGACGATCGCGTTCTCGAGCAGCTTCAACCCCGAGGGGGCGTGCGTGATGAACAGTGCGTTGAAGAAGCTGTTGCCGAGCTGGCCGATGAACCCGGCGAGCAAGAAGCCGATCACGATCTCCTTCCACACCATCGACCAGTCGTTGCGGAAGTTGTGGGCGACATCCGACCAGGCGCTCGCGCTGGTGAGGCGCCGGCGGATCGTCATGTGCTCGCCCGCTGAGTGATGCTGGTGGCCGGTCTCGGCCTCTTGGGCGTGTTCGCGGGCTTGCTCCTCCAGGCGCTTTGACACGAATAGACGCAACAGCAATGTCATCACGACGATCAGGATCAGCCCTCCGATGAACTCCGCGAGCGTGAACTGCCAGCCGATCAGGACCCACATCACGATCCCGAGCTCGATCACGAGGTTCGTCGAGGCGAACTGGAAAGCGAGCGCCGAAGCCGCCGAGGCGCTCTTCTGAAAGAGGCTCTTGGCGATCGCGATCGCGGCATAGCTGCACGAGGAGGAAGCAGCACCGAGGCCGGTTGCCAGAGCGACCGGCCGAAAGCCCGATCCCCCGAGCGCGTTCTCGATGCGCTCGCGTGGCACCCACGCCTGCACGATCGCGGAGATCGCAAACCCCAGCACCAGCGCCCACCACACGGTCCATGCCATCAGGAGCGCGTTCGAGATTCCATCCCAGAGGGTGTCTACTACGCTCATCATCGTCGTTTCCGCCTCGTTCTGAGTCCCGCACGCGCGCGGGACTCGGGCCGTCAGGCCCGAGCGGCCTCCAAGGTCTCCGCTGGCTCAGGCGCCGGGCGTCGATGGAAGTCGCGGGCGCGCACGAGCGCGAGACCAACGAGGGCGCCCAGCAGCACAACGATCGCTCCGATCGCGAGGATCCCGTTGATGCCCGACACGAACGCTTGGTGCGACGCGGCGAGCACCCCCTGCTGGGTTGGCGCTGAGCGTTCTACCGCACGGGTTCCTCCCGACGCCAGGACCTTCGCGAGCTCCCCCGAAGGACGACCGAGGTGCGACGTGAGCGAGGTGGTCAGGTGGTGTTGGAAGATGGCGCCCAAGGCGGCGACGCCTGTCGCCAGGCCGCCGATCCGGCAGGTATTGCTGATCCCCGAGGCCATCCCGGTGCGCTCTGGCGCCACCACGCCGAGTCCGATCCTCGCGATCGCGGGGTTGGCGATGCCGATTCCGACTCCCGTGAACAAGAGGCCCGCGACCAGCGCCGTCCAGGACGAGCTGACCGTCAGTCCGTGCATCAGCGCGAGCCCCGCGGCCGCGATGCCCAAGCCCGCGCTCAGCGCCACTGCGGGCGGCAGTCTCTCGACGATCGATCTCGTCGCCAGGGGCACGAAGAAACACGGCACGGTCGAGGGCAGGAGATAGAGGCCCCCAGCGAGCGCCGAGTAGCCGAGGTCGTTCTGCAGGTAGAGCGTCAGATACGGATACATCGCGAACATGCCCACCCCGATCGCGAAGGTCGCGAACGACACGCCGCAGAACGCCCGGTTGCTGAACAGCGACAGGTCGAACATCGGTCTCGGGTGACGGAGCTCTGAAATCACGAACGCGCCCATCAGCAGGGCCGAGCCGAGGAGCAGCGAGACGATCAGCGTGCTCGACCAACCCTCATCGTTGCCACGCATGAGTCCCAGCATCAGCAGGAACAGCGAGCCCGAGAATGTGATCAGGCCGGCCCAGTCGAGTCGCTTGGCGTCCGGGTCGCCGATGTTGACCATCCGCGATGAGGCCATCGCGATCGTGGCGACCCCGACGGGCGCGTTCACGAAGAAGATCCAGCGCCAGCCGAGCGTGTCCGTCAGGCCCCCGCCCACCAGCGGTCCGAGCGCCACGGCCATGCCGACCGTGGCGCCCCATGCGGCGATCGCCTTGCCGCGCTCGACCCCCTGGAACTCCTGGCCGATGAGCGCCAGACCGGTGGCGAACATCGCCGCTCCGCCGAAGCCCTGCAGCGCCCGCGCCGCGATCAGAACCCCCGCGCTGTTCGCCACCCCGCACAGCAGCGAGGCCAGCGTGAAGACGCCGATGCCGCCGACGAACACGGTCTTACGCCCAAAGCGATCAGCAAGGGAGCCACACGTCAACGTGAATGCGGCCAGCGTCAGGGCGTAGGCGTCGATCACCCATTGCAGGTCCGTGAAGCTTCCGCCCAGGTGGCGCTGGATCGTCGGCAACGCCACCTGCACGACGGTCACGTCGACGAGCAGCATGAACGTCGCCCCACAGACCGCGATCAGCGTCCACCAACGCCGCTCCAGTCCCCGCTCGGCTAGCGGGCTGGGTGTGCCCCGGCTGGGGTCAGCGCTCACTGGTCATCCTTAGGTTGCCTCGGCCGCCGTTGGGAGAGAGCCGGAAGCGCTTGCCCGTTTGAGGGCCAAAGTGAAACAGCTCCCCCCGGAGGGGCGAGGCGCCCTGCGGTCATCTCTTCGTCGCCCATCGTCCATCCGCATGCACGCTCCCACACTACTGCGGCGCCCATCCAGCGCCCCGGGGCCGGCCCGCCGCGCTGAACCGTTCCAAGCTGTGTGTATCTTCGGGTCGATCATTGGTTTGGCAATCGGCTGGCCCGGCGCGACTCGAGCGACCGGGGGCCGTCATACGAAGGAATGGCACCCATGCGTAAAGAATCGAGGGAGTCGTCGCGGTCGCAGGATGACCCGCGGCTCGAACGGGCGATCGTCTTGCAGTTGCTGCGCGACGATCGCAAGCCGAGATGGTCCCGCGCTGAGCTCGAGACCCAGCTAGACGCCGATCGACGAGAGGAGGCGGCGGTCAAGGACGCGCTGCGCCGGCTCCACGAAGAGGGCGTGCTGGGCTTGGCCGAGGATGCCGTGTGGGCGTCCCGGGCCGCGCGGCGACTGGACGAGCTCGGGCTGATCTGCGCCTGAGCTGATCGCACTTGGCCAGGGGGGAAGGCCTGGGTGGGCGTCGGCATGGTGGGCGTGGGGGCGGCCTGGCCGGGACAGAACGCATGGGTGGGGTGGGGAGGATGCACTGGCCCGGCGATGGGCGCATCTGGTCGGGACGGGGTTCGGCAAGGACGGCGGGCATCGGGCGTGAGGTGGCGCAATGCGCTTGGCTGGGCGCCAGGCAGCGGGGTGTGGCCGCTTGGCAAGGACGGATGCCGCGGGGCGGGACTGCATCGATGCCGGGTAGATAGGGTCCAGGGCATGAGCAAGCGCGTGCTACTCCTCTCCTGGGAGTACCCGCCCGTAATCGAGGGCGGCTTGGCACGGCACGTGTGCAAGCTCGCCGAGGCGCTCGTCCGCCAGGGGGTCACCGTGGACGTGCTCACACGCGGGGTGGGCGAGTCACTCGACACCGAGAGCCGTGGGGGCGTAACCGTGCACCGCGTGCGCGAGCCGAGTTGGCCGCGCGATCTCGACCGCTTCGTCGCCTGGGTGGATCGGATGAACGACGACATGCTCACGGCCGGCCTTGCGCTGGCCGAGGAGCACTCCTACGACCTCGTCCACGGACACGACTGGCTCGTCGCGCGCGCCTGTGCCGATCTCGCCGACCGGCTGGGCGTGCCGTATATGACGACGATCCACGCCACCGAGCATGGACGCCACCAAGGCTGGGTAGCCGACCAGCCGCAGTCGCACATCCATTCCGTCGAGCGCTGGATGGCACAACGCGCGGATGCGGTGATCGTCTGCTCCTACTACATGCGCGGGCACGTCGCCGACATCTTCGACATCGACGAGCGGCGGATCGCGGTGATCCCCAACGGGATCGATCCCGACGACCTGCGTCCCGTCGCGGACCTTGAGACGCTGCGGCGCGAGTTCGCCGCGCCCACCGAGAAGCTCGTGTTGCTCGTCGGGCGGCTCGTCTATGAGAAGGGCTTCCAGCTTGCTTTCGATGCCCTCCCCGGCGTGATCGAGCAGGTCGAGAACGTCCGCTTCCTGGTGGCCGGCTCGGGCACACACGAGGCCGAGCTGAAGGCCCAGGCGGAGCGGTTGGGGCTCTCAGAGCACGGCACCTTTCTCGGCTGGATCGGTGACGACGTGCTGCATTCGCTCTACCGGATCGCCGACCTATGCGTCGTCCCCTCGATCTATGAGCCCTTCGGGCTCGTGGCGCTCGAGGCGATGGCCTCCGGCTGCCCCTGCATCGTCGCCGACACCGGCGGCCTGCGCGAGGTCGTGCCGTCCGGCGAGCGCGTCGGCCTGCGCTTCAACGGCGGCGACGCCGAGCACCTCGGCGTGATGATCGAGCGCCTGCTCGTCGATGAGGAGCTGCGCGACCGGCTCGTGGCGGAGGCCTCCGAGCACGTGTTGCGCTTCGACTGGGACGACATTGCGCAACGCACCCACGCGATCTACAGTGAGCTGGGTGAGCCGGCGTTGAGCGAGGAAGGAGCCCGCGGGCGATGACAGAGGGGCTCAAAGGCCTGATGCAGGACGACTTCCCGCTGAACCTGCACCACCTACGCCGGCGGATGCGCGACTGCCACCCCTCCGCCGAGGTCGTCACGCTCACCTCCGAGGGGACCGTGCGCGCGAGCTTCGGCGAGATCTCAGAGCGCGTCGACCGCCTCGCGCGGGCCCTCCGACGATTGGGGATCGAGCCCGGCGACCGCGTCGGCACGTTCGCCTGGAACAACCAGCGCCACTTCGAGCTGTACATGGCCGTGCCCTGCCTCGGGGCCGTGCTGCACACCCTCAACGTCCGCCTCTTCGCCGAGCAGCTCACCTACATCGTCAACCACGCCGAGGACCAGGTGATCTTCGTGGACGACTCGCTCGTGCCGCTGCTGGAGAAGCTCGCGCCGACCTTCCAAGGGGTGCGCCACTTCGTCTTGATGGGGGAGGCAGAGGCGACGCGCAAGGTGGCCGCCGAGTGCTCACTGCCGAATGTCCTCCACTACGAGGAGCTGCTCGCAGACGCGGCGGATGATGATGATGCGGACCCCGCCCAGCCTTTCGAATACCCGGAGATCGACGAGCGCCAGGCCGCCTCGCTCTGCTACACGAGCGGCACGACCGGCAACCCCAAGGGCGTGCTCTACTCGCACCGCTCCGTCTGCCTGCACGCCACCGCCTCGCTGTTCGTGGACAACCTCGGGCTCTCCCGCCGCGATCGTGCGCTCGTGATCGTCCCGATGTTCCACGTCAACGCCTGGGGGATCCCCTATGCCGCCGCGCTCGCCGGCGCCGACCTGTTGATGCCCGACCGCTTCCTGCAGGCTGAGCCGCTCGCGCGCGCGATCGAGGCGGAGCGCCCCACCGTCGCGGGTTGCGTGCCCACGATCTTCGCCGACCTCCTGCGCTACGCCGATGCGCACACGATCGACCTCTCCTCACTGACCCACGCCGTCTGCGGCGGCTCGGCCGTGCCGCGCCAGCTGATGAAGGACTTCCAGGAGCGCCACGGTGTGCGCATCTTCCAGGGCTGGGGGATGACCGAGACCAGCCCCGTCGTCACCTTCTGCGACCCCGCCGAGGACCGCGGACACGACGAGCGCTACTGGGATGAACGCGCCCTGCAGGGCAAGCCCCTGCCGTGGACCGAGCTCCGCCTCGTCGACGACGACGGCCGCGAGGTCTCCTGGGACGGAGAGTCCACCGGCGAGATCCAGGTGCGCGGCCCCTGGATCGCCGCGCGCTACTTCGACGATCCCTCCGGCGACGACAAGTTCGACTCCGGCTGGCTCTGCACCGGCGACATCGCCGCGATCGACGAGCACGCCTTCGTGCGCATCACCGACCGCTCCAAGGACGTCATCAAGTCCGGCGGCGAGTGGATCTCCTCGGTCGAGCTCGAGAACCAGCTGATGGCCCACCCCGACGTCCTCGAGGCCGCTGTGATCGGCAAGCCCGACGAGCGCTGGGCCGAGCGCCCGCTGTGCTGCGTCGTCCTCCGCGAGGGGACCTCGACGAGCGCCGCGGAGCTCATTGAGCACCTGCGCCCGCGCGTCGCCAAGTGGTGGCTCCCCGACGAGTTCGCCTTCATCGCCGAAGTCCCCAAAACGAGCGTCGGCAAGTTCGACAAGAAGGTCCTGCGCGCCCAGCTGCACGACGGGACGCTCGACGGTCGCGTGCGGATCCCGTCGGGGGGAGGTCGGGAGGGGGGCCTGCCCCCTTCCCGCTGACTGATGGTTTTACGTGCCCAGCTGCACGAGGGTGCCTTGGAAGGGCGGGTGCTCGTTTCGGCGGGGGGAGGTCGGGAGGGGGCCTGACCCCTTCCCGTTGACAGCTGGCCGAGGGATGTTCAAGGGCGCGCGCACGTGTCTTGGGGGTCGGGCGTGCCCAGGCGCGGGGCAGCGGATCATTCTCGAAAGCCGTCCTAAGCAGCCGATGTAATGGTCGACGAAGCGGCTGCATGACCGGCATTGGTGATAGACCTTGTCCGAAGCAGGCAGATCGATTCGCAGGAGAGATGCCGGGAACGGCGAACGGAATAATGCTTTGAAATGGAATCGCCGCAACGAAATCACGAAAGGGCCCCGATGAGGGCCGTAGCGCTCACCAGACCATCAATGGGAGGTATGGCATGACTCGGACCGATGTCGTGGCCTCGAGCAGGCCGCAAGCAGCAGGCGCAGCACCCAGGAGCAGAGGATCATCGTCTCGCGCGTCGCGTGGGCTGTTAGCTCTGCCGGTCGTGCTGCTGCTGGCTATCGCGCTCGCGGCGCCGACGGCTCTTGCAACGAGCGGCAGCCCACCCGCCACCGCCGGCTACGGTCCCCAGGGTGTGCCCAAGCCCAGCAGTGGAACGTCGCCGTCGAAAGCGAACAAAACACCCCCATCGACATCGACGCCAACGAAAACGACCCCGTCCGCGACGACCAGCAGCGCTCCCAGCACAACGAGCGCGAAAGCAAGCTCACTGCCGTTCACCGGCTTTGACCTTCGCTGGACGGTCGGCGCGGGCCTGCTCCTGATGGGCATGGGCTTCTCGATCGTGACCATGCAGCGTCTCAAGCGCCGCAACACCACCGGTCGCTGAGGGATCAGTCCACAAGCTGGACTGGCAATGTAGGAGCGGCCGTCGGCTCAGGCCGGCGGCCGTCTTCCCTGTGGTGCCATCCCATCGTCGATCGCCTCACGTATCGAGTAAAGTCGGCGCGTGGACGACTCGACGCCATCTGAGCTCAATCTGGAGCTGGCCAAGCGCCGCCAGCAAGAGCGCCTGGCCGTCGAGGAGGGGGGAGGAGGCGAGTCCGAGGGCTTTGAGCTCGCCGAGCAGGAACTGATCGAGCACGCATCTCACGGCGACCAGCACACGCCGGACCGGATCATGCAGGATGCCGGCGCCGGCCCGGATGAGGAGCGGGCTGCATCGGTGTACGGCGAGGCTGACGAGGAGCATTCCCCCGACTGACTGAGGGGACCTGGGGCCCCTCGTGAACCGGTGATTGATGGTGATGGAGGCGCCCTCGCGTGGTCCCGTGGCGGGTACTACTGTGGTGGCGTAGTGGCTGGCGATCGCCGATCGCTGAGCACCGGGCGCATCCATCATCCGGATGACCAGCCGTCTCCGCCGGCGAATGATCGATCGGTCGATCCGTCCGATGAGTTTCGCCGCGGAGGGCGGTCTGTGGGTAGATATGGATAGATCGTAGATAGCGATAGATCGAGCTCAACCAACGAACAGGAGGATTTGCAATGACCGAGACCACCTCGACCCGCATCACCCAGGTGGGGACCGTGATCGTCCCCGTCTCAGACCAGGATGCGGCGATCGCCTTCTACACC
Organism: Solirubrobacteraceae bacterium; assembly: GCA_036744995.1. GTDB lineage: Bacteria > Actinomycetota > Thermoleophilia > Solirubrobacterales > Solirubrobacteraceae > Palsa-744. Next base: position 5,777 of record DAIOGX010000023.1, on the reverse strand, counting down.
GGCAAGCTCGGCTTCGAGAAGCGCATAGACGTTCCCTTCGGCAACGGCGACCGCTGGGTCGAAGTCGCGCCCGCGGGCGCGGACACGACGATCGCGATCGTCAAGCCACGCCCCGGCGAACCGACGGGCATCGAGACTCGCATCGCGCTGTCCAGCTCCGACATCGACTCAGACCACTCAGAGCTGAAAGCCCTCGGCGTCGACGTCGACGCCGAGGTGTCGCACATGGGCGACCCAGTCCCGCCGATGTTCTTCTTCCGCGACCAGGACGGCAACAAACTGTTCGTCGTCCAGACGAGCTGATCGATCGATCGATCGATCGCCGCGCGGCGGGGGTGTGAGCCATGCTCCGCGGCCCGTCGCGCGCGACCCTCTTTCAGATCGCCCCGCGCGTGAAGAGGGGGCATCTCTGACCGTCGGCGTTCAGCCCGCGAGCAAGAACCGATCCTTTCACCCACCCAAAGGAGGCACGATGGCAAAGCTGCGATTCCAGGTCTCGATGTCGCTGGACGGCTTCATCGCCGGGCCCGAACCGAGCGAGGAGCACCCCCTCGGCCAGGGCGGCATGCAGCTCCACGAGTGGGTGTTCGAGCTCGAGGCATGGCGCAAGCCGCACGGCCGGGAGGGCGGCGAGGTCAACGCCAGCACCGAGGTCGTCGAGGAATCCCTCACCAACGTGGGCGCGACCATCATGGGCCGCAAGATGTTCGGAGGCGACGCCGGTCCCTGGGGAGAGGACCCCTGGGACGGTTGGTGGGGCGAGGACCCGCCCTTCCACACACCCGTCTTCGTGCTCACCCACCATGCCCGCGAGCCGCTTACGAAGTCCGGGGGGACCACGTTCCACTTCGTCACCGACGGCATCTCCTCGGCGCTCGCCCAGGCCAAGGAGGCGGCTGGCGGCAAGGACGTCTCGCTCGGCGGCGGCGCCAACGTCGCCCAGCAGTATCTGTCCGCGGGCCTCATCGACGAGCTTCAACTCCACATCGTTCCGGTCCTGCTCGGCGACGGCACGCGGCTCTTCGACAACCTCGCCGGCGCCAACAACATCGAGCTCGAGCTCCTGCGAGTCCTCGAGGCGCCCGGCGTCACCCACCTCTCTTATCGTCGCGTCGTCAGCTGAGGTCGGGCGTGCTACGTGCAGGCCTGGGGCTCAAGATGCGCGTTAGATGGGGGCTCTAAAGCTCGTCCTTGCGCTGTGCGTACGATGTGTGTACACTGATGCGTATGTCTGAGACCAAGACCAATCGCGTCAATCTGCGGGTCGCGGACCGCGACGTCGAGCTCTTCCGCCAGGCTGCGGGGGTGGCAGACGAGTCCCTGTCGGAGTTTCTCCTGGGGAGCGGACGCGAGCGCGCCGAGCGGCTGCTGGCGGATCGCACGCGCTTTGTGATCTCCGAGAAGCAGTGGGCGGCTTTCAATGCCGCGCTCGAGCGCCCGGCGCAAGTGAACCCAAAGCTCGCCGAGCTGTTCAGTCGCCCGCGTCCTGAGTAGTGCCGCGGTTCAGCGACCCTGAGCCACTCGGCGCTCGGCACATCCTCGAGGGGTTTTACTGCGGCGAGGACTCCTTGGACGTCTGGTTGTGCCGGCACGCGCGTGCCGCTACGGGCAGCGGCTCGGCCCGAGCGTTTGTCACAGTGGACACAGAGCAGGAACGGGTCGTCGGATATCACGCGCTCACCGCTGCCTCGATCGAGCACCCTGAAGCCACCGGGCGTGTCAAGCGCGGAATGCCGCAACACCCGATTCCAGTGATGTTGCTCGCACGACTCGCGGTCGACCGCTCAGTACAGGGCCACGGGCTCGGCGCATGGCTGCTGGCCGACGCGATGGAACGTTCGCTCGCGGCCGCCGAGATCCTCGGCATTCGCGCGCTGGTGGTACACGCTTTGAATGACAACGCTCGGGAGTTCTACCTCCGTCACGGGCTAGCGCCTTCGCCAACCGATGAGCGACATCTGATGATCCTGCTCAAGGACATCCGGGCGGTTCTCGCAAAACGTCATCGGTCTGCGCAATAGCAATCGTCGGTTCCGCGAAGGTCATTCCTGGGATCCGATCGCCGGAGCGTGGTGAAGGCTGGCAAGCCGGCCGAGGACTGGGATCTCTCGGACGTCGGTCGGACTCGCGAGCAAGAGCCAGGCTGTTGCGGCCAGGACGGCTGGCCCACGATCGGCACGACGCGCGCGCGAGTCCTTTCGACCTGAAACTTGATGCGGATGAGAGGACTCGAACCTCCACGTCCTTACGGACACGGCGACCTGAACGCCGCGCGTCTACCAATTCCGCCACATCCGCGTGTCGGGTGAGGAGCGAAGATATCGCACCGCTCGGGGGCGAGCCAGGGGGTCGGGGAGACTCCGAGAAGACGCCGGCGATGGCCGAGGGCGAACGTGACTTGCTCCGGGCACTTTGCTAGCCTCGACCAGTCGATTACGCGCCGCTATCGTCCAGGGGACTAGGACGCCGGCTTCTCATGCCGGAAACCGGGGTTCGAATCCCCGTAGCGGTACTACGTTGACGGTGGTCGAACCGCGGGGACGCGGAAGATCGGTTCGATCGCGTCGCGGGTGCCCTCGTCGCGCTCGATCAGTCGCTCGTATGCGTAGTGGATGGCGCCGTGAGTTGCTCGACGTGCCGGGGGCAGCCGGACACTGCGAATGACTCCTGCTAGCGGTACTTCCTAGCTGCCTTGCACAGCTGCCGGGGGTCCGGAGAGCTCATCCGATCGCTCGACATCAGCGCTCGCGCCCGGTTCCACGCGCTCGTCCAGCCACGCCCTCAGATCCTCGAGCGCCCGCGCACGATCGGCCCGGGGCTCGTTGAACAGCTCGTGATAGAAGCCCTCGTACAGCTTCAGCGTCTTCTCCTGTGAGCCCGCGCGCGCGTAGATCATCTTCCCGCTCGCCGGCGGCACCAGACGGTCGGCGCCGCCGTGCATCACCAGCAGCGGCAATGTCAGGCGCGCCACGTCCGTCGGAAATGTCGTGGCTGCGTCCGCGAGCTCCAGCGCGGTGCGGGCCTGCAGCTTGCCGTGGAAGACCAGCGGATCCTGCTCGTACGCTCGTACTTCCTCCGGATCGCGGCTGATCGTCTCGGTACTGATCCCAGTCACCCCCAGACCCGGGGCGAGGGCAGACAGCACCCGCACGACCGCTCGCTGCGGCGCACTGGCCTTCAGGATCGCGAGCGGCGCGGAGAGCACGAGCCCCGCGAGCTTCGCCTGGTGCTCCAGCGCGTAGGCGATCGCTATGCACCCGCCCATGCTGTGGCCCAACAGGTACGGTCGCCGTCCGTCGTCTTCTTGGGTTACGAGATCGATCAGCGTGTCGAGATCGGCGATCGCATAGGCGAGACGGTCGATCACCGCGCGGCGGCCACCCGAGCGTCCGTGACCACGATGATCGATCGCGTAGACCCCGTAGCCGGCGGGCACCAGCTCTTCGACCACATGGCCATAGCGACCGCCGTGCTCGCTCGCTCCATGCGCGATGACGACGGTGGCGCGGCGCTCGCCGTCTCCCAGCCATGCCTGCCAGTAGATCTCGAGATCCCCGACCCCCGCGAACTGTCCCTCGACGTGCCTCACCTGATCGCACTATCTCACATGGGGGCTGCAAGCCCCCTCCACATCGAGTGCCAAAGCCCCCTCACATGGACTGCCAAATTTAGTTCGGGGAGCTCGAGAAGTCGGACTGGAGTACTTTTCTATATTTGAAAAGAACGACTAGGCGGAAGAAACATGACCAGGCGGAGAGATGGCTGATAAGCAGCGGGCGGCAGACAAGTTGCATCCGGGGCCGAACGGAATGCCACGCGGGCAGGTGATGGAGATTCAGCGCAGCCGGATGCTGGCGGCGGCGGTCGAGGCGGTCGAGGAGGTCGGCTACTCGGGGATGAGCATCGCGCAGGTCATCAGCCGGGCAAAGCTGTCGCGGAAGACTTTCTACTGTGTATTCGCCGACCGCGAAGACTGCTTTCTGGCGGCGTTCGAGGAGGCTGTCAACGAGGCGGAGGCGCTTCTGCGTGAGGCCTATGCCGGCGAGGCCGGCTGGCGCGAGGGCGTGCGCGCCGGGCTGTTTGCGCTGCTGAGCTTCCTCGACGAGGAGCCGGCGCTGGCGAAGCTTTGCGTGGTCGAGGCACTGGGGGCGGGCACGAAGGTGCTGGAGCGTCGTGCGCGGGTGCTCGAGGGGCTGGCGGAGGTCGTCGATCGTGGACGCTCTCCTACCAGCACGAGCGCCACCCGCGAACCCGCGGAGGTCACGGCCGAAGGCGTGGTGGGCGCGGTCTTCGCGGTGCTGCACAGGCGCCTGCTCGATGCCCCCACCGAGTCGCTCGTGGATCTGCTGGGTCAGCTGATGAGCATCATCGTGCTTCCCTACCTCGGGGCGAGGGCGGCGAGCACGGAGCTGAGGAGACAGGCGCGCGAGCATCGTCGGGCCACCCGCTCGCCCACGCATGCCTCGAGCAGGGATCCGCTCGAAGGTCTCGACATGCGCTTGACCTACCGGACGATGCGCGTCCTCACGGTCATCGCCGAGCGTCCGGGTGCGAGCAATCTCGAGATCGCCAAGGACGCCGGCATCGCCGATCCGAGCCAGATCTCAAAGATCCTGACCCGGCTCGAGCGGTTGCGGCTCCTCGAGAACTTTCGTCAAGGCCAGCCAGGGGGGACATCGAACGCGCGGCGTCAAGGGAGGTCAAACGCGTGGCGCCTGTCCGAGCGCGGCACCCTGCTGGAGCGCGCCGCCCGCTCACATTGATCGCTCGAGATCTCGTCGCCGCTGCGCGAGCTGTTCCCTGCCCTTGACCGTCCCGTTTATCGGCCCCAGTCGGAGCAGAAGACGAGGTGCTTCTTCGCTTTCTGCTCTGGCGACTGCTCGGCCTGCTCGCCGTAGCCGGTGGCTTCGCCCTGATCTCCTGGTTGCTCGACGGGGGATTGGGAGCAGCGCTGCGCGGATCATCATCGCTCTCCACCGCCTTGAACTCCGGGGCAGCGACGAGCGCGCCCGTCGATCGGAGCCTCCTCGAGACGGGGGGTCACGCGGCGGCCCTCCCTTCCCCGGACGTGCACACGGCGATTCCGACTCTGCAGGACGCCCTCGGGACGGGCGCGAGCGGGGTCTGGGGTTGGGGCCCGATAATCGCCGGAGTGCCGCTGACGCGGCTGCTCGTCACGCTCGTGCTCGCGCTGGGAGCGCTCATCGCGATCGCGCGCTGGTGGGCCCGGCGTCGACGGCGATACGTGCGTCTCTGCGTCGAGGCCTACCGCACCGACCGGACCAGCGCGGAAGCGATCGTCACGATGTTCGAGGCGCTCCACAAGCGCCTGCTGCGCCGCTGGTGGCGGCGACTGCTCCAGGGCCAGCCCTCCGTGGCGCTCGAGGTGCACCACACGTGTGCCACGGACCGCGACTCGCCATCGGTGTGGCTGGCGGTCAGCTGCCCCGAGGGGCTCGAGGGGATGGTGCAGGCGGCGCTGCGCACGGCCTACCCGAACTGCCATCTGAGCTCTGAATGCAGGCAGCCCGGCACGCCACCGTATGTGCTGCGCTTGAAGAAGCACGCCGAGTTCATCAAACGGGTGAAGGTGCTCGACCGCTTCGAGCACGAGCGCGAGCCGCCGATGAACCGGTTGATGACCGTGATGGGCGCGTGCGGCTCATCGGCATTCGTGCAGCTGGCGATGACACCCACCCCGGCCCTGTTCGAGCGTCACTCAAAGCGCTTGTACAAGCACCACGAGGCGCACCTGTCGCGCGAGCGCCGAGACCACC
>DAIOGX010000022.1:0-29717 GCA_036744995.1 Solirubrobacteraceae bacterium | reverse complement strand
GGATGATCGGCAGCACGCGCTGCGCCGTCCCGCGTCGCCCAGCTTGGTCCATGCACGCCCCGACCGCACCGCCTATTTTGATAGGCGCTCATGGCGCGGGCAGATGCCCTAGATTGTTGGATGAGATGGACGTCATGGCGGGAGCGGGTACGGATACCTCTGCGGCGCCGTCAACTGACGGCGATCCTCTGCTGGCCGGCGTGCGGCGCCTGACGCTGCTCGCCGACAGCGCCACTGACTCAGAAGCGATTCTCCGTGGCCTCGCCCGCGAGCTGCTGTCGGCGCCGGGCGCCGAGGAGGTCCATGTCCATCAGCTGTCGGCGTCGAGCGCCGGGAAGGATCTGGTGGCTGTCTATATGTTCGAAGGCTACGGGCGGCTGAGCTATCTGCTGCCCCGCGGCGAGCGCTCGCCCGGCGTGAGCTGGGTGGCGAGCACCGGCCGGAGCCTGCTCGCCGCCGACGCCGATGCGCTCGCCGCCAGCGTTCCACGGCTCGTCCAGGTCAAGAGCACGCCCACCCCGACCAGTTGCGCGCTGCTGCTGGCGCTCGCTGAGCAGGGTCAGGTCGAAATGGTCGTGATGCTCGTGCGGCGCGTCCCCGAGGTCTTCGATGCGCACTCGATCGAGCTTGCGCGCACGCTCGTCGACCAGGCCGCCACGGCGCTGGCGCTCGTGCGCGCGCGTGCCGAGGCCGGCACGGACCCCGTCACCGGCTGCCTGAACCACCGCGCCATGCGCCGGCGTTTGGACGAGGAGATTGGCCGCGCCGCGCGCACGGGTGGTCCGCTGTCCTGCCTGCTGATCGACCTCGACAACTTCAAGCTCGTCAACGATCGTCATGGCCACCAGGCCGGCGACGCGGTCCTGCGTGGGGTCGTGCAGGCGCTGGTGGGTGAGTTCCGCGCGTTCGACCGCGTCGCGCGCTACGGCGGCGACGAGTTCGTTGTGATCCTGCCGAACGCCGCCCTGCAGAGCGCCGCCGCCGCCGCCACGCGGGCGCTCGAGCGACTGCGAACGGTGCCCTACTTCGACTCGGGCGCGCAGCAGGGCGTCTCCGCTTCGATTGGGGTCGCCCAGTGGGAGGCGCCGATGGGAACCGATGAGCTGCTCGCAGCCTGCGACGAAGCCCTCCTGCGCTCAAAGCGCCAGGGCAAGGGCCGCGTCACACGGGCCTCCGCGTTGATCCGCTAGCCGCCCTCCTAATCGGCAAGAGCCCAACGCCTAACCAGGGCTTCGACAAGCCGCTGACCAAGGCGCAGGTGCTTGCCGCGGCAGGCCCCCTGATCAAGAGCTGATCGGGTTCGCGGGTTCAACATCCCACGCCACAGCCGTCGACGCGGACCCCGGAATGGATTCCGGGGTCCGCGTGTCGTTGAGCGAGTATCCGCGTCTCGCGTTCGAGCGCCCTTTGGGTCTGCGAGACTGAGGAAAGACACCCTGTAGACACCTGAGGATCGCCGGGAGATGCCGATGTCGGAGAAGAACAGCTTTGGCGCGAAGGGCGCGCTCGATATAGATGGACGCGAGTATGAGATCTTCCGGCTGGACGCGCTGCAGGAGCGTTTCGATGTGGCGCGCCTGCCGTTCTCGTTGAAGGTGCTGTTGGAGAACCTCCTGCGCACCGAGGGCAACGGCTCGGTCACCGCCGCGGACATCGAAGCGCTCGCGAGCTGGAACGCCAACGCACAGCCGAGTAAGGAGATCGCCTTCAGCCCGGCCAGGGTGCTAATGCAGGACCTCACAGGAGTTCCGGCCGTCGTCGACCTGGCCGCCATGCGCGACGCGATGGCCGACATGGGAGGTGACCCCGGCAAGATCAGCCCGCTGGTACCCGCGGAGCTCGTCATCGACCACTCCGTACAGGTCGACTCCTTCGGCACCCGTGAGGCCTTTCGTCTAAATGCCGAGCGCGAGTTCGAGCGCAACCAGGAGCGCTACACCTTCCTGCGCTGGGGCCAGGGCGCCTTCCGGGACTTCTCCGTCGTTCCCCCCGACACCGGCATCGTCCACCAGGTCAACCTCGAGTACCTCGCACGTGTGGTCTTCCCGCGTGAAGCCTCCGACTCGACTCCGCTGCAGGCCTATCCCGACACGCTTGTCGGCACCGACTCCCACACCACCATGATCAACGGCCTCGGCGTGCTCGGCTGGGGCGTCGGCGGGATCGAGGCTGAGGCGGCGATGCTCGGCCAGCCGATGTCGATGCTGATCCCGCAGGTGCTCGGCTTCCGCCTGCACGGGCAACTCCCCGAGGGCACGACTGCCACCGATCTGGTGCTGACCGTCACCGAGATGCTGCGCGAGCGCGGCGTGGTGGGCATGTTCGTCGAGTTCTATGGCGCCGGCCTGGCGGGCCTGCCGATAGCCGACCGCGCCACGATCGGCAACATGTCGCCTGAGTTCGGCTCGACCTGTGCGATCTTCCCGATCGACTCCGGAACGCTGCGCTACCTCGAGCTGTCCGGACGAGCTCCCGAGCAGATCGCCCTCGTCGAGGCGTATGCCCGCGAGCAGGGGTTGTGGCATGACGATCAGGCTGAGAAGCCAACCTTCACCGACACGGTGGAACTCGACCTCGGCTCGGTGCGCCCGAGCATCGCCGGGCCCAAACGCCCACAGGACCGCGTCGCGCTGAGCGACGCTCAGGACGCCTTCAGGGAAGCACTCGAGCAGTACGTGCCAAGCACAGGCGAGCAGGCCGACTCGCAGGACGAGGCGATCGCCGAGACCTATCCGGCCTCAGACCCGCCAGCCAACGGCAGTCCGGGCCACGGCGCGCCGGCAAGCTCGCCCTCCGTATCCTCCGATCCTGGCACGACCGTCACCCTGCCCCGTAACGGGACCGCCCGAAAGGTCAGCGTCGACGGCGCGAGCTTCGAGTTGGATCATGGCCACGTGGTGATCGCGGCGATCACCAGCTGCACCAACACCTCCAACCCCTCCGTGATGATCGGTGCCGGGATCCTGGCCCGCAACGCCCTCGCCCGTGGACTGCGTTCCAAGCCCTGGGTGAAGACCTCACTGGCGCCCGGCTCGAAGGTGGTCACGGAGTACCTCGACCAAGCGGGTCTCACCGAGCCTCTGGAGGCGCTCGGCTTCAACCTCGTGGGCTACGGATGTACGACCTGCATCGGAAACTCCGGTCCGCTGGCACCGGAGATCTCCTCCACGATCGACGCAGGCGACCTGGCCGTCGTGTCGGTGCTCTCGGGGAATCGCAACTTCGAGGGTCGGATCCACTCCGAGGTGAAGATGAACTACCTCGCGTCGCCTCCCCTGTGTGTGGCCTACGCGCTGGCAGGGACGATGGACATCGACCTCCTGGGAGAGCCCCTGGGAGAGGATCAGAGTGGCCAGCCGGTCTACCTCAAGGACATCTGGCCATCCGCCCAGGAGGTCGCCGACACGGTCGGGGAGGCCGTCCGGGCGGATATGTTCCGGCGCAGCTACGGTGAGGTGTTCGCCGGCGATGAGCGCTGGAACGGCCTCGAGGTCCCCGCCGGCGAGCGTTTCGCCTGGGCACGGGACTCGACTTACGTACGCCTGCCGCCCTACTTCGCGGGCATGCCGGCGCAGCCCGAGCCGGTGCGTGACATAGCCGCCGCGCGCGTGCTCGCGCTGCTCGGGGACAGCGTGACGACCGACCACATATCTCCGGCCGGCTCGATCAAGCGCGACGGTCCGGCGGGCGCCTACCTGCAGACCCAGGGTGTCGAGCCGCGCGACTTCAACTCCTATGGGGCCAGGCGGGGCAACCACGAGGTGATGGTGCGGGGCACGTTTGCGAACATACGTCTGCGCAACCTCATCGGCGGGGGGGTGGGCGGGCAGTCATCCCTCCCCGAAGGCGGCTACACCCGCTACTTCGGTGGTGATGTGGACCCCACCCACCCGGAGCAGATGACGATCTTCGACGCCGCCATGCGCTACATACAGGACGGAATCGAGCTGGTGGTCCTGGCGGGCAAGGAGTACGGCACGGGCTCCTCCAGGGATTGGGCGGCCAAGGGCACCAAGCTGCTCGGGGTACGGGCGGTGATCGCACAGAGCTTCGAGCGCATTCACCGTTCGAACCTCGTCGGGATGGGCGTGCTGCCATTGCAGTTCCCTGACGGCGAGAGCGCTCAATCGCTTGGGTTGACCGGCGAGGAGGTCTTCTCGATCACGGGCCTGGCCGAGGCGATGAATGATGGGGGCCCGCCCGCCCCCGCGCCGCCGCGCGAGGTCCTGGTGCGCGCTGAGCGCGAAGGCGCCGAGGCCGGCGGCGACGGTCCGGTGGAGTTCAATGCGCGCGTGCGCATCGATACGCCGCGCGAGGCGGAATACTTCCGCCATATGGGTATTCTCCAGTACGTCCTGCGACAGCTTCTCTCTACATGACCGATTCGGCGGGGGCGCCGCCGGCGGAGCAGGCGGTTGAGGGTGGCGTTCCGCAGGTGCTGCTAGATCTACTCGCCGCGCGCGGACCCTCGGGCTACGAGACTGCCCCCGCCGCGGTGTGGCGCGACGCGGCGAGCGCCTTCGCCGAGGTGAGCACCGATGTGGTGGGGACTCCCTTGGCGCGCGTATCGCCCAAGCATGGCTATGACAAGGAGCCGCGGCGTCTACTCGTGATAGGCCACATCGATGAGATCGGGCTGATCGTCACCCATATCGATGACGAGGGCTACCTGTGGTTTCGCGCTGTCGGTGGCTGGGACGCGCAGATCCTTGTCGGTCAGCGCGTGGTGCTGGACACCCGCGAGGGGACGGTCAACGGAGTGGTGGGCAAGAAGCCGATCCATCTGCTGCGCGAGGAGGACTCGAAGAAGGTCGCCGATATACGCGAGATGCACATCGATATCGGCGCGCGCGACGGTGATCAGGCACGCGAGCTCGTGCGGATCGGCGATGTCGCGGTCGTCGACACGGAGCCGGTGGAGCTCCCCAATGGGCGACTGGTATCGCGCGCGCTGGACAACCGCCTGGGCTCCTATGTGGCGCTCGAGGCGGCGCGGTTGGTGGCAGAGAAGGGTGGCGCGCAGTGGGAGCTCCAGACGGTGGCGGCGGTCCAGGAGGAGATCACGTTCGGCGGCTCGCGCACGAGCACGTTTACGCTGGAGCCGGACGCCGCGATCGTCGTGGATGTCACGCACGCGACCGATGCTCCCGGGATCGACGCGAAGGAGGCCGGCAAGCACGCACTGGGCTCGGGGCCGGTGCTGAGCCGCGGCTCGACGCTTCACCCGGGGCTGTTCGAGCTGCTGTCCAGGACGGCCGAAGATGAGAAGATCTCGTTCACGGTCGAGGCGTCCGGACGGTCGACGGGGACCGACGTCGACGCGGTCCATCTCAGCCGCGGCGGCGTGCCCACCGGACTGGTATCGATCCCGATCCGCTACATGCACTCGCCGGTCGAGCTGGTGCAGCTCGATGACGTCCACGCCTGCGCGCGCCTGATCGCCGCGGTCGCGCTGAAGCTCGACGGCGAGACGTCGCTAGCGCGCTAGGACACGGTTGAGCGGCGCGATGCCGCGTCCTCACCGAGCGGAGGTCGAAGGCTCTCCGCTCGGCCAGCACGCGTACCGGAGGGAGCCCGCCCACCCGGACACTCGCCTTTCGAGCAGAATGGGAGCCCGCCCACCCAGACACTCGCCTGCGGCTCGCATCCCCTGTTCGGCCAGCACCCCCGTGTCGGCCAGCACCCCCGTTTCGGCTTAGCACGCCACGCTCCCCACGCTCTTGCCTCGCTTGCAGCGGCACCTCAGGGCGCGCGGTTCTCACCAACTGAGAGAGATCGCCAAGTCAGGCGGCGGTGAGCTCGGTGGCCGGGACGATCTTGTAGGCCTCACCTGGACAGCCACCGATGACCAGCATACGCAGGCCCTCAGGTCCCGAGTGTACCTTGCGCTTCGGCTCCGGCGCGACGCGCACGAACGTCTGGCTGTCCAGCTCGACCCGCTCTCCTGCGATGTCAATCCAGCCGGAGCCGCCGATCGCCAGGAAGACCTCCTCCTGCCCGCTCTCTGCGTGATCGTGCTCAGGGTAGTCGGTGAAGTTCGGCGGGAGCTGAATGACCTGCATCCCAAACGCGGTCACCCCCAGCTCGGCCCGAGCCTTGACGAATCCCCCTCCGTACCCCGCCTCCATGTCATCGATGCGCTTTGCGGTGTAGTCGCTCATGGCGGCAACCCTAACGGATCGTGAGGGGCATGAGGATGGCGAGTTGGCGCGACTGTGCCAGCACCGTGCCGTCCGCCGCCCAGATCACGCCGTCCTCATCGAAGAAGCCCTCACGCACCACACCCGTGCGAAAGCGCGCGAAGCACAGCTCCTCAGGATCGGCCTCGCCGTCGCGTGGCATGCTCGTACGGAAGTGGATCGTCAGGTCGATCGTGGGGCTCGTCGCGGGCTCGCTCAGGCGGATGAACGGGGGCGAGAACAGCGCGTCGCTGAAGAACGCCAGCGACAGCGCGTCCACCGCACGCGGCTGGAGCAGGCCGAGCCAGCCGCCGATTTCCATGGGGTGCTCAGAGCCATGGAAGGGGACGGCGCCGATGCGTGGCTGTAGCAGCAGGTGGCGTGTGAACTCCGGTGCTGCCGGGTGCAGCAGCTTGCCCGATTCGCGCACGGGGTCCGGCGCGGCCACTTCGGGGATCGGCAGCTCGCTGATCTCGCTCGTTCCCCACGGCACCGAGAAGGCCGCCAGCACGAGCGCGACGATCGAGCCGTCCTGTTCCATCCGCGCCGACAGCGTGCTCAGCGATCGCCCCGCGCGCTCGACGGTCGTGCGGATGCGCACCGGTTCGGGCTTGGGCGCGCGGGCGTAGTGGATCGTCAATGAACGAGGAGCCCGCCCACCCACGCGAGCGGGGTCGGCGACAGTCTCGATCAGCGCGCGGAGCAGCATCGCCGCGAGATAGCCGCCGTGCGGGCCGCGTCCCGCGCGCCAGTCGGGGGAGACATCCGCCGCGAACACGCGCTCGGATCCCGCCTCCTCCACAAGCCGTACGGCCGTGTCACGGTCAAAGACGCTGGGCGTGGTCGAGTGCTCCAGCGTGGAGCCAGGATCACCACTGCCCTGTATCGACCCGTTGGCGCGAGGCGATGGCCCCTGCTGGCCGGTCTGCGATGGATCAGCCACGTACGAGCCGCTTGTAGGTGATGCGGTGGGGCCGATCGGCCGCCGCGCCGAGCACGGCTCGGCGGTGCTCCTCATAAGCCTCGAAGTTGCCCTCGAACCAGGTGACCTGCGAGTCGCCCTCGAAGGCGAGCACATGTGTGGCGACGCGGTCCAGGAACCAGCGGTCGTGGGAGATCACCACGGCGCAGCCGGGGAAGCCGAGCAGCGCGTCCTCGAGTGCGCGCAGGGTGTCGACATCGAGGTCGTTCGTGGGCTCGTCCAGGAGCAGCAGATTGCCGCCCGAGCGCAAAAGCTTGGCCAGGTGTACGCGGTTGCGCTCGCCGCCGGAGAGCTTTCCGATGCGCGCCTGCTGGTCTTGACCCTTGAAGTTGAAGCCCGCGGTGTACTGGCGCGAGTTGACGATGCGATCGCCCACCTGGAGCTGGTCGAGGCCTTCTGAGATCTCCTCCCAGACCGTCTTGGAAGGGTCCAGCGAGTCGCGCGATTGGTCCACATAGGCGAGCTGGACGGTGTCGCCCAGCTCGAGCTTACCCGCGTCTGGCGACTCCTCGCCGGTGATCATGCGAAAGAGGGTCGTCTTACCCGCGCCGTTGGCGCCGATCACGCCGACGATACCCGCGCGGGGCAGGTCGAATGAGAGCGACTCGATCAGCAGGCGATCGCCAAAGCCCTTGGAGAGGTTGGTCGCGGTGAGCACCCGGTCGCCCAGCCGCGGTCCCGGCGGGATGTGGATCTGGACCTCATCGAGTTTGACGTTGCGCTCCTCGGCAATCAGCTCCTCATAGCGTGCCAGGCGAGCCTTGGACTTCGTGCGTTTGCCCTTGGGGTTCGTGCGCACCCATTCGAGCTCCGCCGCGATCGTGCGCTCGCGGCCCTTCTCTGAGCGCTCTTCCTGTGCCATGCGGGCTTGCTTCTGCTCGAGCCAGCTCGAGTAGTTGCCCTGGTAGGGGATGCCCTTGCCCCGGTCGAGCTCGAGAATCCAGCCGGCGACGTTGTCGAGGAAGTAGCGATCGTGGGTGACGGCGACGATCGCGCCCTTGTACTCGGCCAGGTGCTGCTCGAGCCACGCCACCGACTCGGCGTCGAGATGGTTGGTGGGCTCGTCCAGCAGCAGGAGGTCGGGCGCGCGCAGCAAGAGGCGACAGAGCGCGACGCGACGGCGCTCGCCGCCGGACAGGCTCGAGACGTCGGCGTCCGGCGGTGGCAGGCGCAGGGCATCCATTGCGTATTCGAGCTGCGTATCGAGATTCCACGCGTCGGCGGCGTCGATCTTCGCCTGGATGTTCCCGAACTCCTCGGCAGTCTCATCGGAGTAGTTCGCGGCCAGCTCGTTGAAGCGGTCGAGCAGCGCCTTGGTCTCTGAGACGCCGTCCTCGACGTTGCCCTTGACGTCCTTTGTCTCGTCCAGGTGGGGCTCCTGCTCGAGCATCCCGACTGTGGCGCCGGGCGCCAGCGCGGCCTCGCCGCGATACTCCTGATCGATCCCGGCCATGATCCGTAGCAGCGTGGACTTGCCGGCGCCGTTGTAGCCAAGCACGCCGATCTTCGCGCCGGGATAGAACGCGAGCGTGATGTCGTTCAGCACCGTCTTGTCCGGCGGGTGGAACTTTGAGAGGCGGTGCATCGTGAAGATGTACTGAGAGGACATGCGCACGCAGGATAGAGGCAAGAGAAACACGCCAGCCCTCGCTAACGTTGTCGAGTCATGCCTACCACCGTCCTCGATGTCGAGCAGCATCTGCTCCTGCTGGAGCTCCAAGCGCCGTTCGACAAGCGCGACGTGCAGCTGGCGCGCAGGAAGATGGCCAAGCGCTGGCACCCCGACGTGGCGCCACAGGGGCGCCAGTTCGAGCACGAGCGCCACCTCAAGGCAATCAACGAGGCGGCCGACCAGCTCGAGCGCCTGGCAGAGGGCTCGCGTGGCGGGAAGGTCTCCGCCAATGCGGTCAAGGTCAGCGCCGCCGCTGCGCGCCGCGAGCGCGAGGAGGCGGGCAGGCGTGCGTACGAGGCCGAGCAGCGTGCGCGTGCGGCGGCCAAGGATCGCGCCGAAAACGACCCGTTCGGCTCGAGGGTGCCCGACCACTCGGTCGTGCACCGCTACGCGCGCTGCCTCACATATCCCGAGTGGGGCGTGGGCACCGTCGCCGGCATCTACTTCTCCTCCAATCCAGTCGGCGCGGGGGAGGAGGTTCAGCAGTGGGCGCGCGTCAAGTTCAGCCACGGGATTCGCACGGTGCCCGCCGGCAGCATGAAATTCGTCGACTTCTCAAAGCCCGATCCCGCCGAGGAGCGCGTCGAGCGCTTCCTGATCGCCGCCCAGCGCGCGATGGCCGAGGGCGACTACGAGCTGGCGGCGCAGCGCCTGATCTACGCACGCGACGCCGAGCCGCGCAACGTCGCCGTGCTGCGGCTGATGACGCTCGCGTTCTGGCAGGCGGGTAAGCTCGAGGAGGCCGCCCGCGCGGTGCGCGACTGGGCGCGCGTTGACGGCAGTCGTCCCGCCGCCCACCGCTTCGCGGCCAGGATCTACGAAGACATGGGCGCCGTCGACCTCGCCGAGGAGGCCGCCGAGCGGGCGGCGCTACGCGGCCCCTCCGACGCGGGCGCCTGGGAGCGCCTGGGTCGGCTGCGGTTGGCGCTGATCGACCGCGAGGGCGCGCTCGAGGCGCTCAGGCAAGCGCTCGCGCTCGGCGCCGGCGAGCCCGTCCGAGAGCTGATCGAGCAGGCCCTCACCCTGGAACCGCGTGTAGCGTCCGCGACGTAGCTCCAGCGCGGCTGGGTGTCCCTGTCACCGGTGTCCCTTGTGCATGTCCGCCGTCCGGCGGTCTACAGGATGTTGACCGCCCGCGAGACGATCAGGCCGATCGTGATCAGCGAGACGAGTGATTGGGCGCCCATGATGCTCTTCGCCATCGGTGTGAGCGGCATCGTGTCGGTGGGGGAAAAGGCCATGGCGTTGGTGAGCGATACATACAGATAGTCGATGAACTTGGGACGCCACGCGATCGGCTCGATGCGGTCGTCGGTCATCTGGGGGAAGAGGAAGTCCGGTGGCTCGTCATGGCCGGCCGCTCGCCGACCCGGACCCCCACGATCGATCTCCCAGTACCACAAGGCGAAGATCAGGAAGTTCGTCAGCCAGATGAGCACGCCCGAGACGATCAGCTGCTGTCCGTTGGAGACGTTGTGGTGCAGCAGGAAGTGGGTGAGGGCCCCGAGCGAGAAGATGTTGGCGGCGGAGACGAACGCCGTGAGCCCAAGCGCGGCGCGCCGGCGCCGCGGGTGCTCGTGCTCGAGCTGGCGGGGTGTGGCGAAGAACATACCGATCAGCAGCGCGCCCTCGAGCGCTGGGATCAGCCAGGAGGGGCCGACGGTGAGTCGCGAGGGCAGCAGCAGCTGGATGCCGATTGCGGTGAGCACGGTGAGCTGCGCCGGCCAGAAGGGCTCAGACGCGGCAGGCGGAGGGTAAGGACGGCCGGGTGCTTGAGCGGGCTCCGCGGACACGGAGAACAGACTAGGGCCAGCCCCGGCCGTCGTCGCGCTAGCCTGTGCTTGATCCTTGATCCGCACGGTGGGCGAGCGCGTAGTGATGGTTTAGATGGGAATAGGCAATCCAGTACACCTGATTTTCCTCGCGGCGATCGCGCTGATCGTGCTGGGTCCGAAGCGTTTGCCGGAGCTCGCTCGTGCACTCGGCAAGGGGATGCAGGAGTTCCGCGAGTCGATGAGCGAGGCCGCCGGCCATGAGGAGCACGCGAGTCCGCCGGCTGTGCCCGGACAGGCGCAGCTGGCGACGACGACCTCAGAGCCAGCGCCCAGCGAGAGCTCCCCTCACGTCGAGGACGCAGCTCAGGCTCAGGCGGCTGCGATCCACGCGGACGCCTCGGCAAAGCCACCGGCTTCTGTGGCCTGAGCTCCCGGCCCCGCGGCCTGCATACTTTCGCATCACGATGGGATCCGGTCCGCCGGATACGTTCTCGCTGTGCGCCTGATCGTCGCCCGCTGTGAGGTTTCCTATCTAGGTCGTCTCACCACTGTGCTGCCCGAGGCGGTCAGGTTGCTGATGCTGAAGGCCGATGGGACCTTCATGGTGTGGGCCGATGGGGGTGGCCCGAACGTGAAGCCGTTGAACTGGATGACCCCGCCGACGGTGGTCGAGGAGCAGACCGACGCGCGCGGCGCGCTCACCGGCCTGGTGGTGCGCAAGCAGCGCCAGGAAGACCGCGTGGAGATCGGAATCTCAGAGGTGATCTCCGACATCGAGCACGAGCTGGACGTGCTGGTGCCGCTGGAGAAGGAGGGGTTGGAGCGCGAACTGCAGGAGCTGCTCGCCGACGCCCCAGCGTGGTGCGGTGAGGGGATGCGGCTCGTCAAGCGCGAGTGGTCCACGGACATCGGCCCGGTCGATCTGATGTGCAGGGACGGCGAGGACGAGTGGATCGCGGTGGAGATCAAGCGCATCGCCACGATCGATGCGGTCGAGCAGTTGACGCGTTATCTGGAGCGTATCCGCCTGGATCCCGCGCTCGGCTCCTGCCGTGGGGTGCTGGCCGCTCAGGTGATCAAGCCCCAGGCACGCGTGCTCGCCCAGGCGCGGGGGATCGACTGCGTGGAGGTGGACATCGAGGTGCTCCGCGGCGAACGCGAGCCCGCGCTGACGCTGTTCGCCGCATGAACATGCATGGATGCGGCACCGGATCGGCCAGCACAGGTGGCCGATCGTCCGGAATCGGCTAGCACGACACGCTGGGTGGGGTGGGGTAGGCCTCATGTCCAGCTTGCCCTGCGTGCCCACGCGTGGGCTTAGAACCTGTTTCAGGAAGATCGGCACGTCCGGATGCGGGCGGGTGGGATCGATACACGACGCCCAGCTTGGTCCATGCACGCCCCGACCACACCGCCTATCTTGAAACAGGTTCTTACACGCTGAGCGGCGTAGGATGCGGCGATGACCGACTCCGAGGCAGTACTCACCGAGCGACGTGGGAACGTCCTTGAGATCACGATCAACCGCCCGGAGGTACGCAACGCCGTCAATGCCGCCGTAGCCGCGGGCCTGGCGGGGGCGTTGGAGGAGCTGGACGGCGACGATGCGCTGTCGGTTGGCGTGCTCACCGGCGCTGGGGGCTTCTTCTGCGCGGGCATGGACCTGGGCGCGTTCGTCAAGGGCGAGTCGTCCTGGTTCGGCGATCGCGGCTTCGCCGGGATTGCCCAACGGGCGTCACGCAAGCCGCTGATTGCGGCGATCGAGGGCTTTGCGGTGGCGGGCGGGATGGAGATCGCGCTCGCCTGCGATTTGATCGTCGCCGCCAAGGGCGCGAAGATGGGCATCCCTGAGGCCAAGCGCTCGCTGGTGGCTGCCGGCGGGGCGCTACTGCGTCTGCCGCGCAGGATGCCCTACCACGTGGTCGTGGAGCTGGCACTCACCGGCGATCCGCTACCGGCCGAGCGCTTCCACGAGCTAGGCGTCGTCAATCATCTGGCCGAGCCCGGCGCTGCCGTCGATGTCGCGCTGGAGCTCGCTGGTCGGCTCGCCAAGAACGGGCCATTGGCGCTGATCGCCTCCAAGCAGATCCTGCAAGAGCAGTTCGACTGGTCCAGTGCGGAGATGTGGGAGAGGCAGGGCGCCATCTCCGGCCCCGTGTTCGCCTCTGAAGATGCCAAGGAGGGGGCGGCTGCCTTCAAGGAGAAGCGCGAGGCGGTCTGGAAAGGGCGTTAGTAGCCGCGCCGCTTGCGTTTGCGCTGCTGCAGGATCCGCACGAAGCGTTTGAACAGCCAAAACATCAGCGCTGCCCCGGAGTCTTGCGTGGGTACTGCGAGATCGGCTTGCCCAGGTCGATCGCGGTTGTGACTATGCGGTTCTGTTCTTTGATGTGCGCGGCCGGGTAGCCCTCGCCCGGGCTGGCGCGCTCTGGGCGGCCGATGAAGCCGAAGCGCATCCCTTCGGGCATGATCTGCATCAACCGCGGGAACATATGCGCGCGCGCGCCCACATTGCGCGGCTCCTCTTGCACCCACACCACCTCTTGCAGGCTTGGGTATCTATTGATCAGCTCCAGGATCTGGCCCTCAGGGAACGGGTAGAGCAGCTCCACGCGCGCCACCGCCAAACCTGTGTGTGCCGCGCGGTCGGGATGGCCGACGAGGTCGTAGTAGATCTTCCCCGTACACAGCAGCAGCCGCGTGACAAGGTCGTCTTTTACACCGGGCTCAGCCAGCACCGGCCGAAAGCGCGTGTTCTCCGCCATGTCCTCGACCGAGCTGGTCGCCTGCGGCAGACGCAGCAGGGACTTCGGGGTCATGACCACGAGCGGACGCTGCTTGGCGATCAGTGCTTGGCGGCGCAGAAGGTGGAAGTACTGAGCTGGGGTCGTCGGGCTCGCGACGCGAATGTTCCCCTCGGCTGCCAATGCCAGAAAGCGCTCCAGCCGCCCCGATGAGTGCTCCGGGCCCGAGCCCTCATACCCGTGCGGCAGCAGCAGCGTCAACCGCGACGTCTGTCCCCACTTGGCCAGGCCCGAGACGATGAACTGGTCGACGATCACCTGCGCGGAGTTGACAAAATCCCCGAACTGCGCCTCCCACAGTACGAGTGTCTCAGGGGCCTCTTGGCTGTAGCCGTACTCGAAGCCCATGCACGCGAGCTCTGAGAGCGGGCTGTTGTGCAGCTCCAGCGGCGCCAGCGCCTCGTGCAGGCTCTGGATCGGGCAGACCGTCTGTCCCGTCTTCGCGTCGTGCAGCACCAGGTGGCGCTGGCTGAACGTGCCGCGCTCGGTGTCCTGCCCGGTCAAGCGGATCGGTGTGCCCTCGGTCAGCAGCGACGCGAACGCGAGCGCCTCGCCATGCGCCCAATCGATGCGCGGCGACTGCTCTTCCACGTTCCCGGAGTTGCCGTTCAGCGCTGCACGCCGACGATCGAGCTGTTTGACGAGCTTGGGATGCACCGTAAACCCATCGGGCACCCTCAGCAGCTCCTCGCCCAGCTCGCGCAGTCGCGCGGCCGGCACCGCCGTGTCAACGTCGGGGCTCGGTGTGCGATCGAGCTGATACTCGCCCGTCGTGCTCTCGTCTCCGTTGTGCTCGGCCGCCGCGGCAATCTTCGCCTTCAGGCGCTGGTGCAAGATCGTGAGGTTGTCCCACACTTCCTGGCCTAGCTGATCGACCTGCTCCTTGCTCACTACGTCATCGGCGATCAGCCGCTCTGCCCACAGCTCAGATACGCGCTTCTTGGTCTTGATCTTCGCGTACATCTCCGGCTGCGTATACGCGGGCTCATCGGACTCGTTGTGCCCGAACCGCCGGTAGCCGATCAGATCGATCAGCACGTCGTGGCCGAACTCCTTGCGGAACGCGAACGCAAGCCGCACGGCGCTCATGCACGCGGGCACGTCGTCGGCGTTTACGTGCACGATCGGCACGTCGAATCCCTTCGCCAGATCTGAAGCCCAGCGCGTCGAGCGCGCGTCGTCCGGATCGGTCGTGAAACCGATCTGGTTGTTCGTGATCAGGTGCACGGTTCCGCCGACCTTGTAGCCGTCGAGCGCTTGCAGGTTGAGCGTCTCCGACACCACGCCCTGGGCTGGGAACGACGCGTCGCCATGGATCACGATCGGCACCGCCGCATCGGTGTCCTGATGGGCGTGCGGCCCCTGACGCGTGGTCTGCGCGGCGCGGGTGGCGCCCTCCACGACTGGGGAGACGTACTCCAGGTGGCTCGGGTTTGACTCCAGGTTGACGCGGATGGTCTCCCCGTCCGGCAGCTGGTAGGACCCTTGGGTGCCGTGGTGGTACTTCACATCGCCGGTGCCACCCTGCGGGATCGTCGTTACCGCCTCGAGCGTCGATGCCCCCTCGAACTCGGCGAAGATCGTGTCGTAGGGGCGGCCGAGGTTGTGTGCCAGCACGTTCAGCCTGCCGCGGTGGGCCATGCCGATCACGACCTCCTTCCCACCGTGCGCCGCTGAGAGCTGGATCAGCTCGTCGAGCATCGGCACGGTCATGTCGAGGCCCTCGATCGAGAACTGATGCTGCCCGAGGTATGCCTTGTGCATGAACCGCTCCATCGCGTCGACCTCGACCAGGCGCTTGAGCAGCGTCGTGCGCTCCTCGGTCGTCAGCGGCTGGCGAAACGCGCCCGACTCGATGTGCTCGCGCAGCCACACGCGCTGGCGATGGGAGGCGATGTGCTCGATCTCGTAAGCGATCGTGCCGCAGTAGGTCTCGCGCAGGTGCGGCAGCGCGTCGGCGAGCGTCGCCCCCGGCACGTACATGTTAAAGATCTTCGCCGGCAGCGTGGCTTGGATCTCAGGCGTCAACCCAAGCCCCTCGGGGTCGAGTCCCGGATCGCCCTCGGGCTCTGAGCCGAGCGGATCGAGACGCGCCGCGAGATGGCCGTGGCTGCGGAAGCGGCTTAGCAGCGTGCTGGCCGCCTGCACCGCCTGCAAGAGCTCCTCGATCTCGGCGGTGGGCGCGGTGGGCGTATCGCGGACTACCGTGGATGCGGCCGCCGATGCGGCGGCGGCCGGGGCTGGCAGCGCCGGAGCCGGTCCCAGCTCGACGTTCAGCGAGGCGAACACGCCGTCGTAGAAGCCGCGCTCGCCCTGTAGATACTCCTCGATGCGGGCCAGGAAACGACCCGACTCCGCACCCTGGATGATCCGGTGGTCGTAGGTCGAGGTCATCGTCATGGCCTTCTCCGCGCCGATCATCGCGCCGATGTTGCCCAGGCCCACGGGGTAGGCGATCGAGCCGGTCGCCACGATCGTGCCCTGGCCAGTCATCAGCCGCGGTACGGAGGCGATCGTGCCCAGCCCGCCCGGGTTCGTGAGCGTCATGTTTGCCCCCACCAGGTCATCGGCGGTGAGCGCGTTCGTGCGCGCCTTCTCCACAAGCGCGTCATATGCCTCGAGGAACCGGTCGAACGGGAGTCTGCCGGCGTCGCTGATGACGGGGACCATCAGCGTGCGTGTGCCGTCCTTCTTCTCCACGTCCACTGCCAACCCGAGATTCACCTGTCCATCCTCGATCCGGTGTGGCTTGCCCTCGATCTCGGCGAAGTGATTGCCCATCACCGACATGTCCTCGCCCGCGCGGGCGATCGCGTAGGCGATCAAGTGCGTGAACGACACCTTGCGTCCCGCCGCCTTCAGCTCGCGCCGGCGCGCGTCGAGCACGGTCACGGTGAGCGTGCGAAAGCTCGTCGCCGTAGGTATCGACCGCGACTCGTCCATGTAACGCGCGAGCACCGCGGCGGCGCCCTTGATCGGCTTGGCGTTGGGGCCTCGAGCCGTCTCGGCCACAGCGCTTGCCGATCCGTTGCCGGTCGCGTCGATCGTGTGTGGGGCGCCGTTGTTGGACGCGACGGACAGCACGTCGGACTTCGTTATGCGCCCCGCCGGACCGCTGCCAGCGACATTCGCGAGGCTCACACCCTCGACCGCCGCCGCGCGTGCCGCCACCGGGGAGACCTTCGTGCCAGCTGGCGCTTGGCCGGAGGCGCCGTCGGCTGTGGACCTATGGCTTTCAGTGATGTCGTCCGCCACGGCGCTCGGAGTCGACTCGCCTCGCGCTGCACCGCCGGTCGCCGGCGCAGCGGTTGGAGCACTGCCGTTCACGGCGATGCGCGCGATCACTTGGCCGACGGTGACAGTGTCGCCCTCCTGCGCCAGGATCTCGCTCACCGTCCCAGTTGCCGGCGAGGGCAGCTCGACGTCGACCTTGTCGGTGGAGATCTCGACGATCGTGTCGTCGAGCTTGATCGGCTCGCCGACCTTCGCGTGCCATTCGAGGATCGTTCCCTCGGTGACCGACTCGCCCGCGGCAGGTGTTACGACATCAATTGTCTGCTCCGCCGTGGTACCCGTTGCCATCTACTCTCACTCTAGCGCGGCGGCCCGGCGGATATAGCCACACAATGGTGAGCCTTTTCACATGCTCTCAACAACGGCCCTTGCGTTCTTCCCGGATGAACTCATAGCTGCCGAAGAATGGCCCGATTCCTCCAAGCACCGCGACGGCGACGGCGAGCCTGAGAGAGACGACGCGCAGGCGTGCGGCGGTTATGCATGCCAACGACATGAAGATCCACAGCAGCCCGTGCGTCAGCCCGAGCACGAACGTCAGCGGCTCTGGCTTGCCGGCGGCGAAGGCGCTTATCAACAGCGCGAGGTAGACACACGAGTGGGTGAACGAGGTCCACTTCAGGCGCGTGAACGTCAGCGGTCCGGCGGCGGACCGGTATGCGACGTTCGTCCCGCGTGGCGCGCGCGATCCAGGGAAGGCGTCGGCTTGGATGGGAGCGTCGGTTCCCGAGGGCATATCCGTTCCGGACGGCGGACTCACTCCGACAGCCAGCGCGCCATCAGGCGCAGCGGCATCTCGGCCTCGTCCGGCCACTCCTCGATCGCGCTCGGCCACCACGCGAACGCGTCATGCTCATGGTCCGGCGTCACCTGCTCATCGGCGCCCTCGGCGAGCCAGGCCTGCCCGACGAACATCACCAGCCGGTGGGGCAGCCGCACCAGCGCCTCGCCGCGCACGCGCTCGGGCGACACCGCCCACTCCTCGCGCAGCTCGCGGACGAGCGTGTCGGCGGGGTTCTCGCCGAGATCTACAGCCCCGCCGGCGCCCAGCGCCCAGCGGCCGGCCCACGAAGAGACCCATTGCGCCCGCCGTCCCGCCAGCCAGCGGCCATCGGCTGAGCGCGTGACGCACAATGCAGCAACGCTCGCAGAGGCGTCGCTGTTGACCAAGCGCAGGGCCCAGCGCAGCGGTTGCAGCTCGAGCGCGATCCCGTCCGGGTCCTCGCGGTAGGCGACCAGGCGCGCGGCCACCCCGTCGTGGCTGGGTGAGCCCCGATCCTGTAGTCCCTTAATTGCCGCGTCCGCCGCCTCGGTATGCGCTGGGGAAGGCTCGAAATGCTCCTGACGCCAGCGCGCCGTGACCCGCTCCAAAGCCCACGGTCCGCGGGCGAGGATCTCGGGCTGCTCGGTGTTGGTCGTGGGCTCGGGCTGGACTGACATGGACTCAGAAGGCTAGTGGGCGCTCCGCCCGCGAGCGTAACCGTCTCGTGTCGCGCCATAGACTCGGCGCTCGTGACCCTGTACGAGGCGAAGCAATGAAGATCGCAATTCTCGGCCCCGGGGGCGTGGGCGGGCTGATCGCGGGCGCGCTCGACCGGGCGGGCGCTGAAGTTGTGGTCATCGCCAGAGAGTCGACCGTGGCGGCGATCTCCGAGCGTGGGCTACGCGTGGACAGCGTGATGCTCGGCGAGTTCGTCGTCCACCCACGCGCGGTCACACGGTTGGAGGAGGAGGTGGACGTGCTGATCGTTGCCACGAAGGCCTCAGGTCTGCACGACGCGCTGGAACGGATTGTCGTGACGCCGCCGCTGGTGTTGCCGCTGCTCAACGGGCTCGATCACATAGCGGTCCTGCGCGAGCGCTTCGAGGGGACGGATACTCACGGTCATCACGGGCTAGCCATGGGCGCCGGCCTACCGTCGGTGGACACACATGTGCTGGCGGGCACGATCCGGGTCGAGGCCGACCGCCCCGAACCGGGTGTGGTCATACATACAAGTCACTTCCTGATCGTGGACATGGCAAGCCACGATCCAGCCGTCCGTCCCGGGATGGAGGCTCTGGCACAAGCGCTGTCAGACGCGCAAGTGCCGGTACGGATATTTGCTTCAGAGGCGCAGGTGATGTGGTCGAAGCTCGTGCGTCTCAACGCGCTCGCGTGCACCACCAGCGCGTACGACAAGCTGCTGGGTGAGATTCGCTCAACGCCGGAGCTGCGTGCCGATCTGGTTGGCACGATCGAGGAGGCCTGTGCCGTGGGGCACGCCGAGGGCGCCGAGGATGTCGACCCGGATAAGGCCCTCGCCGAGCTGTACATGGCGCACGACACGCTGGGCAGCTCGATGCAGCGGGACATCGCGGCGGGGCGGGCCCCCGAGCTGGACGCGATTCCGGGCGCGGTGCTGCGTGCGGCGGCACGTCATGGGCTTCAGTGTCCGACGATCGAGCGGCTGGTTGCGATTATCGCCGAGCGTGCGGGGGTCCCGATCCCGCTGGCCCCTCACTGAGCTGCGTCCGGTTGTCGTGAGCCCGGCTAGCGCTCGAACGGGAATGGGGCAGCACCAGGGGCCACGGCGGGGACAGACCGCGTGGCGATCGCCTCGACCATCTCCTGCTCTGACTCGATCTTGCCCTCGTCGTGCTCGCCATCGCAGAGCACGCGGAAGTTCCCGGTCACGCCGCTGTCGGCGTGGATCGTGATTCCGGGCAGGATCTCCTCGCCCTCGTCAAAGCCGAGGCGCTCCATGTCGAAGTAGGTCAGGGCGATGCCGTGGGCGGTGTGGGTGGGGTTCTCGCGATCGTGCGCGGCCACAGCCTGGGCGAAGCGCTCGAGGTTCTTGGCGATCTTGCCGGTCGTGTCCGCCATCCCTGAGGGCAGGGTAGCGCGAGCGTTATACATTGGGAGCGA
This sequence comes from Solirubrobacteraceae bacterium, assembly GCA_036744995.1. GTDB lineage: Bacteria > Actinomycetota > Thermoleophilia > Solirubrobacterales > Solirubrobacteraceae > Palsa-744. The sequence goes on along the minus strand of DAIOGX010000022.1, from coordinate 10,106 downwards.
TGGCCGCTATCCAGCCAGCCGACGTGCTGCCCGCGGGCGCTCCGGCGCTCGCCACGGGTGGGCAGAGCGACGATCGCCGCGAGGTCATCCGCACGATCGAGCTGACGAAGGTCTACCCGGGGATGGAGGTGGCCGCGGTCGACAAGCTCAACCTGAGCGTGTACGCCGGTGAGATCTTCGGGCTGCTCGGGCCGAACGGCGCCGGCAAGACGACGACCGCGGGCATGCTCACCACGCGCGTGATTCCCACCTCGGGGGGCGCGTTTGTGGGCGCGATCGACGTGATCGGCCAGCCGGCGCTGGCCAAGCAGCTGATCGGCATCGTCTCGCAGCAGAACACGCTCGACCGTCAGCTGAGCGTGTGGGAGAACCTGTACTTCCACGGGCGCCTGTTCGGCATCTCAGCGGCGGATTCGCGCCGCACCGCCGATGAGCTGTTGGAAAAGCTGCACCTCTCCAAATGGGCCAAGGCGTCGGTGTACGCGCTCTCGGGGGGGATGGCCCAGCGGCTGATGATGGCGCGTGCGATCTTCCACCGCCCGGCCGTGCTGTTCCTGGACGAGCCGACCGCGGGCCTCGATCCGCAGAGCCGCCTTGCGCTGTGGGAGATCCTCGGCGAACTCAACCGCGAGGGCCAGACGATCCTGCTGACCACCCATTACATGGAGGAGGCGGACGAGCTCTGCGAGCGCGTGGCGATCATGGACCACGGCAAGATCCTCGCGCTCGACACCCCCGCGGCGCTCAAGCGCTCGGTGGGCGCGGACACGATCGTGACTGTCAAGGCAGCCGGTGACATGGACGCTCTGGCCGAACGGCTGGCACGGGACATAGCCGAGGTAACGCGCACGCGCGCGATCGACGGCGGGGTGGAGCTGCACGTCAGGGGGGCCGAGCGCCTGGTGCCGCGCGTGGTCAACACGGCCGAGGATGCCGGCTTCGACCTGGCTGACCTGTCGGTGTCAGAGCCGAGCCTCGAGACCGTGTTCATCAGCCTGACGGGCAAGGAGCTGCGCGACTGATGGCTACCGCGGCCGCCCCTCAGACCTCGCCGGCGCACGCGCCAATCGACATCCGCCCGGCGCGCTCGATGATGGCGGCGAGCCGCTCGGCACTGCTCGCGCTGATCCTGCGCGATCTGGTGGTGCTGTGGAAGAACAAGTGGGAGTTCGTGATTCGCACGCTCGTGCAGCCGTTCCTGCTGGTGTTCGTCTTCCTGTACGTGTTCCCCACGATCGGTCAGGGGATCGGCGGCGGCGGGACCGGCGGCGGCGCGGCGGCCAGGGCTTCGGAGTCGGACTTCGCCACGGTGCTCGTGGCGGGCGTGGTCGGGATCTCGATCATGTTCCAGGGCATCCAGGCGGTGGCGATGGTGATGGCCCAGGAGTTCGGCTACACACGCGAGATCGAGGACCGCGTGCAGGCGCCCTGCCCGATCTGGCTGGTGGCCGTGGCGAAGGTCCTCTCGGGCGCCACGCAGGGGCTGATCGCCGCGCTGATCGTGTTCCCGATCGCCGCGGTCATCCACGCCAAGGGCGTGGAAGCCCACCTGTCGGTCCACTGGGCTGTGGTGCTCACGCTGATCCCACTGGCGTGCGTGACGATGACCTCGCTCGGGTTGCTGCTCGGGACCCTGTTCGAGGCGCGCAACCTCGGCCTGATGTTCGGCTTCGTGGTGCTGCCGCTGACGTTCCTGGGCGGGACCTACTATCAGTGGACGAAGCTCTCGCCCGTGCAGGTTGGCGGCGTGCACTGGCTGCAGATCCTCGTGCTGGTCAACCCGCTGATCTACGTGACCGAGGGCATGCGCGCGGGCCTGACGCACGCCTCGCACATGCACCTGTACATCGTCTACCCCGTACTGATCGGCTTCTGCGCGACCTTCCTCACGCTCGGCCTGCGCAAGTTCAGCGGACGCGTACTCGCCTAAGAACCCGAAGGGATTCTCTCACCCGAGCCGCTGTCTCGGGCCGGCCCGCCGCCGATCCCCTATTGCTCGATCAGCTCGATCCGGTACCCATCGGGGTCTCTGACGAAGCACAGTCGCGAGCCACCATCGCGCACGCTGTAGGGCGGCTTCTCGGGCTCAATTCCCTGCTCTGAGAGGCGGGCAAGCGTCCTGTCGAGGTCATCGGCGGTGATCGCTATGTGGCCGTAGCCGCTGCCGATGTCGTAAGAGTCGACGCCGAAGTTGTATGTGAGCTCTAGGCGCGGCATGTCGCCGTCACCGGGCTGGTTCATGAACACGTTGATCGCCTCGTCTTTGATCGGGATGCGGCCGATCTCCTCGAAGCCGAGAGCGTTGTAGAAGGCCACCGAGCGATCGATGTCCGTGATGCGGTAGCAGGTGTGAATGAGGGCCATTTGGGATCCCAGGCGCTCGCTCTACTTCGGCACCACGTACACGATGCCGTTGCTGATCGCGACGTGCTTGGCGTTGGTGCACTCCTGGCCCTTGACCTGTTTGCTGAAGGCGCATCTCCAACCGGCCGGGGAGACGCCCTTGGACCCGCCCGCGGGGGTGTTGAAGCTTTTTTCGAAGGTGGCCATCACCCGCTTGGCCGTCGCACAGGAGATCGTGCCGTGGACGATGAAGGTGTGGATCTGGGGCACCGCGTTCTTGGGCACGTTCGAGGGCGATGGGCCACCGAAGCCGCCGGTGAAGGTCACCTTGCCGCAGTCGTGGCCGGCCGGCTTCTTGTACAGATAGGCGGAGGCCGAGGCCGCAACCAGGATCAACATGGCAAGGCCGAGCAGAAGTCCTGTGATCGCATGCCGCTTGAACATCATGTCCTCCTCGAGTCCCGGATTGAACGGTTACGCGGACTGGCTGTGGCGGTAAGCCTACCGTTCGATCGAGGGGGCGCCAAATCAAATGTGTGATGGCCAAGATGTCCGTGCCGGAACCTCCCGGGCGCGCCACAGAACAGCCTTCGTGCAAGTATGGCCGCAATGATTGTGGAGCGCGCGATGCATGAGCAGTTCCTGTCGAACACTTATCTCGTCGCCGACGGCGAGGGGGGACCCGCATTCTTCGTTGACGCCGGTGGTCCGGTCAAGCCACTGATCGAAGCAGCCGAGCGCGGTGGAATGACGCCTACACATGTGCTGCTGACCCATCACCACTTCGATCACGTCAGCGAGGCGGGCGCGCTGCGTGAGCGCTGGCCGAAGATCGAGGTCCTGATCAGCCCGATCGAGCGCGATCTCCTCGCTGCCGCGGGCGGTGCCACAGCGGATGACGGTGATGCGGGAAAAGCGGATACGGTCGCGACGGGCACGATACAGGCCGGTGAGACACTGCAATTCGGCACACTGGAGGTGCGCCCACTACACACGCCGGGACACACTGCCGGGATGCTTTCGTTCCTGGTCGGGAATCGAGCGCAGGGCGGCGCCGCCGGAGGTGGAGGCGGTGGTCGGACACCGGCGCGCCCAGCCGCGAGTACGGCGCCCGGCGGGTTCATCGGTGGGGAGGCGGTTGTGTTCACGGGCGACACTCTCTTCAGAGGCTCAGTCGGCGGGGTCAGGGCACCCGGCCACACCACGTACACGGACCTGAGGGATTCGATCATGGGCACGCTGATGGAGCTGCCGGGAGAGACGGTCATCTACCCGGGTCACACCGGAGCAACCACCGTCGCGCGGGAGTGGGAGGACAACGGTTTCATCCGCATCTGGCGGGGCCTGGACGCGCAGGGCTCAGAGCCGTGCACAGCGCTCGGCGAGCCGGCTACGTTGATCCTGCTCGGCGATGACTACGACGGTGGCAAGAAGGCCTGGGTGCGTTGGGAGGACGGTAAGGACGACATCGTGCCTGGGTCGCGGGTCGAGCGCAAAGCGTAGATCCCTCGCCGGGAATCCGTCTTGGCCTCCGGCCAAGCGCCTCGGGTGCGCTGCGGTTCGTAGGATGCAGAGTGGGATGGCACGCGACGAGAGCAAGAAGATCCAAACATCGCGCGTGCGCAGGACGGCGACGGTCGGCAAGCTCGCGGCGAGCGAGGCCGTCAAGCAGTTCGGGACACGCGCGGCGAACGTGACGCGCGGCGAGCAGGCCTCAGAAGAGGCGATGGCCAGGCGCCAGCTCGAGACCGCGAAGCAGATCGTGGCGGTGCTGGGGACGATGAAGGGCGCGGCGATGAAGCTGGGTCAGGTGATGTCGTTTTTGGACGTCGGCCTGGTGGAAGAGGAGCACCGCGAGGAGTTCCAGCGCGAGCTGGCAAAGCTGCGCGACGCTGCGCCGACAGTGTCGTTCAAACAGATGAAGCGTGTGATCGAGGACGATCTGGAAGAGCCGATCGCGGAGGTGTTTGAGTCGTTCGACGAAGAGCCGATCGCGGCGGCCTCGATCGGACAGGTGTACCGGGCGACGCTCAAGGACGACGGGCGCGAGGTGGCGGTCAAGGTGCAGTACCCGGGGGTGGCGGCTGCGGTCAGGGCGGACATGCAGAACCTGGACATGATCATGCGGCTGCTCAAGCGGATGACCCCGGGGATGGACGTGAAGGCGATCGCCGAGGAGATCAGGGCGCGGATCGGCGAGGAGCTCGACTACGAGCTCGAGGCGCAGAACCAGCGTTCGCTCGCGCGCATATACGAGGGGCATCCGTTCATCGTCGTGCCCGACGTCGTGAGCGGGCTGTCGCGCGAGCGCGTGCTGGTGACCGAGTTCGTGCGCGGGACCGGGTTCGAGGAGCTGAAGAGCTATCCGCAATCCGAGCGCGACCGGATCGGAGAGATCGTGTTCCGCTTCTTCCTCGGCTGCCTCTACCGCCACCGGCAGTTCTCGGGCGATCCACACCCCGGGAACTTCCTGTTGCTGGACGACGGTCGCGTGGCGTTCCTGGACTTCGGACTTTTCAAGCGCATGGACGCCCCCGCGGTAGAGATGGAGCTCGCCGCACAGCGCGCGGTCGTGGAGGGCGACGCTCAGGCGCTGCATGAGCTGCTCGCGGAGTCGGGATTCCTACCGGAGCCCGAGCGGGTCGACCCCGATCACCTGCTGGCGTTTATCAACGACGCGATCTGGTGGTACACGACCGCCGACGAAACGGTCGAGCTGACACCCGAGATCGCGACGCAAGTGATGATCGAGAGCTCCGACCCGCGGAGCAGTCACTTCCGCGAGATGCGCCACCAGGACATGCGCCCGGAGCATCTGTTCGGCCGGCGCATGGAGGTGCTGACGCTTGCCGTGCTGTCACAGCTGCGCGCGCACGCCAACTGGCACAGGATCGCGCGCGAGTGGATGTACGGCGATGCGCCGGTGACCGAGCTGGGCTTCGAAGAAACGGAGTTCTACGGCCACACCGGGGTCGGCGCGGCCGATTGATCAGAGCGTTTGGATCTGCACGAGGCTCGTGGTGCCCGGCTTGCCGGAGGGCAGTCCGGCGGTGATGCCGACTCGTTGCCCGGATTCACACCAGCCGAGCTCGACGACACGTCGACCGGCGTCTGCGATCAGGGCCTCGGTTGTCTCGTGACGTCTCATCGAGGCCGCCCGTACGCCCCACATGAGCCCGCATCGGCGGACGGTCTCGCGACCAGGTGAGAGCGCATAGATAGGCACGTTCGGGCGATGCGCCGACACCAGCCGGGCCGAGCGACCGGACAGCGTTGGCACTACCAATGCCTCCAGGTCCAGCTCGCGGGCAGCTACGCACAGGCTGTGGGCCAGCGTGTACGCCGGGTCGGAATACCGGCGATGCACACGTGAGTTATTCCAGTCTTCGTAGGGGGCGATCGCCTCGGTCTGTTCGGCCACGGCCGCCATCATCGAGATGGCCTCGACTGGATAGGCCCCGATCGCCGTCTCCTGGGAGAGCATCACGGCGTCGGTGCCATCGAGGATCGCGTTCGCCACATCGGCCACCTCGGCTCGGGTAGGGCGCGAGGAGGAGACCATCGAGTCGAGCATCTGTGTGGCCGTGATTGAGGGCCGAGCCAGCCGACCGGCCATTTTCAAGAGCTCCTTCTGCACAATTGGCACCCGCTCGATCGGCATCTCGATCCCGAGATCGCCCCGGGCCACCATCACGCAGTCAGCCACCCGCAGGATCTCCTCGGCGCACTCGACCGCCTCAGGCTTCTCCATCTTCGCGATCAGCGGCAGACGCGTATGGGTGCGTACGAATTCGACATCCTCCGGGCGGCGCACGAACGACAGCGCGACCATGTCGACGCCGATCGACTCGCCGTGGCGCAACAGCTCGAGGTCCTCCTCGGGTACAGACGGCAGCGCGTCGATCGGCCCGGGGATGTTCAGCCCCTGGCGCGAGGCAACCGCGCCGCCGACCTCGACCTCGGCCTCGACCTGATGCGCCGCGGCGCGGACCTCCATGACTCGCAGTCGCACCGACCCATCGGCGAGGTACATCACCTCTCCCGGCGCCATCGAATCTGCGAGCCCCTCCCACGTGATGCTCATGTGCTGGGCGTCGCCGAGCTCGTCGGTCTCGCCGCCGGTGATCGTCAGCCGCTCTCCGGCCGTCAGCTCGACCACGTCCTCGCGCAGCGGTCCGATGCGCAGCTTGGGGCCGGGCAGGTCCTGCAGGATCGCCACCGGGCGCCCGGCGCGCCCCGCCGCGTCGCGCACGCGACGCACCGTCTCGGCGTGCTCGTCGAGCGTGCCGTGCGAGTAATTAAGACGCGCGACGTCCATTCCAGCTTCGATCATTTCCAGCAGCGTCTCCGGCTCGCGCGAGGCTGGCCCGATGGTGGCGACGATCTTGGTGCGACGTGGCATCGACCGGAAGGTATCGGTCGGGGAGGTCGTGCGCGTCAGGCCCCGTGCGCATCGGTCGTACTGGGTTATGCGAGGTCGTGCGCGTCGAACCTCACCGCGTAGCATCGAGCGCATGCTCGGCCCTTCGCGACCCGTCCCCAGGATCGGCGCCCGCGCGCGCATCGCGCATTTCGGCGGCGGCTTTGAACAGGGCACGGTGATCGCCGTGCATGAGGAAGGACGGCGCGTGGAGGTGCGCGGCGAGGGAGGGGAGGTGCAGGCGTTTGTGCTGAGTCCCGCCACCGCGCGGTTTATCGCGGCGGGCAACTCGCATGGGCCGCGGCTGGAGCTGCTCGATCCCGCCTAGGGCTCAGGGCGCGTGAACGTCGGGGAAGTGCTCTGCGCAGTGCTCGCGCAGCGCCTCGCGTATCCACGCGCGCTCTTCGACGGACGCCACACGAAAGCGTGCCAGCAGCTCGCGCTGGCGGTCGATCGGTGCGCCGGCGATCACCCAGCGCACGGCCAGCCGCTCGAACAGCAGCTCGACCGCCCGCTGCCAGGCATCCTCCTGCGTGTTGGAAGGGCGGGGCGGATGGGGCGGGTGGGGTGGGCGGGATCCCCACCCTGAGAGCGCCTGTGCATACTCGCGCCTGGCCCCAGGCGTGAGCGAGCCGCGTAGAGTCAGCGTGTTGCCGTGTGCGTCGTTGTAGTCGCTGCTTGGAGCCCTGAGCTTCTCGCGCTGGCGATCGCGCTTACCCACGCTCAGATTGTGTCAGCGGCACGTTCGAGCTGGCTGCGCACATCGCCAGTCACCGGCTTGCCATGTCCCGGCCATGCCGCGGCGGGCTCCAGTGCCGCGAGCTTTCGCAGGCTCGCCAGCGCCTGCTCGGTATCGAAGTTGTAGATCGACGACGCCAGACGCGGCGGGCAGCTACGGCCCCACATGTCCAGGGTGTAAAAGGCGTCGCTGCAGAGTGCTAGGCGATCTGACTCTCGCCACAGGGCGATCAGCCCGGGGGCATGGCCGGGCAGGTGGACGACTCGGAATCCGGCGATCTCATCGTCCTCTGCGACGGTGCCGGCGATCTTCACCGGCCCGCCGTCCCAAGCGATCCGATGCAGAACGCGATGGATCTGACGTTGAGGGGTCGGCAGCCCCGCCAGGTCGGCAGGCCAGTAGCGAAAGCCGCCGCTGCCTTCGGCGTCCTCCACCTCATCCGGATGGCACAGCACTGGCACGCCCAGCGCGGGCGCAGTGCCGCGGTGATCGGTGTGTCCGTGGCCGAGCACGATTCGCTTGATCCCGCCCAGCTTTGCGCCAGCGCTCGCCACCGCGCGGGTCATCGTGCGTGCGCCCGCGTCGTACAGCGTCACGCCGCCGTCGTCCTCGATCAGGTACACGTTGCACCTTCCCGGCTGGCCCTGCACGACCCACACGCCCTCGGCCACCAGCTCTGCCTCGCCGGCGGCGAGGCCGCTCGTCAGCCGCGTCTTGGCGTTGAACGCGCCCGTCATCGTCTGCTCGGCGGGGGAGCCCTGCGGCGGCATCATCCCAATCTGGCGGGCGAACGTCATCGAGTCGGTGAACGCGTCATTGGCTTGAATCAGCCCGTCGCGCACGGTCAGCAGATCGATGCCTTCAAGGACGACCGGTGAGCCCGTCGGGGCGACGCCGCTGAAGCTTCCCGGCCCGGCGAACGTGCCGCTGAAGCGCCATTGCAGCGCGCAGCGGTCGTCCTCGGTCGTGGTCGCGACGATCTCACAGCGCAGGTCCGGCAGCGCGCCGAGTACGTCCCCGATGAACATGCGCACGCCTTCTGGCGCGGTGACGTCCACCTGGCCGCGAACATGCTCGCGTCCGCCGTCCGCCCACATTGCCACGGCCGCATCCAGGTCATGCGCACCGATCGCTTCGAAATAGCGCCGCGCCACCGTCTCGGCCTTATTCCCCGAGATGCGCCCGCGACGCGCGCTCGCCTGCTGTACGCTGGCCGCCATCTCCTGCACCTTCGTGGCCGCCTTGCTCGCGCTCTCCTCCTCGGCCATCTGCTCTTCTCCTTTTCGCGCCGCCGGAGATACGTAGTCTAGTCTCCGCCGCGTGGCCGAGCTGACCGATCGAAGACCGTCCAACAAGCGCGAGCTGGGGCGGGGTGAGCGTGTGCTGCCCGGCGTCTTTCGCCTGCGTCTGCCGTTGCCATGGCCCGGCGTTCCGCACTGCAATGCCTGGGCGGTCACCAACGGCGAGGGCTTCGTGCTGTTCGACACCGGCATGCACCAGCCCGAGTCGATGGCGAACCTCGAGCGGGCGCTCGCCATGTGCAACCTGTGCCTGGAGGACGCGCAACTGATCGTCTGCACGCACGCGCACTCCGATCACTGCGGCCAGGCGCCCACGATCGCGCAGGCGGCCGGCTGCGAGGTGTGGATGCACCCCAACCACGCCCACCTCACGCGCATGGTGGAGGATCCCGACGCGGTGTTCGACCGGCGCGTGGAGGTCGCCCGCCAGAGCGGCGTTCCCGAGGAGCCGCTGCTGCGCTTCGCCTCCGAACGCAGCTCGCGCGGGACCGGCATCGCGGGGCCGATCGAGCCCGACCGCGATCTCCTGGCGGGCGTCACCGTGGCCAGCGATCTCGGCGAGTGGGTGGTCTACGAGACACCGGGGCACGCCCCCTCGCACGTGTGCCTGTTTCAGCCGGAGCGCCGCGTGCTGATCTCCGGCGACCACCTGCTGGGGCGCATATCGCTGTACTTCGACTACGGCTACTCCCCCGATCCCGTCGGCGAATTCCTGTCCTCGCTGAGCGTCGTCGAGCAGCTCGACGCGCGCCTGTGTCTGGCTGGGCACGGGCGCACTTTCACCGATGTGCAGGCGCATATCAACGGCAATCGCACGTTGATCGACGAACGCCTGCAAAGCGTGCTGGGGGCAGTCAGCGGGCACGAGTTGACGGCGTTTGAGGTGGTCCCGCATGTGTACGGCGACTCGCTGTCCTCCAACAACGCGCACTGGCTGCTGTCGAAGATCCTCGGCTACCTCACCCACCTGGAGGCCGTGGGGAAGATCCGCCGCATCGCCGGCGAGCCCGAGCGCTGGTCTGCATAATCAGCGGATGCGCATCGATCAGATCCTCGCGGATCAGGACCCGCCCACCCCGACGTTCTCCTTCGAGTTCTTCCCGCCCAAGACGGAGGCAGGGGAGGAGAACCTGCGCGCGTCGCTCGCCGAGCTGCGCGGCCTGGATCCGTCGTTCGTGTCCGTCACCTACGGCGCCGGTGGCTCCACCAGGGGCAAAACGATCGAGATCGTCAAGCGCATCCGCGAGCAGTACGGGCTGGAGGCGATGGCGCACTTCACCTGCGTGGGCGCCACCGTGGCGGA
>DAIOGX010000021.1:0-30397 GCA_036744995.1 Solirubrobacteraceae bacterium | reverse complement strand
AACGCCAGCCTGCTGCTGATCGCCAAGGACGTCTAATGCCGGGCGTTCGCCCGGCCAGTCCCGACCAGGCGGCGCTGCTCTCCGAGCTCGTCGAGCGTCGCCTGCTGATCGAGACCGGCGTGCCCGGCGTGTACGGTCGCGGTGGCGACTTCGAGGATGTGCGCGAGCGGGTCGCCGCCCTCGTCACCCGCGCGGGCGGCGATGAGGAGCCTGAGCAGTTGCGCTTCCCCCCGGTCATGTCTCGCCATGACCTGGAGACCGTCGGCTACCTGAAATCCTTTCCGCATCTCGCCGGCAGCATCTTCGCGTTCACGGGCTCAGAGGGCCAAGCCGCCGAGCAGTACGAGCGCGCGAGCCGTCACGAGGACTGGAGCGAGTTCCAGGGCATGACCGATCTCGTGCTCACGCCGGCAGCCTGCTACCCGGTCTATCCGGCGATCGCCGCCCGCGGTCCGCTGCCTGCCGGCGGCGTCACGATCGATGCCGGCAGCTCCTATGTCTTTCGTCACGAGCCCTCCGGTGATCCGGCGCGCCTGCAGATATTTCACCAGCGTGAGATAGTCCGCATAGGCGAGCCCGAGACCGTCCAGGCGTGGCGCGATCTCTGGCGCAACCGCGCCGTCGAGCTGCTGGGCGCGATCGGCCTGCAGGTCCAGCTCGAGATCGCCACCGATCCGTTCTTCGGGCGCAGCGGTCGAATGCTCGCCGCCAGCCAGCGCGAGCAGCAGCTGAAGTTCGAGGTGGTGACCCAGATCGCCGGCCCCGAGCCGACCGCCGTGGCCTCGTTCAACTACCACCAGGACCATTTCACCTCGGCCTATGGGATCAGGCTTGCCGATGGCGCCGAAGCGCACACCGCCTGCCTGGGATTCGGCCTCGAGCGGATCACGATCGCGCTGTTCCGCGAGCACGGGCTCGACATCCAGGCGTGGCCGACCGATGTACGCGACCGGCTCTGGGAACGATGAGCGCCTCGGCTACAGGACTCGTGAGCCTGCTGGAGCTCGACCCGGCGGCCTACCGCTCCCACCAGCTGCACGCCCCAGAGCGAACGTACGCGGAAACCAACTGCTACACCGACATCCTGATCGAGCTTCTGCACGCCCGCGGCGAGGAGCCCCTGGCGACGATGGGCTGCACGGTGCGGATGGACTTCGAGGGCGACCAGTGGACGTTCTTCAAGCCGTTCGTCGAGGACCTCGAGCTCCTGTTCGGGGTCGACGTGCACGAGATGCAGCCCTACCGGCCGCTGCCCGAGCAGGCTGCCGAGCAGATTGCCGAGGGCCGGACGTTGATCGTCGAGCTGGACTCCTGGTACCTGCCCGATACGGCAGCCACCAGCTACCGCAGCGAACACGTCAAGACCTCGGTGGTGGTGGAGGGCATCGACCCCGCGGGCGAACGGCTGCGCTACTTCCATGCCACGGGGCTGTATGAGCTCGCCGGCGAGGACTACCGGGGCGTCTTTCGCCTCGGGCGAGACTTCTCCGATGACGTCCTGCCTCCCTACACCGAGCTGGTGCGCTTCGATGCCGGCCGGGCCTTGCGGGACGAAGATCTGCGCAACGCCGCCCAAGCGCTGCTTCGCCGCCATCTCGCGCACCGGCCGGCCACGAACCCGTTCCTGCGCTTCGCCGCGCAGCTCGAGCGCGACCTGCCGCGGCTGCTGGAGGGCGATGCCAGCGAGTATCACGCGTACGCGTTTGCGACCGTGAGGATGGCCGGCTCTGCATTCGAGGTCGCTGGAACCCAAGCCGAGTGGCTGCTCGGTGACGAGGCGGCTCGCGCCTGCGAGGCGCTTCAAAGGATCGTGGAGGGTTGCAAGGTTCTCTCCTTCAGGCTTGCCCGTCGCCGTGCGTTCGATCCTGGCGAGACGCTCTCTGCGCTGACCACGGCATGGGACGAGGCGATGGGCCGGCTCGATGACGCAACCGCTTGACCGGGTGGTGGCGCCGGCGTCGAGTACCCTCGCCTGCGTGGACGGCCACGAGCTGCGCGAGCTGTCGGCGAACTGGCAGGCGGCACGGGCGTCTGCGGACCTGCACGTCAACGCCGCGGGCATCGACTCTCTCAACTGGATCCCCGCACGCGTTCCGGGCACGGCGGCAGCCGCGCTGCACGACGCCGGTCTGTGGCAAACCGGCGATCGGTATGACTTCGACGCCGAGGACTGGTGGTTTCGCACGAGCTTCGAAGCCGCCCCCGCGAGCGAGGGCGAGGAGTTGTGGCTGTGCCTGGACGGACTGGCCACCGTCGCCGAGGTGTACCTGGGCGGCGAGCTGCTGCTGGTTAGCGATTCCATGTTCGCCCGCCACAAGCTGAACGTCAGCGCCTGCCTGCGGCAGCACAACGAGCTTGCGATCCGTTTTCGCGCGCTGGCGCCGCTGCTCGAGATCCGCCGCCGCCCGCGTGCGCGTTGGCGAACAAGACTCGTCTCCAACGGCAACCTGCGCTTCTTTCGCACGATGCTCCTCGGCCGGCTGCCCGGCATTGCGCCCGGACCGGCGGCCGTGGGTCCATGGCGCGCGGTGCGACTCGAGCGCCGCCGGCACCTGGAGGTCCAGGAGCTCACGCTGCGGCCACGCCTCGAAGGCGAGGAGGGAGTGCTGTCGGTGCTGGCGCGCCTGCGTCCACTGGGCGAGACAGAGGTGAGCTCCGTGGAGGTCGAGCTACACGGGCCTTCGGGATCTCACCGCGCGCAGCTAGCCCTCGATGGGGCGAATGACCCCGGCACTGCGACAAGCGACTCCCGCGATGGTTACCTGACGGCCCGCGGCGAGCTGCGCGTTGCGGACGTGGCGCGGTGGTGGCCGCACACCCATGGCGAGCCGGCCCTGCACGACGTTCAGCTCGTCGTGCACGGCACCCCCGAGCCAACCGTTCTGCACGGCGGCCGAGTCGGCTTTCGGGCTCTCGCATTTGGAGCAGCGCCAGATCACGACGTCGAACGGGAGGGGCTGGACCTGCACGTCAACGGCGTCCGCGTGTTCGCCCGCGGGGCTGTGTGGACCCCGATCGACTCAATCGGACAGGCCCCCCCGGAGGATGAGCTGCGCGCGGAACTGAACCGTGTGCGCGACGCCGGCATGAACATGCTGCGCCTGCCGGGCACCGGCGCATATGAGACGAGCGCCTTCCACGACTTCTGCGATGAGCTCGGCATCCTCGTGTGGCAGGACTTCATGTTCGCCAACCTCGACTATCCGATCGCCGACGAGCAGTTCCGCGCGAGCGTCAAGGACGAGGCGGCCGACGTGCTGACGGCGCTCGGGGGACGTCCGAGCCTGGCCGTCCTGTGCGGCAACAGCGAGGTCGAGCAGCAGGCGGCGATGATGGGGCTTGACGCCTCACTCGGGCGCGGCGAGCTGTTCGGCGAGCTGCTGCCGGCGCTCGTCCGCGAGAGCGGCGTGGACGCCGTCTACGTCCCCTCGGCGCCGTGCGGGGGCGATCTCCCGTTCCGCCCCGACCGCGGGATCGGCACCTATTACGCCGTGGGCTGCTACCGGCGGCCGCTGGAGGACGTCCGTCGTGCGGGCGTGCGCTTCGCCGCGGAGTGCCTGGCCTTCTCCCACGTGCCCAGCGAGCAAGCGATCGAGGAAATGCTGCCGCAAGCGCCTGGACGGCTCGCCGGCCACCATCCGCTGTGGAAGGCCGGGATTCCGCGCGAGAACGAAGCCGACTGGGACTTCGAGGACATCCGCGACCACTACCTAGGACTGCTGTTCGACGTCGACGTGGCGGAGTTGCGCCACGTCGATCGCTCACGCTACCTGGAGCTCTCGCGCGCGCTCACCGGGGAGATCCTGGCCGAAGTGTTCGGCGAGTGGCGCCGTGCCGGCTCTCCGTGCGGCGGTGGACTCGTGCTGTGGCTGCACGACCTGCTGCCCGGCGCCGGGTGGGGCCTGATCGACCATCGGGGCAGACCAAAGCTCGCCTATCACCACCTCAAGCGCGCGCTCGCGCCGGTCGCCGTGTGGACGATCGACGAGAACCTCGGCGGTGTCGTCGCTCACGTCGCCAACGACGGCCCCGTGCCACTGAGCGCGTCGCTGCGCGTGGCGCTTTATCGAGAACGCGAGCACTGCGTGGGAGAGGCTCGTGTGCCCGTCGAGCTCGAACCACACAGCCAGGGAGAGTGGAACGTCGAGACGGTCATCGGCCATTTTGTGGACGCCGCCTGGGCATACCGCTTCGGGCCGCCGGCGCAGGACGCGATCGTAGTCACGCTCGAGGAGGACGCAAGCGACGGTGCGGGGAAGCAGGGCGAGAGCGACGGTGCGGGGATCCTCTCCCAGGCCATGCGCTTCCCCGCGGGGCGACCGCTCGAGCGCGAGCCACCCGAGCGGCTTGGCCTCACCGCCCAGGCACAGGCGCTGGGCGACGGCACTGTGCGGTTGGCACTCTCGAGCAGGCGGCTTGCCTATGGCGTGGAGATCCACGCGTCCGACTTTGTGGCGAGCGATGATGGCTTCTCGATCGAGCCCGGCGGCGAGCGCGTCGTGATGCTCCTGCCCAGCGGCAGCAACGATTCAACAGAACCGGGCAGGATCAGCGCGGTGAACATGAGCGCTCGTGTCAAGATCGCTCTTGAATGAGCGCCTCACAGACGCCAAGACCTTTCTACTTGCAGGCGGGCACCCCGCCTGTGTTCGCGATCTTCCACCCGGGCACAGGACCGCACAGGCGAAGCGCAGTCCTGCTGTGTCCGCCCTTCGGCTGGGAGGACATGTGCTCCTACCGCAGCCGTCGCGATTGGGCCGAGCGCCTGGCGCTGGCCGGCTACCCGACGCTGCGGTTCGATCTTCCCGGCAGCGGCGACAGCGCAGGCGACCCGACCGATGCGGGACAGCTGGACACGTGGACACAGGCGGTAGCCGGCGCGGCGCAATGGCTGCTTGAAACCAGCAGCGTCGCCCGGATCGTGAGCATCGGCATCGGCCTGGGCGGGATGGTGGCCTGCCGTGCGGCGCTGAGCGGTGCGCCGATCGACGAGCTCGTGCTCTGGCACGTGCCGGGCCAGGGACGGACTCTCGTTCGGGAGCTGCGAGCCTTCTCGGCGCTGGAGGTCGCCTACATTCCGGACCCCCGACAGCCCGACCCCAAGCAGGGGCCGGAGCCCCTTGAAGACGGTGCCCTCGTAGCCAACGGCTACCTGCTGAGCGCTGAAACGGTCGCCGAGCTCGAGCGGCTCGACCTCCGGGAGCTCTCACGCGCCTCGCGGGGGCCACGGCGAGTTCTGCTGCTGGGCCGCGACGGGCTGAAGGTCGACGACGGTCTCGGTGAGGCTCTCGAGGGGAGCGAGACCACGCTGACGGTCGCGGACGGACCGGGCTATGCGGCGATGATGGTCGAGCCCCAGGATGCCCGCCCGCCCACGGCGGTCTTCGAGCTCGTGGACTCGTGGCTGGCCGAAAGAGAAGCTGACGGAGAGGCTGACGCGGGCGCTCCCAACACAGCAACGTTGCCGCAGGATGCGGGCGAGACGCCTCACGCGACAGCGGCCCATGCTTCGGCTCGCGAGGATATGAAGCTCTTGCGCTCAGGCGTCGAGCTACGCGAGACGCCCGTACATATAGAGGGGCCCGACGGACCGCTGTTCGGCATTCTCACCGAGCCACTCGGCGAGCGCAGGGAGCTCTGCGCGGTGCTGATGAACGCCGGGGCTCAACGCCACACGGGACCCAACCGCATGTGGGTCGAGATCGCACGTCGCTGGGCCGTACGCGGCGTGCCGACGCTGCGGTTCGACCTAGCGGGCATCGGCGACTCCGACGGGGACACGGCGATGCTCGTGCACGTCGCCGCGATCTACGCGCAGACGTACGGCGTCCAGGCCCGCGCGGCGCTCGACACGCTCAGCGCACGCGGGCTGCCGGGACGCTTCGTCGTGCTCGGCCTGTGCGCCGGCGCTTACTGGTCACTGCACACCGCCTTGGCCGACGAGCGCGTCGGGACGGTGATCATGCTCAACCCACGCAGCCTGATCTGGGATGAAGGCATCTATGGCGTGCGACGTGTGCGAGAGCTCAGGGAAAGACTGCTACTTGCCTCCACTTGGCGCAAGGTGCTCCACGGCGAACTCAACCTGGCGCGCCATCTAGAAACAGCTCGCGCGCTCGCGGGCCGTGCCACACGCTCGCCCCGACGTGTCCGCGAGCGGCTCGGCGGCTCGATGCAGGAGACAGTCGACCGTACTACAGCGCTGGCAGGCATATTCGACAGACTGAGAGATCGTGACCAGCGCGCGCTGCTGCTGTTCACCGGCGCAGAGCCACTGCGCAGGGAACTAGCTGCGCGGGGCCTGCTCGACCGCGCGGAGCGCTGGCCGAACCTCGAGCTGACGATCCGCGGAACCTCCGCCGACACGCATACACTAACTCCGCTGTGGCTGCAGCGCGAGGCTCACGAGCTCGTGGACGGCGCTCTGGAGCAGGAGCTGAGGCGAGTGCCCGAGGGTGCGACGTCCTGATGGCGTGGCGCCTCAGTCCGCCGCCCGGGACGCCGCAGCAGGCTCGGATGGGCCCAATGCGTCGGCGATCTGGTCCAGGCGCGACTCCCAGGAGTGAGACTGCGCCAGCCGCGAGCGTTCAGCCCTGAGAGTGTCGCTGTCGGTCTCCATTGCCTCCTGCAGACGCTTGGCGAACTCCTCTGCCGTTGCGGCCTTGATCACCTCAGGGATGTCGTCAAGCGTCTCCAACGGGGTTGAGATAACTGGCCGGCCGGCCGCCAGATACTCGTAGGTCTTCATCGGGAAGACGCTGCGCATCTCACCATCGAGCAGGTAGGGGACGATGGTGGCATCGGCACCGCGCAGCACCGCCGGTAGCTGCTCGTAGGGGCGATGACCCAGTAGGTGGATGTTCGCCAGCCCTCTCAGCGCATCGACGTTGGTCCGTGGGTCCCCTGGCCCGACCGGACCGACGAACGCGAATGTCCAATGAGGGCGAAGACGTGCCAGCTTCACGACGAGATCGAGGTCGATCTTCGCGGCCAGGATGGCGCCGATGAAGACAATCCGTGGCCCCGGCAACGCCGCCAGCTCCGGGTCGATCGGCCCGTCCTCCAAAGCCCCGGCGAAGAGCCGCGTGTCCGCCACGTTGGGAGCGTAGAGGACGTTGTCGTTGAGGACGCGCATGCGCGTGACGAGCTCCGGGGCGCTCGCCAGGATCACGTCCGAGCGTCGCGCGAAGCGCCGCTCGGCGGCGAGGAAGCTCTCAGTGTCGATGCCTGCCTTGGCGGCGTAGTCGTCGTCGGTGTAGTAGAGGACCTGTGAGAGATCGAGGCGGTCGAGCAGGACCTCGGCCTGTGGCACGAACGACCACAACACGGGACTGCGGAGGCCGACCTTGCGCACCGCCCAGGAGACGTAGCCCGTCAGGAGCTGAGCGTTGACGGCGCGCACCGGACGATTGGAGTGAAGTGGTACAACCACAGGCGAGAGCACATGCAGCCCGTCAACCTCGCGCAGTGGTTGCAAGGCGCCACTCAGTCGTCTCCCCATCCGGCGTAGATCCCGCGGCGCCAGCTGCGGGCGGCGCAGGCCGAGCGACTCGACGAAGAGGATACGGTTGTGCTCAGCTGCTCGTATCAGGAGATGCTGCTGGTTGGTGAGCAGGTCGGTATGCCAGTCGGCTGCACCGATGCACAGGATGTCAAGGCCGCTGAGCGTCACGGCGTCGGAGATTAGACGGTGTCGGGACGAGTCCGCATCGAGTCTCTGCACGCCGCTCATCATGGCTCAAAAAAAGTCCTCTGCTACAGTGCCGCTGGTGGTGGAGGCGGGTTCTCAATCGTCGGTGCCGGGCTTCGACGGAGAGCGCGCAGAGCGTGAGCGCCAAGCCTACGACGAGCATGATGTTGACGGAGCGATGCACGCGTGGCACGGTCGCTTCCCCCATGTGTTCCAGAGTCCGAACACGCGTCGCGCGGAGGACCGCTTCGATGCCCTGACACGGGCAGCGGTGGCTGATCGCCAAGTGCTCGACATGGGCTGCGGAGAGGGCCGGAGCTCAGAGCGGCTGCTGGAGATGGGGGCCGCCCACGTTCTCGGCATTGACCTCTCGCAGACCGCTATCGAACAGGCGCAGGCTCGCGCGCAGCCCGGTCGCCTTGAGTACCGACTGGGAGATGTGACGACCGAGCTGGAGGGCATCTTCGGCTGCATCTTCGGGCGCTCTATCCTGCACCATCTCGACTACCGTGTGCTCCTGCCGCACCTCTATGAGCACCATCTCGCGCCAGGGGGCACGATGCTGTTCATGGAGCCACAGGGGGAGAACCCCTTGATTCGTCTCTACACACGGCTCGTCGCCTCTGCCCATACCCCAGATGAGCGTTCCTTCATGCAGGACGACCGCGACTGGCTGCGCCTGCACTTCCCGGACGTCGAGTTGCATCCGGTGAATTACCTAACGTTTCCCGCCGCCATTGTCACTTCGCGTCTGCCGCTCGCTCCAGAGAACACCCTCCTAAGGATCTGCGACAGCGCCGACGAGTGGCTCGCGACGCGCGTGCCTCGGCTGCACTCACACTACCGGCAGACGATAGTCGTAATTCGCAAGCTGGCGAGCTGAAGCACAGTTTTCCGTTTGCGGGCCGTGTGTCGGTGTACGTGTTCGAGCGCGAGAGCGAGCGTTTGTTCAGATCCTCTGTGGCGGCTCACCGCTGTGAATACTCTTGATCGAATGCACGGGACCGTAGAGCCCTGCGATCTTCACTCGCAGGCGCAGGTCATCGATTGACGGATGGATCGGCTCGCGTGGGATCGTGAGAGCCCGCCAAGGGCCGGGGCCCGTGCAGCAGCAGGCAACCTCGTAGCCCGCCTCCCGAGCCGCACGGATCGTCTGCTCGCTGGCCTGCCCATAGGGATATGCCATCGAGGTCACCGCCTTGCCAGTAAGGTCCTCCAGTACCGCCCGGCTGCGACGCAGCTGATCCAGGATGTCCTCGTAGCGCATTCGGTCCAGGTGTGGATGGTCAACGGAGTGAGCTCCGATCTCCACACCCGCCGCGGCCAGTTCCGCGACTTCAGTGCCTGTCATGATCATCTCTCCGTCGAGATCGGGGTGCGGCTGCCCCATCAGACCCGTGGCCACGAACATCGAGCACGGCATCCCGCGCTCCAGGAGCGTGGGGATCGCCTCGCGGGAGGTCCTGACGAGGGCATCGTCGAAAGTGATCGCTCCGCGGCGGTCGGCGCTCAAGCCACCCTGCATTAGGCGCCAGAGCTCTACGACGCTCACCACAAGGTAGCCGCGCCCGGCGATCAGGTCGAGGTGGCGCTCGAACATCTCGCTACTGATGAACAGACCATGCGGATCCGCAACGGCGGAGGTCGATCCCACCCCGTGGTAACAGAGCACGAACGGGTGGCGGCGACCGATCGCCGTCGCCGCAGCGAGGGCCAGCCATCGGTGGGGTGCGGTCATGCGGCCAGACGCTCGGCAAGGGACTCGATCGAATACTCACGCTCTGCCAGGCGCACGCCCTCCGCTGCCATGTCCGCTCCCCCGTCACGCAGGACGTCGATGATCTCCCCGGCGAGCGTCGGGGCGTCCTCGCCCTCCCGATAGTGAACGCCGGCGAGGACGTCGAGGCCCCTGGCGGCCTTGGGCGTAGCGACCACCGGTATCCCATAGGCCAGGGCCTCGATGAATTTTATGGGAGAACCAGCACCCTCGGTAATCGGGACGACCACGCAATCTGACTGCGCGTAGAGGCGCGCGAGGTCGTCGACGAAGCCGGCTACCTCCACGCGCTCGTCGGGCGCCCGCCAATCGTCCATCCCACGCCCCGCGAGCGTCAGGTGGACTTCGGGCATTGCCTGCCAGACGAGCGGGAGGACCGAGTGAACGAGCAGATCGCGTCCAAGCCGGTTGGGCGCGTAGGTGAAGTCGCCGACCATCAGAAGTCGCACATCGTCGCTGCCAACGTCACCTTGGTTGGCTGCCTTGGCCCTTATCGCCGTCACGTCGACGACGTTCGGAACATAACGCACCCGAGCGGTCGGAACCAGCCCACGAGCCGACTCCACGTCAGCGCGGCTTACCATCCACGACTCCGATACGCGAGCGATCAGTTTCCGCTCGTAGCGACGCATCGCCGCACGGGCCAGCGCATGGTTCCCGATGGGGCTGCGCACGTAGTCAGACTCGAAGTTCTGGGCGTTGTAGATGATCGGCAGCTCCATGGCCATCGGCATCAGAGCGGTCGCCGAATTGCCGTCGGCGACTATCACGCGTCCTCGCTCACGGCTGCGTGCGAGAGCTTCGCCGACTGCGACGAGCTCGGGGCTTGTGCCCCTGCAGCAACGAGCGGGAATCCCTTGGAGGCGCTTGCCCGCATACAGCATCGCGCGACGAGGACCCCGCGATGGCTTGATCTTATGAAACTCGACGTTCTCGATCGACGCGAATGCCTCGTCCGGCTCGTCCGTATCGTGGGGGGCATAGGCAAAGTCCACCGGACCGAGCATGGCAAGCGCTCTGATGCATGCGTATGCTCGCATGTCTCTCCCGGTGCTGAGCGCCGGAGCGGCCGTGGTGAGGTAGAGGGCTCGGAGATGTCTCATTCGGTGTCGGCACCGGGATGCTCGCGCATTCTCCAGTTCACCGTCCGGGGGTCGGTCTCCTGCGTTATCTCGGGCACCTCCCCACGTAGGCCGGGAGGGATACCACGCAGCAGCAGACGGGCTCTCCAGCCGAACGCCACGACGGCATCGATCGGGCGCAGCTGCTCCTCTGCGTCGAGCGCCCTGATCACCGCCAGGGGACCGAGGCGGGACACCAGGCGAGTGCGGACCGCACCCCCGTCTGCCGAGAGGCGCGCGACGAGGACGGCGTCCGCGCCCGCCTCCTGGGCGCGCTCGAGCCACGCCTGCGCGACCGCCACCGATGGGTCCGCAGTGATGCCGACGACCCTCACACAACCGCGATGGAACCTTCGCGAACCATAGTGCGCGTCTCCGTCGACCCCCGAGCGTCCGCGCTCGCTACCGCGCCACCCGAATAGGTGGCGCGTCCAGACCACCGAGTCCGTTGCACAATCGAGTGAGATGTACACCAGGCCACGCCATCCGTCCTGCCAGCCGCCGTTCACCACGAGCCGATACACGAACTTGACGATCGGGCGCAAAAGCCCACCCTTCAACGATGTCCGCAGCGACCGTCGTGCTTGAAGTTGACCAGCCTCGAGGCGGGCGTAGCGCCACGCGTCTCCCACAGCCTCGCTCCAGCTCGTCGCCACCATATGGATCAGGTCTCCCTGGAGCGGCTGAACGACGCCCACAGGTACGAAGCCCTCATGGACGGTGCGGTCCTCGTCGTGTCGATAGGTACCCCGGCGCAGCAGGCGGTGGCCGTACTTGGGGTACTTGGCCGAGTGTCCGAGTGCGCGCCCCAAGAAGATTTCGCGTCGCGGTATGCCTGCGATGTCCACCCGGTCCGGCGGGTTCGCCAGAAAGCGCTGTATCTCCGTGCGCAGCGACTCGCTGGTGCGTTCGTCGGCGTCGATCTCGAGCACCCATTCGCAGCTTGCGTGGTCCAGCGCCACGTTGCGCTGAGCCGCGAAGCCGAGCCATGGCTGCGCAACGACCAGCGCCCCCAAGCCGCGAGCGATCTCAACCGTCGCGTCGGTGGAACCGGAGTCCACGACCACGATCTCATCGCAGAAGGCGACGCTCGCCAAGCAGTCCGGAAGGTTGCCGGCCTCGTCGCGGGCGATGATGCAGGCCGACAGCGTCGCCGCCGTCGGCTTGTCTCGGGGAGCATGTGCCACAGGCGGCATGATGCCTGAAGGCCCGCGCAACCGCCGGCCAGCTCAGCGGCACTCGACATCTGGATGGCAGTTGCATGTCAGCAAGACCGTAGATCATGACCGTCGTGCTCCGACGCTACATTGCTTGTTATATGGACGCTCTGATCGGGCTCGCCACCGAGAGTCGCGTCCACCTACATCTCTCCCTGGCACGCCGACCGGGCTAAGTTCAGGCACAGCTCATGTCAAGCGCAGTGAATGTCAGCGGTCAGCGCGCTGCCCGCGACATCGCCATGCAGGTCGTGGTGCGCGTTGTCAACCTCGCGTTGGGCGTCCTCGTAACGGCGCTCGTCGCACGCACCCTTGGAAGCGAAGGCTACGGTCAATGGGCGACGATCCTCGCGATCCTCGCCTTGGTCGGGTACTTCGCGAGCTTTGGGATGGAGACCGTGGCGGTGCGCGAAGCCGCCCGCGACCCCGACAGCGAGCACGAATGGCTCGGCGCCGTGATGCTCCTGAGGTTCTACATGATCGGACCTGTCGTGGTGCTTTCGGCGGTTGCCGTCGTGCTGTTGCACGACAGCCACGAGATGCTCATCGCCGGGCTGATCCTCGTGATCACAATGCCGTTCAACGGCGTCGGGGCATTGCAGCTCGTCTTCCAGCTCCGCGTGAACAACCTCGTACCAATGCTCGTGCTGACGCTCAGGAGTCTGCTGTGGGCGATCGCAGTGGCAGTCATCTACTGGGGTGGGGGCGGCATGATCACGCTGGCGATCGCTCTGACGGCCACCAATGCGATCGGATCGGTCGTGCAGGCGGTTGCGGCACTACACGCAGCCCCGCGGAGACCGCGACCGTCACGCCAACGCATAGGCCCACTGATACGTCACGGCCTGCCAATCGGCATCTCGGGGGTCCTGGTGCTCTGCTACGGACGGATCGACCAGCTGATTGTTTTCAGCCTGCGTGGCAGCAAGGCTGCGGGACTGTACGGGAGCGTCTATAACGTGCTCGAAGCAGCGCACTTCGTTCCGATCTCGATCCTGATAACACTGGCACCCATCATGGCCGCGTCGTGGCCACGGAATCGCTCACGATTGCTACACACGGCGCGGCTGAGTGCCGAGATTATGGCCATCGCCTCGTTCGGCGCATTGGCTTTCGCAAGCGTCGCCGCCACACCTCTCATACGTCTGTTCTTTGGAGAAGAATTCGTGGGTGCAGCGCCAGCCCTGCCAGTCCTCGGTGCCGCTTTCATATTTATATGCTTTGGCTACTTGAATGACAACCTTCTCGTCATTCTTGATCTGCAGCGGCGACGTCTGGTGATAAGTCTGCTGGCCCTTGTATTCAACGTTGCTGGAAACCTCATCCTGGTGCCAATAGCCGGATTTATGGGCGCTGCATGGATGACACTGGCGACCGAGGTCTTCGTTTGCGGCGCAAGCCTCTGGTTGATCCTTCGGGAGTTTGAAACGCCCATTCCGAGTCCCGGTCGCATCGGACGTACTCTGTTAGCGGCCGTTCTTCTGGCCGGTGGGCTGGAGGCGATTAAGCTGCTCGGCGCACCACTTTCCGTGCTCGTGGTGTTCGCATGCCTTTGCTATCCGGCCCTGCTGTTCGGTCTGCGCGCACTCGGCATGGACGACCTGCGTATCCTCGTGGCGCGCGAGAGCCTGCCGTGAAGATCGGAACGGAAGGCGAGCAGGGAGCTTGCCAAGTATCCTCGACCGACGGTGGTCGTACATCACCACGCGAGGCGCGATGAACGGCCGGAGCTTCTCATGAGAATCCAGATCGTGTCAAATCTATATCCGCCAGTGGTGAGGGGTGGATATGAGGCCGGATGCGCGTCAGTCGTTGACCATTTGCGCGAGCGCGGATACGAAGTGAGGGTACTCACGAGCTGCTTTGAAGCTGGGTCCGTACCGATCGAATCCGAAGTGCAGCGAACCCTCGCTTTGCTGACCAGCGATGCACGCGGTGCCCTACGGGCACCGCGTGCATCGCTGCGCGCCGTCGCCGAGGCACGCCGAGCGATCGAGTGGAAACCGGACCTCGTCTACATCTGGAACGGCGCGTCGATTCCCCAGGCTGCGCTGCGCATCCTTGCTGACAGCGGCGTCCCGCTTGCCTTTCGGGTCGAAGAGCACTGGTTTGCAAGGATCTTTCTCGGCGACCAGTTCCTGCGCGAGCTGCTGCCGGCGCGTCGTGGAGCGGCGCGCATAGCCTGGGCGACCGGCTGTCGCCTGCTCAACGCACTTCCGGCGCTGCGTCTCGACCCGACAGCGCCGCTGCGGACCGCGATCACATGGAATTCCGAGGCGATTAGACGCATGGCGCCACCGCCATCGTTCGTCGAAACCGTGCTCGAACGGGTGATCCACCCAGCGCCGCCCTATGGCGACCTCTATGCGGACATCGAGCGTGAGCCTGCACCCGAGCCGCGCATCGCATTCCTCGGACGAGTCACGCCGTACAAGGGAATCGCCGTCGCGATCCAGGCGCTTGCGCTGCTGCAATCGGATTTTGGAAGGCTGGCGAGCCTCGACATCGTCGGCCCCGAGGACGGCGATTACGGCGAGGAGCTGCGCAGGCTGGCAGAGAGCCTCGGCGTCGGGCCTGCGGTGCGTTGGCACGGCCAGACGGGTCCGGCAGAGGCAGCCGCTGTGCTTGCGCGCGCACACGCTCTGATCGTTCCCTCCACGTGGGATGAGCCGTTTCCATACGTCACGATCGAGGGCGCCCTAGCGCGAGTCCCGCTCGTGGCCTCCGACGTGGGCGGCATCGGCGAGGGGATGCATGACGAGGAGCACGCGCTGCTGTTTGCGCGCGGGGACGCCGGTGGTGCGGCCAGAGCCTTGGCGCGCACGCTGAGCGAGACCGAGCAGACAGCGGCGCGGGTAGCTCGGGCGCATAAACGAGCACAATCTTTCCGCCGCCGCCCATACCTCGAGCAGCAGGAGCGCTTCGTGCTCGACGCCGTGGACGCCCTGCGAGCCACTGCAGGCTCACGCCCATAGGCGGCGTAGTATCGCTCGACGGCGAGCTCTCGACCAGTCGAACATGCTGTCGTTTAGTTCGTAGTCCCCGCGCTGGGCCTCCGGGACATTCCCCGTCTCGATCCGTTCGATGAGGCCTGGGAGCGCGCCGTAGAACTGCTCCGAGCGGTACGGGGGGTGCAATGACCACATGCCCGGCGCGGCACCGAGAAGGTCCACCCGGTAGAGACCCGTCCGGGACATCGCCTCGCTGATTATCAGCTCGGCCGCTCTGTACGGCGGGTTGCCATGCAGACGCGCCTTGGCTCGGCTCAGTTGGCGGCCCGGCCCGAGCAGGTGCAGCGGCAGGACCCGTTCGCGCAGACGCTCGAGGTCGATAAGGAGCAGGCGGCTGCTCACCGTATGGAAGCGAAAGGCAAGCGAGCTGTGCTCGATACGCGGAGCCGGCTGCCGGCGCAGCGCGCCATCGGAGGTCGGCGGGCCTGCCAGTGGAGCACAAGCGAGCACGTCAGTCTTCTCGGTGAGCACACCGACGGCCTCGCCGATCCACGTCTGGCTACAGCCGCCGAACATGAGATCGGAATCGAGATGAAAGACGAGGTCGTTGCAGGCCTCATGTAGACCATAGAAGTACGGGTAAAGCGGTGCGCCCTTGGTGTCCTTGGCGGGGATCGGCGTGCCAGCGGTGAATGCGGATGCGACCCCGCTCATCTTCTCCGGTCCGTAGTCGACCTCAGAGATTCGCGCGTGTGGGTGACCTCGGCAGAGATCGTCCAGCAGCGCCCGCATCGGTGCGAGGCGCTCCTCCCATCCTTCTCCGAAGCGACCGCCCCGTACTGTTCGGTGAAGATCGAACGTAAAGAGGATCTCATCCACCTGCCCGCCCCACTGGCGCAGCTGATGGGGAAGGATGTGGACGGCGTGGGGGAAATCCGTCGGTGCGACGTTGATCTGCAGCGTCACAGCACCCGTCTGCGCCATCTGCTGACAGCCTACCAGTACCGATTTGGAGCCGGGCTGGCCGCTAACGATCAGCGCTATGGCAGAAGAGCCGGCTGGAAGATCCTTCTGGTTACGTGGCGGATAGTTTTGCGAGGGTTTCGGCGAACACAGCGGCGGATGGCTTGGCTTTGAGCGGCCAGCTATAGAGTCCATAGCCACCTTCGCCGGTGTCGATTGCCTCGTAGAGGTAGATCGAGGCGAGCCCCCATTCGACGGCCTGCGTGATGTATTGCCTCACGTCTGCCGCTTGTTCCTGTTCGGTGACGGCCGTGTTGCCGTCGTCGCCCTGATAGGTCGGCTGGCCGACCTCGGTGATGTTCAGCAGCGCGTAGTCACCCGCCTTCTTGAGGTCGGCGATCATCACGGGGACGCTTGCCCAGCCGAATGGTTTACCACCGCCGAGCGGACCATCCGCGGTCATCGAGCCGTAGAAATGGCCCGACCATGCGTCGGGAACGCCACCAAGAGCTTTGCAGAAGTCCACGAACCAGCCTCGGCCGGCTTCTACCTGAGACCATTCGGTACCGGTGTAATAATCGCCCCACAGATCCGCTATGAGGGAGACCCCGGTACCGGCAAGAGCTTCGTGTGCAGCTCGGTATTGGGCTGCGTATTCGACTGCGGTGGAGCCATGGTAGTAGACCTCGTTGCCAAGCTCAAGTTCGCTGAGATCGAGTTCACGCATGATCGGGAGGAAGCTCTTGATGCCTTCAGCCACCGCCGCCGGGGACATCCCCTTCATGTCGGGGTCGTAGAGCAATAGAGGAGTGATCCCCTCGCTCACGAGTTCCCTGGTCGGACCCCAACCCCCTTCAGAAAGTGGATTCACCCGCGTGTACTTGACCCCAGTAGCCTTCCGGATCGTTTCGCTCGGCGTGGCGCCCCACCCTCCGACACCAATCAAACCCACCTTTAAAGCCATGGTCCGCGGCGGAGCCACTTCTTCGACCGGCCCGCCCAGGCCACCCGAGCCGGAGCCCCCTCCGCTGCCCGAACCGGAGCCCGAGCCCGAGCCGCTGCCCGAGCCACTTCCTGAGCCCGAGCCACTGCCGCTGCTGGAGCCACTCTTGGACCCAGAGCCACTGCCGGACTTAGAGTTAGACCCAGAGATACCGCCAGTGCCGGCGCCAGCGCTGTCAACGGGCGCGCCGGACCCGGCGGAGCCCGACTCGCTTGGGTTGAAGCTGACGCCGAAGGCCTTGTCGATGCCGCCCCGCGCGGTGTAGGTGATCGTCACCGCGCGCGTCCAGGCGCTCCCGGAGACATCGGTTTTCACGCGGTAGCGAACGGTCGCGCCCGGTACGGGCTTCGGCGTTATCGAATTCTTCGCGATCACCCGGTAAACGCTTGCATGGCCGAGAGGCTGACGGGCGAGCACGTAGGCGCTGACCCCTTCGGCTCGTGACCAGATCAACCTATGACCGACGACCTTGATGCGGGGGGCGGCCATGCGAGCGATGCGGGCCCGGGCCGCGCTGCTGACGCCGGCATTTGGAGCAGCTGCCCCGGCGGACGCGTTGATCGTCGGCACGATCAAGCACGCGGCGATGATCAGCCCGGCGGGCAGTGTCCTCGAGCTTCGGCAAAGACGAGCGCGGATGGTCGTCATCGAACTTCTCCTTAAGTAACTGGGCCGTCTCGGAGAGACCCCTGGCTTTGCGACCCCGCCTTGCGACGGGTGTGCCTTTGTTGTGGATTACGTGCGACGACCAGCAGGCCGGAACGTGGTCACGGCTCCTATCGGCGCCAGAGGGCCTGACAAAACGAAGCAGCCCAGAGACGGACACATGTCCACCCAACATGCGACGAAGGAGCCGAAGAGGGCGATATCATTGAGGCCCGCTGCGTTGCCCTACCCAGACGGACGGATCGTGGCGGCGCGATCTCAAGTCGTCGCCGCGAGTCGACGATAGGAGCCTAAGATGAGAGGGACCCCCGTCCACGTAAGCCTTCAAGCCTCCAACCGGCTGCCTGCATGAGCGCTTCCGATCGGGCTGAGTCAAAGCTGGGCTCATCCCCTGAAGGCAGGGGCCGTGGTCAGGGTCTCGCCGACGACCTCGCGATTCTGCGCAGCCGCTGGCGGCTGATCGCCGGTGTGGTCCTGGCGACGATGCTGGTGTTCGCCATCGCCCACGAGCACAAAGCGAAGTCCTACACGGCGACCGCCAGCGTCGCCTTCCAGAACAACACGCTCTCGGGCGCAGCGCTCAACATCGCCACCGCCGGCAGCAGCGAACCACAGCGCGAAGCGGACACCGAGGTGCTGATCGCACACTCCGCCGAAGTGGCACAGGCGGTCCGCAGCCAGCTGAAACTGCGGAGCACGACCAACGAACTGCTGGGGGAGGTCAAGGTCGAAGCGGCGCCCACCGCCGATGTGCTGAACGTGATCGCCACCACACCCGATCCGCAAGGGTCAGCGCTCCTCGCCAACGCCTTCGCGGCCCAGTACATCGCGTTTCGCACGAATGCGCAACTCGCCGGTGTCGCGGCCGCGACGACGAAGATCCAGCGACAGATCGCTTCGCTGCATGTCGCCACGCCGGAACATCCAACGCCCGCGCAGACCGAACGCGCAGCGCTCGCGCAGACCGAACGCGCAACGCTGGAGCAGACGCTGGAGCGCCTCGGCTCGCTGCAGGCGGTCGCCAGCGGCGGCGCCAACATCATCGGCAGCGCAACCGCACCCACGAGCCCCAACGGCGGCGGCCTCTCGGCGACTCTCGCGATCGGCCTCCTGGTCGGGCTGGCGATCGCGCTCTCGCTGGTCTTCCTCCTTGAGTCCCTCGATCGACGCGTCAAGACGATCGGAGAGCTCGAGCGGGGCTACCGGCTTCCGGCGCTCGTCGCGATCCCCAAGTCGCGCTCGCGCAACCTACAGGCAGATACCTCGGAGCTGCTGGAGCCCTACCGCATCCTGCGCAGCGCACTCGACTTCACGGCCGTGACCCGTCAGCTCGACACGCTGATGGTGACGAGCGCGGTGTCGGGCGAGGGCAAGACCACGGTCGCTGTGAACCTGGCCCGCGTGGTCGCCCTCAGTGGGCGCCGCACGGTACTCGTCGAGCTCGACCTGCGCCGGCCCACGACCGTCGGGTCCTTTGAGCTGGGGGCGGCGAGGGGAGTGACAACCGCGATCACCGGCTCGGCGAAGCTGGAGGAGCTGCTCGTCCATCCGCTTGCGGACCTCCTCAATCTGCGCGTCCTACCCTCTGGCGCTCTTCCTCACAATCCATCGGAGCTGCTCGGATCGCAACGCGTCACCGACCTGATCTCCGAGCTCGCCTCCGACGGGAGCATGGTGATCATCGACGTGCCGCCCCTGAATCCGGTCGCCGACGCGCAGGTCCTGCTCAACAACCCCGTGATCGACGGCGCGATCCTCGTAGCACGTGTCGACCGGACCACACACGACGAGGTACGCCTTGCCCGTTCGATCCTGGATCACCACATGGTGGAGCCCGTCGGGATCGTCGTGACAGGCGTGCGTGACACCGGTAATTACGGCTATGGCTACGGCCGCCACGAGGCGGCTGGATCGACGGTCGACGTGGAGATCGAGGCGCAGGCCCGTCGATCGGGTCGCGTCTTCGACGAGAACCCGGAGGCTCGAGTTGTAAGCCTTGACCCGAGCGCAGAGGCACTCGCCGGTTCGCGTAGAAGCGGCTCCAGCCTTCGGCGAACGTCCAACTAGAGGCGGGACTACAGTGGTTCTGCGATGGCTGAGGCTGCCGGCGCCACCCCGTCGGGAGACGCTGATCGCGGGCGGAGCCACCCTGGCAACCGCGCTGGTGGTCGCTGCCGCCGTACACAAGCTGGGGACCGCGGGATTACTCGTGCCCCTGGCAATGCTCGGAGCGGTGATCCTGATCAGGCGTCCAGTGCTGACAATGACGCTCGTCGTTGCATTGACGATCCTCTGTGAGGGTCCGGGCTTCGGTCTTCTGAACTTCACCTCGCACCTTTACATCCAGCTGTACCGCGGCCTCTCACTGCTCGATCTGCTCGTCGGGTTGGTGGTCGTATCGGCTTTCCTCGACGTGTTGCGCGATCGCCGAGCGCTGAGGCTGCCGCGAGCGCTCGCGCTTCCGCTCGCGCTGCTTGCGCTCGCGATGGTCGCGGGCGCGGTCACCGGCCACGTAGCCGGCGTGAGCCTGCGCTTCTCGATCTTCTCAGAGCACGTGCTGGCTTATCTGCTGTTGCTCCCGATCGCGATTGCAAACCTCGAGCTCGATGAGCGCCAGATCACGAGGCTGCTGGGCGGTGCGATGGCGCTCGCGATCGTCAAGGCCGTACTGGGCCTGGGCGAGGTGTCCGAGCACCTGGGCGCGCGGATCGAAGGATCGGCGACCCTCACCTACTACGAACCGACGGCCAACTGGGTGATCATGATCGCCCTGTTGACGCTGCTCGTGGCGGTGATCGTGCGAGCCAAGCCACCCCTGTGGATGCTGTTCGGCAGCCCGCTGCTGATCGCGTGCCTGTTGCTCTCCTATCGGCGCTCGTTCTGGATCGCCGCGGTGCTCGGCGTTCTGCTCGTGCTCCTGCTCGCCACCTCGCCGACGGGACGTCGGATGCTGGTGCCGGCCGGCCTCGCGGTCGCGGCAGCGATCTGGCTGCTGGGATCGATCCACTTCCAGTCAAACCTGCCACTCGTGAAACGCATAACCTCGCTCTCCACCAGCAAGCTGGAAGCCAATCAAGAGGACCGCTACCGCTTGGACGAGCGCGCCAACGTGCTCAGCGAGATCGGTCATCACCCGATCACGGGGCTCGGAACGGGAGTGCCGTGGCAGGCTACGGCCGCTCCCCTGTCCGTCGAACACGAAGAAGGCCGCCAGTACGTCCACTTCGCGGCGCTGTGGTTCTGGCTGAAGCTCGGAGTGCTCGGCCTGTGCGCCTACGTGGGCCTGATCGCAGGGAGCCTCGTGGTCGCGTGGCAGGCATGGCGACGCAGCCGCGATCCATTGCTGCGTGCCTTCGCCCTCGCATCGGTGTGCGGGATCGCCGGCCTCGTCACGATGGACACGACCGCCAGCTTCACCGGGATCGAAGCTCGCTTCACGCTCGTGCTCGGGGTGCAGATCGGCCTGCTCGCGCTGCTGGCGCGGCGAGGCGGAGACGCTCGTGATGGGGACGCCACTGAGCACCCCGAGCCCGCATGACGCCTGTGCGCGAGGGAAATCTGCTCGAGAAGCTGCGCGACCGTTTCCCGCGCGTGGCGATAGTGCACGAGTGGCTCACCATACCTGGCGGCTCCGAGCAGGTGGTGCTCGAGCTGCTCGAGATGTTCCCCTCGGCGGAGCTGTTCACCTCGATCTACGACCCGGCGCCGTGGCCGAAGGCGATTACCGGCCGGCCGGTCCACACCTCGTTCCTCGATCGCATCCCCGGGGCGAGGCGCAACTATCCGAAGCTGCTGCCGCTGATGGACAGGGCGTTCCGGTCCTTTGATCTGTCGGGCTTCGACCTCGTGCTCTCCAGCAACCACGCGTGCGCCAAGAACGTGCGCACGCCACCGGGCACGCTGCACGTCTGCTATTGCCACACGCCGATGCGCTATGCCTGGGAGGAGGGATTCTTGGAGGGCGAGAAGGTGGGAAACCTGACACGGATGGTGCTGCCCACTCTGCTGCACCGCCTGCGACAGCAGGATCTCGTCGGCGCCGCATCACCGGATGTCTTCGTGGCCAACTCCCGCCACGTGGCGGATCGTATCGAGCGCTACTACGGGCGCTCCGCGGAGGTCGTCCACCCGCCCGTGAACGTCGAGCACTTCCTCGGACTGGAGCGCTCCCCCCAAGCCTTCTACCTCGTGTTCGGGCGGGTGGTTCCCTACAAGCGCGTCGACCTCGCGGTGGCCGCCTGCGCAACCCTCGACCGTCCCCTGAAGATCGCAGGGAACGGTCGCGCACTGCAAAGCGTCCGCGCCGCAGCGCAGGGACACGATCGGATCCAGTTCCTCGGCCGAGTGGCCGAAGCCGAGCGGGACCGCCTGCTCGGCGGCGCGCGTGCGCTGCTGTTCCCGGGGGAGGAGGACTTCGGGATCGTCCCGGTCGAGGCGCAGGCGGCAGGCTTGCCCGTGATCGCCTACGGCGCCGGAGGAGCGACCGAGTCGGTGCTCGACGGCCAGACCGGGGTGCTGTTCGGCGAGCAGGACGCCCGCAGCCTGGCGGATGCGATCGAGCGCTTCGAGCGGCTCGAGTTCGACGACGAGCTGATCCGTGAGAACGCGCGCCGGTTCGGGCGCGAGCGCTTTCATCGGGAGATGGCCGAGGCCATCGACGCGGCTTGGCGAGCTCACGCCCACGCCCACGAGAAGATCTACGCGCGGCCAGGCCCGACTGGACCGTGAGCGTCCAGTTCGAGCGAATCAGGTGGTGCGGATGATCAGCACCGAGCAAGGGGCGTGGTGGGAGACCTTGTTCGGGACCGAGCCAAGCAGGAAGCGCTTCGCGCCGGTCATCCCCTTGTTACCCACGACGACCAGATCGGCCTCCTGCTCCTCGGCGACATCGAGGATCGCGTCGGCGGGGTCGCCCTGGCGCGGGTACACGTTGACAGTCACTCCCGCTTCACGGGCCACGGCGGCTGCGTCCTGTAGCGTCGCGTCGACGTCCTCGCGAGGGTTGATCGCCCACTGCAGATCCTCCGGAGCCTCGCGCCGTTCCTCCTGCAACCGCTGCGCCGGCACCGGCTCATAGGCGCTCACCAACTCCAGCTTCGCCCCCACGGAGCGAGCCAGGTCGACCGCCTGGCGCACGGCTTGGGTGGCCGTATCAGAGCCGTCAGTACCCACCACGATCGATTTGAACATGAGCCTCCCTTGATGTGTCGAGACCGAATGCACTGCCGGGCGCAGCGATAGCGATCATACCTACGCTACGCGCGCGAGCGCCGTCATCGCCCCCGGCGCGGGGCAACCGCAGTCACGCCAACGCGCCGGAGGCGCGCTCAGGCGAGCTTTGTGATCGCTATGACCATCCCGATCAGCACGAACACGACGATCGCGATCTGTGTCCAGATCCAGAATGGAGACATGGTGACAGGCAGCCTACTTGGACGGGTTGGGCGAGTGCTTGCGCCGGGCCAAGCGTCCGTGACTATCGTTTAGGGATGGCAGGACGCCCGCGCACGCATATGCCTGGGCGCCCTCATGTGCTGTTCCTGTCGCTGACGCTCGCACTGTGTGCGCTCGCATGGCTTGCGCCGGCCGGTCGCGGCGAGCGCATCGCAAAAGCAAATGTGTCCAATACCGCCCCGCTCGGGGGCGTAAACCTCGAAACTGTCTATAGCGGCGCCAGCCTGGTCGGCGTAGATCGAGAGATCGCCGTCGCGCGTGCGCTCCATGCGAAGGTAGTACGCGTCGGAGTGCCGTGGTCGGGGCTCGAGCCGCTGGGGCCAAATCAGATCAACCCGGGCGCGCTGACAGTCATGGATCGTCTAACGAGCGATGCGGCAGCTGCCGGCATCAAAGTGATCGCGATGATTGAGAGCTCACCGTGCTGGGCTTCCTCGGCGCCAGCGCCGCTCTTACGGGCATGCAAGCCCGGAGGAGGATCGAGCAAGGCCAGCTCATGGCCGCCGACCGACCCGGCGAGCTACGCCGCCTTCACCGCCTACCTGGCCCGGCGCTATGGAACACGCCTGGCCGCGATCGAAGTCTGGAACGAGCCCGATCAGGCCAATCAGTTCTACTTCGCCGGTCCCGAAAAACCTCAGCGCTACGCTGCCATCCTGAGAGCCGCCTACCCCGCGATCAAGCAGGCGAGCCCTGGCGTGTCCGTGCTCGCAGGCTCGCTCGTCGGTTCCAACGGCGTCTTTCTACGAGCTCTGTATGCGGCCGGCATCAAGGGCTACTACGATGGCTTGGCCGTACATTTCTACAGCCTCACCCTCGCCGCGATCCGCGCGACACGTGAAGTGCAAGTGACCAACGGCGACACCAAGCCCCTGTGGCTCGACGAGTTCGGCTGGAGTAGCTGCTGGCCGCGATACAGGATTCAACAGGAACAGGCATGCGTGACTGCGCAGACTCAAGCGCGAAATATCATCGATCTGTTCCGCTCACTCGCTCGCACTCCGTACATCGCCTCAGAGGTCATCTATCAGCTGCAGGGATCCGTTTCGGAAAACTTCGGCGTCGTGAACGCGAACGGAACCCACAAGCCGGCGTTTGCGGCGCTCTCGCGCGCGCTCGTCTCGCCGTTCGGCCCCGCCAGCCCTGTCACCCTGAGCCTGCGCAGGCATGGCGGTCGGGTGCTGGCGAGCGGGTCGGGGCCCGTCGGGGACTACATGGAGCTGGAAGCCTTCCAGGGAAGCCTGCTGCGCTACCGAGCCTTGTTCACGCTCAACCGCTTCAACCGCTATTCGATCGCACTGCCGCGCGTGCTCGGCTCGAGCGGCTTGCAGGTGCGCGTCTATCAGTATTGGGCGGGGCTCGACGAGGGCGCGCAGCGCAGCATCTGAGACAGACCTGGTCCCTATCGCGCCTGCTGCGGCCAGAGAGATCTTTGATTACTCGGCGTTGTTGCGCAGTAGCGCAATAAGGGTGAGAGCGAGGATCTTGAGGTCGAGACCCAGCGACCAGTGGACGATGTAGTAGTTGTCCCACTCCACCCGCTCAGCCAGCGAGGTCTGTCCGCGCAGTCCGTGTACCTGCGCCCAGCCGGTGATCCCCGACTTGACGCGGTGGCGGTCGTCGTAACGGTTGATGTCCTGGTGGAACAGCTCGACGAACTCCGGGCGCTCGGGGCGAGGCCCGATGATGCTCATCTCTCCGCGCAGGACGTTCAAAAGCTGCGGCAGCTCGTCCAGCGATGTGCGTCGCAGGAAGCGGCCAACAGGGGTGCGGCGATCGTCGCCCTCGACTCCACCGGGCGCGGTGTCGCCGCCGAGCAGGAAGTCCAGCGCGGTCACGTCATCGCCGCTGAGCTCGACCTGTGATGGGCTCAGGTGCATGGAGCGGAACTTGTAGAGGTCGAATTCCTTGCCATCCCGGCCGACGCGGCGCTGGCGAAAGAACACAGGCCCGGGCGAGCTCAAGCGCACGGCCAGCGCCGCACACGCGATCACCGGTGTGAGCACCACCAGCAATCCCGTTGCGAACATACGGTCAAACGCGTGCTTGAGCGCGAACTGCACCCCCCTTGGGTTGACCGTCGTGAAAGACATCAGCGGTAGCCCGCCGACGGTGTCATAGCCCACGCGGTTGTTGATCGTGTCGAACATCCTCGGCACCACCGAGACCTCGATGCCCAGCTCCTGGCAGCGCTGGATCAGGCGACTGACGCGAGCGTCCGCGACAGACGAGAACGCCACGATCAGGTTCTTTACACCCGTCTGCCCCACGGTCTCGTCGAGGTCCTCGACCGTGCCCACCACCGGTACGTCGCGCCCACCCACCTCGGCGACCGTGCGCGGATCGTCGTCCAGGAATCCCACTGGGGTAAGCCCATACTCGGGATGGCCCTCCAGGCGACGTGCCACCTGCGCCCCCACCACCCCCGCGCCCATGATCAGCACCGGCTTGCCGACCAGCCGCCGCGCTCGTGCCCAGCGCTGGGCGAGCGATAGGACCACACGCCCCGCGCCAACCGCGAGCAGCGCGAGCAGCCACGTCCTCACCCAGTCAGCCTGGTTCGGGACGCGCCCGTTGACAAACAGGCCGAGCATTGCGACCGTCATCGCGGCGACCGACACGGCACTCACAACAGGCGCCACTCCGTCGAGAAGCAGCGCACGCATGCGCGTGCGATAGAGCCCGCGCAGGTAGAGCAAGAGCATGACCAGCGGTGGCATGACCAGCAGCGGCGCGCGAACGGCGGTGGCATGCAGTACGCCATGCACGCCACCCAGGGCGAGCACCACTGCCAGGCACAACAGCACGAAGTCGACCGCGGGACGCAACGCGCCCCAACCAGGCCCGTCGAGCAGCCATTGCAAAGGCCCGCTGAACGCACCGCTCCGCAGCGCGTGCGGCTGTGGGGCATCTCGCACAACAGGGAGCTGGCCGGTCAACGGCAGTGTGGTCGATGTCTGCTGGGTGATATGCGTGTGGTCCATAGCTTGAGGTAGTCCTGTCCGTCTTACTCAGTTACTCGGGTTCTGCATACATTCCCTTGAGTTATTGCATCCCTTGCGGTCCCGCAGCTCGGGCCAGACGCCTCGTTAGCGCACCTGTAAACACCAGCGCGAAAAGGGCCAGGAGTACGTATGCCAGGTCCGCGTCGGATAAGCCCAGCGTGTCCGAAGCCCCAGAGGTCGGCTGCGACACCACGCCCGGGGACAACGCTGGATACGCGCCGATCGCCCCGCCGGATGTATTTCCGTCTCCGCCGCGCGAGTCAGATACCCCACCGGCAGACCGACCACCTCCGGCACCGGCAGCAGGCCCATTCCCGCTCGGACCCGTGGATGCGGCGTTGCCTTGACTCTGGCCGGCAGACGCGCCGCTACCAGCGCTCGAAAGGGACCCTGTCGAGCCCGAGGAAGCTCCTGACGAGCCGTTGCCGCCCCCGCCTCCAAGTAGCGCGGAGCCGAGAATCGCCTGGTTGCCCTCACCAGGACCGCCGTAGCCCCCCAGCAACGGACCGGCCAGCGCCGGTGCCGGCACAGCGACCAACGCGAGTGTCAGGGAGATCAGTGTCGAGAGAATCGCGCGATCGCTTGTCATACGTCCCTACCTTGGGTCCTTCCGTGGCAAGAGCGGCGCTATATCCGCTCTCCGTGCCATTTGCCGTCATCGCCTCCCGTCTTTAGGCGACGGCTCCCGCGAGCGCCAGAGGTCACGATCGACTCAGGTTTCTTCCACAAGCTAGCGAATGCCGACAGCGGTGTCGAGCCGGAAACCCCTTCAACACAGGAGTTTCATGCGAGTTGCTGAGCTTTGACCAGGATTGAACGGTTCAGTTCCTCGACGTTCACGCGCTTGCCTTCCCTTGCCAGCCGCAGGGCCTGCCGGGTCAGCGAATCTCGGGGATTCAACTGCGCCGCTCGTTCGAGCAGCTCGAGCGCGCCACGGCGGTCGTTCTCGGTCGAGGCGATCGCCCCGCGCTCGAGCGTCGCGTAGGCGTCACTGGGCGTGCGCTGCAGGGCCAGCGCGAACTCGTGATCCGCACGCGACAGATCGCCAAAGCGCAACGCGATGCTCCCGGCCACCAGATACGCTTCGTCGCTCAGGGGATTCAACCGCGCCGCATCGTTCAGACGGGCATACGCCGTTTGCGGCGATTTCGTCCAGACGCGTGCCGCGCTCTCGACCTCTAGCTGGCTCAACCACGGAGCGGTCAATGACACCGCCGCGGCAAGCGCCGCCACGACGCCCATGCCGATGCCCAGCCGGCGTAGATCCGCCGACCGCAACCGCCTGGAGATGGACGATGTCTCGGTGACTCGACCAGCCCCGTGAGTGGACTGGACGAGTGCGGCAGGCGCTCGCGGTGCCAGCGCACAGGCCAAGCCGAGCATCGCAAACGCCGGCGCCCCCAGCCCAGCAAACTCCCAGAACCAGTCGAACGAGCCATGCACTACCCAGTAGGCGAACCCCGCCAGCGCGGCCGCCGTGACGGCGCGCCCGAGCCGGTCGGGCCCGCGCAGGCCACGCGTGGCCGCCAGGAGCGCGGCGCCGAGGCCCGCGAGCGCCAGCAGAGCGCCGATCAGACCGGTCTCCGCGAGTGTGCGCAACTCGACGCTGTGCGGGTAGTGGGGGGTCTCTTCGCTGCGCCCGTGGGCGAGATACTGCTGCTGGAAGTTATCCGCGCCGATCCCGAGGAGCGGATGACGGAGGAATTCGTCGAGCGCGACGCGATAGAAATCGTAGCGGCTACTGCCCAGTCCACTTGTCAGACGGTTACCGGTGCTGTTAGCCGCGTAGCCCTTCTCGCTCTTGAACGTGTCCCAAGCGTGCTGCGCGCGCGTAACCGGATTGCCCACGACCACCACGCCGCCGGCAAGGATCGCTACCAGGGCCAGGATCGCGAGCGCACCGACGACCCAATGCACGCGCCCAACAGTGCTCGCCGAGAAGAGTCGCCGCTGCTCGATTGCCGCACCCAGCGCAACCGCAAGCCCCACCACCAGCGCCGCGAGCAACGTCGCCGTAGTAGCCGTGTGCACAGCCGCCTCGGCGTTCCGGCGACCTTCGAGGAGTTCCCCCACTCGCAGCACTGATGGTGCGGAGGCGGCGATACCGACCGCGACCGGCACGAGCAACGCGAACGTGCGCACCCGTCCCGGCAGCAGCGCGAACACGAGCACGAGCATCACCGGGGTCGCGTACAGCGAGCCGCGGCTCACGCTCAGCAGCGCGACCCCGGCCAGAAGCACCGCGCCACCCGCGAGCAGCCCGCGCACGCTCCAATGCAACCGCGCCTCACGCGCCAGCAGCAGCGCCGGCCAGAAAGCCATCAGCCACTGGGCAGCGTTTGCGTTTGCGTAGCCCGACGGGTAGACCAGACGCCCGCCGGGGAGCAGGCTCGCCAGGCGCGCGGGACTGCCGGCGACGGCGTTTACGTGCAGCGCGACGAACGCAGCCAGCCCGATCATCGCCAGCGTCCACCCCCCCAGGAGCAGCGCTGCGCTGCGCCCGCGCTGGGGCCAGAGCGCGAGCAGCGCGAACACGAGCAGGTACAGCAGCGTACGGTTCGCCCCTTCCCAGGCATCGCCCGGCACCGCGGCCCAGAGGATCGAGGCGAAGCTCAGCGCGGTGTATGCGGCCAGGCACCCCAGCGCGATCTTCACCGGGGTCGGCACATCGTCCACGCGCAGCCCGACCGCCCACAGCGCCAGCCCGAGCAGCGCCAACACGATCAGCCCCCCCGGCGCCCAGTGCGTTACCGGGTAGCCCGCCTGATCGGTCGCCCATACGACGAACAGCGCGAGGGCCACGAGCGCCGGCACCGTAGCCGGCGCCTCACGCAGCGACACGGCGAGCTTGGACCTCATCGCGACCACAATAATCCTCGGTGTGCAGGTCCCGCACAGTCAGATGGCATAATTCTCGACGTGGGTATCCGTTTCGCCGCGAGTCCGCCCTCCGCCATCGCGGCACGCCGTGGGCCTGTGGGAGGACTGGCTCGCCGGCAGGCAGTCTGGCGACGGCCCGGCCCGGCTCAAATCGTCCTCGTGCTCACGATCCTCGGCGCGGCGCTGCGATTTTCGACGCTGAACATCCAGAGCCTGGACGTCGACGAAGCGGACACCGTCATCCTGATTCACCGCACGTTCTTGGGGATGCTTTCGCATATCACTGCCACCGAGTCCTCGCCACCCCTGTATTACATCCTCGTGTGGGGGTGGTCGAGGCTCTTTGGCATGGGCACTGTCGGACTGCGCTCCTTCTCGGCGCTCGTCGGCTCGCTGACCATCCCTGTCATGTACCTAGCCGGACGTCAGGTCTCGCCGCGTATCGGGCTGTGGGCTGCGGCGCTAACGACGGTGAGCTCATCGATGTACTTCTACTCGCAGGAGCCGCGCGTCTACCCGCTGTTGATCCTGTTCAGCGCGGCGGCGTACGTGTGCTGGCGACGTGCACTGGAGGATCCGAACTCGCGACGTCTGTGGCTGTGGGCGGGGATGTCGAGCCTGGCGCTGCTCACGCACTACTTCGCCGTCTTCCTGTTCATACCCGAGGCGATCATCCTGGCAAGGCGGATGGACCTCAAGCGCGTATGGGCGCCGGCCGGCGCCGTCGGGCTGGTGGGCCTCGCGCTGGTGCCACTCGCGGTCGCCGAGCGCTCGGACGGCAAGACCAACTGGATCGAAGAACTCTCGTTTCCCGGGCGGATTGCAGAAAGCGTGAAGGACTTGACCGTCGGAAAGTACGTCGTGCTGGTTCTCCCCGTGGTGGCGCTCATCCTGCTGCTCTACGCGGGCTCCGTCGCTCTGGTGCGCAAGCGTGGCAACGGTGTGGAGCGGGCCGCAGCTCGCGACGCGGCGATCGTCGCGCTCGCAGCGCTCGGCCTGCCGCTGTTCCTGGCGATAACCCACATCATCGACATCTACGACGGCACCAATATGATCGCCGTTTGGGTTCCGCTGACCTTGCTCGTGGCGTATGGGCTCGGCATGACCCGCGCGCACCTGAGTGGCGCGGTGATCGGTACGGCGCTGTGCGCGATCGCTGTTGCGATGGTCGCGTCGACCGACGCACTTCCGGCCTACCAGCGCGACGACTGGCGAGGCGTGGCGCATGCGCTGGCGCAACCGGCATCAACCCGAATCATCGTCATCGTGGCGCTCAACGTCGACGCGCTCACGGTCTACCTCGGCGACGTCCACACTGTCCACGCTGCAACCGTCTCAGCCCGCGAACTGGACTTCGTCTCACTTCGCACAAGGCGCACGGTAGGCGCACCTCTGGCCCCGGTCGTGCCGACCAGCCCGCCCGCTGGGTTCCGCCGGGCGGGCGTGACCAGGACCGAAACGTTCGCGATCTCGCGCTTCCTCGCGGTCGGGGCCGGCACGGTGACCGTGGCCGCCCTGCGGCACCTCAAGGGCGAACCGAGCGCCGAAGTCATCCTCCAGCGCTGAGAGCGGCGTGCCCGATCCCGCCCAGCTCGTCCGCTTCTACGACGACGCTTACTCGCGGGACCCCACTCAGGGGGCTGTGTACGCGCGCTGGCGCGCGCTCTCCG
>DAIOGX010000020.1:28150-31296 GCA_036744995.1 Solirubrobacteraceae bacterium | reverse complement strand
CGCGCGCTGCGTGCCTAGCACGCTCAACCGCTCGTCGATCCTGCCCGGCACGAGCCTTGCGGTCTCGCCGCTGCCCGACTCCTACGACGCCTCCGCGCGCACCCAGGTCAGCTTGCTGGGAGCGCCGAAGGGGGCGCTAAGCGACGTGAGCGTGAGCGGCTCTGAGACCGGCTCGCACGCCGGGCGCCTGCTCGGCTACTCCCAGGGCGACGGCGCGAGCTTTGTGCCGTCGCACCCGTTCGGAGCCGGTGAGACGGTGACCGTGCACGGCAAGGTGAAGGCGGGCTCTCGAACACAGCCGTTCGCCTACCACTTCGTCGTCGCCCGGCAGGACAACATCGCGTACACGCCCACAGCCACGCAGGCGCGCGACCCGAACGAGATGCAGCACTTCCGCTCGGCGCCGAGCCTCGAGCCGCCGGTGCTCGACGTGACGGCGCGCTCGGCGGGGACCGCGCCCGGCGACATCTTCGCCACCCCCTATGCCGGACCGGGGCCGAGCGGGCTCGAGATCTTCGCCGAAGACGGCACCCTCGAGTGGTTCGATCCACTGCCCGGGGGAATGGAGGCGACCAACCTGCAGGTGCAGCAGTACGACGGCAAGCCCGTGCTTACGTGGTGGCAAGGATACGTCTTACCGCAGGGGTTCGGCGAGGGCGAAGAGATCATCGACAACAGCTCCTACCAGGAAGTCGGGCGCGTGCACGCGGGCAACGGTTACAAGGCCGACCTGCACGACTTCCAGATCACGCCCCAAGGCACGGCCCTGCTGACGGTGTTCGACCCGATCGCCTGCAACCTCTCCGCGGTGGGCGGGCCCTCCGGCGACGCTGTGACGGACAGCGGGTTCCAGGAAATCGACCTGCGGACAGGGCTCGTGCGGCGCGAATGGCACAGCCTCGACCACGTCCCCCTCAGCGACTCCTACAGCCCGCCGGCGACCACCAGCACAGAGTGGCCGTTCGACTACTTCCACATCAACTCGATCGATCAGCAGCCGGATGAAACCACATTGATCTCCGCACGCAACACCTCAACGCTTTACGAGCTCGACACGCTCACAGGCCAGGTGCTCACCCGCATCGGGGGCAGGCATTCGGACATCACGCTCGCCTCCGGCGCGGCCACCGCCTACCAGCACGACGCGACCGCGCAGCCCAACGGGACGATCACCGTGTTCGACAACGGCGCCGTCCCGAAGGTCCACACTCAGTCACGCGGGCTCGTGTTGTCGGTCAACACGCAAACGAAGACCGACACAGTCCTCGAGCAGTACGAGCACCCGACAGCCCTATCCTCGGGTAGCCAGGGGAACGTACAGACGCTCGCGAACGGCGATGTCTTCGTCGGGTGGGGCGCGGAGCCTTACTTCTCGGAATTCAGCGCCGGCGGGCAGCTGCTGTATGACGCCTACTTCCACGGCTCGTATCAGACCTACCGCGCTTACCGCTTCCCCTGGACGGGCACGCCGACGAGCACACCGGCGATCGCGGCCGTGGCGGCGAGCGGTAGCCCGGTGACGGTGTACGCGAGCTGGAACGGCGATACGCGCACGGCGAGCTGGCGCGTGCTAGCCGGGCCGTCGCCGACGCGCCTTACGCCCGTGGCCACCGCCCCCCGCACGGGCTTCGAGACGGCCATCGCAACACCGAGCGCCGCGCCCTACGTGGCCGTGCAGGCACTCGACGCGAGCGGCACGGTGCTCGGCACCTCGCACACGATCAAGGGTTAGTGTCGTATGTCAGTCTGAGCGTGCGACGTGCGATCAGGGTCCAAGGAGTGCGAGCGGAACGGCCGCTACGCCGTCACTTCTGCGGTAGGCGAATCTTCCCGTGTAGACGACAATACGGTCGACCAATCTGTCACCGATCTGCCGGTGGAGCCAGTTGAGGTGCGTCACGTCGTGGTCATCGACGGTGTTGGCCAGCTTCGCCTCGATCGCGATGCACGACCGGTTCTCGCCCTCGACGATCAGGTCGATCTCGTGATCGTCGTTCTTGGTGCGCAGGTGGCCGACCCTGCCATTGGCGGCATCGGCGTAGACCCGGACCGACTGGGTTACGAGCGACTCGAAGAGCGCACCGAGCCACGTGCCGGTGGCAGCCGAGATGCGGTTGCCCTGACCGCGCAGCAGACCGGCCTTGTCGATGCCTACGAGCCGCGCGGCGATGGCCGGGTCGACCAGGTGGTGCTTGGGTGTGTAGGTGAGTCGCTTGAGAGGGGCAAAGATGGGGATCCACGCCTCCAATGGATCGAGTACGAAGATCCGTTGCAGGTGCTCTCGATACGCCGTGGCAGTCTGGCGTGCGGGCCGCTCGCCTTCGCCTGGGGTGGCGGCGTCGAGGATGGTGCTGTACGCCGCGTTTGTAGCTGTTGCCGCCGCGTACGCGGCCAGCCATGCCCGCAGCGCGCCAGGGCGGCGAACGCTGACGCCATTCTCTGGCAGCTCGCGCTCAACGATGCGAGCGACGTAGCTGTCGAGTTGGAGCTGCCGCGCCCGCGTGGGCAGGTCGCGGATGCCGGGGAAACCGGACCGGAGGATCTCATCGGCGTATGCCGGGGCGTCCATGTCCGAGGTGCCACTGATCTCCTCTGACTCGCCGTCCAGCAAGGCTCGCAGCGAGACGGTCGGGTCGTGAACGTCACGCTCGCTGAACGCCATGGGCCGCATCGCCATGCTGACGATCCGGCCCGCGCCGGAGTGGATACGGATTCCGGGTGCTACCCCTGCAGACCCCGCTAACAGGAAGCGTCCGCCGGTGCTGTCGTCGTCCACCGCTCGGCGAACGTGGTCCCAAACGCTGGGCTCGAGCTGCCACTCGTCGATGAGCACGGGTGGAGGAACCTGCGTGACAAGGTCAAGATTGCTAGCGAGAGCCGCATGCTCGTTAGGGTTGTTGAGCGACAGGATCGTCGAGGCACGTTGAGTTGCGCTAGCCGTCTTGCCGACACCCTTGGCTCCCTCCAACGCGATTGCCGCCAGATCAGGGAAGCGTTCGTCAAGCGCCTCATCGATGATACGTCGCCGGTAGGCCACACCCTTAAACTAACAGATGGACGCACTTTTATCTAACATCTGGACACCGAATTGCTTTACTCCCCGTCGCCGTATCGACATAGTCCTGCTGAACGCAGCTCAGTTCGCA
>DAIOGX010000020.1:4323-28050 GCA_036744995.1 Solirubrobacteraceae bacterium | reverse complement strand
AC
Source organism: Solirubrobacteraceae bacterium (assembly GCA_036744995.1). Classification (GTDB taxonomy): domain Bacteria; phylum Actinomycetota; class Thermoleophilia; order Solirubrobacterales; family Solirubrobacteraceae; genus Palsa-744. The sequence goes on along the minus strand of DAIOGX010000020.1, from coordinate 28,048 downwards.
CCAGGTGCTTCAGAGTGTCATCCCTACAGGGCTGAGAGCGAGTGATAGCCTCGCTGATTGATGTCAGATAGAGGTTTTCAATATGCACACTACCGACGCCTGCCCACGGGCGCACACGGGCTGGATCCCAAGGAGGTCCAGCGCGATCAGCGCGAACGACTGCAGGCAGCGCTGATCGACCTCGTCGCACGGCACGGATACCACGCCGTGCGCATCCTCGACCTGACACAGCTCGCGCGCGTCTCGCGACCGACGTTCTACAGCCTGTATGCCGACAAGGAAGAGCTCTTCGTCGCCGCATACGAGGAGATCGCCGAGCTCACCGCGCAGACGATCGTCGAGGCCTACAGCGCGGAGGGGCACCCAGACGGTCGTCTGCGAGTCGCGATGCGCGCGTTCGCCGCACTGGCAAAAGCCGAACCAGAGGCCATCTCGCTGGTGGTACTCGGCGCCTACGGGGCGGGGTGCAAGGCGCTCGAGCACAGCAACCGCACGTTAGAAACGATCGAGCATGGCATCCGCGCCGTGCGCTCTGGGAGCGCTCGCAACGGCGCCGGGAGCACCGACATCACGGTGAAGATGATCCTCGGCGGCGTTCGCGAGGTGACCGCGGCACGCCTGCGCCGCGGATGTACAGGCGATTTGCTCGGGCTCGCCGATGAGCTCGCCGCCTGGGCGGCGTCCTATCCCGCCGAGCTCCCAGCAGGGCTGGAGGGTGCCGCGCCGGCGCGGGCGCAAGCCCCAAGCGAGAGTCAACGGCCCGCCCTCCCGTCCGAGCGGGCGCTGCGCGCCGAGGGCCGTCTGCCGAGCGGCCGCCACGACCTGCCACGCCAGTTCATCGTCAAAAACCAGCGCGAGCGGATCGTCGACGCGACGGCGGCAATCGTGGCCGAGAAGGGCCTCGCGGGCCTGACGATCCCCGAGATCTCGCGCCGCGCGAACGTCTCCAACCAGACGTTCTACGAGATGTACCCAACCAAGCACGACGCCTTCTTGGGCGCACAGAAGGTCGGCCTGCACCAGGCGCTGGGAGTGATGGTCGAGGCCTACGACGCACACGCAGGCGACTGGCCCCGGAGCGTCGCGGCCGGCCTGCGCGCGCTGATCGACTACCTCGCCTCCGAGCCGGCACACGCGCACCTGACCCTCGTCGACACGTTCGGCGCAAGCCCTCGAGCGATCGAGATTCGCGACACCGCCCTGCACGCCTTCGCCGCCTATCTCGGCCCGGGCTATGAGCTCGCTCGCGAGGAGGGCATCGACGTCCCGGACATCGCCGCCGAGGCGGTCGCGGGAGGCATCTGGCAGGTCTTCCACCAATACATCCAGGACGAGCGGGGCTCAGAGCTCACCGATGCCGCACCCCAGATCGTCTACATGGCGCTGATCCCGTTCCTCGGACCCAAGGCAGCGGCCGAAGCGGCCCTGCGCACACCCGGCGACACTAGGAGCTCAGCGGCGCGCCGAAGCTGACCTCGAGGCGTGCGCCGCCGCCGGGGGCATTCTCGGCCCTGGCGTATCCCCGGTGCGCTTCGGCCGCTTGGCGCACGATCGCGAGGCCCAGCCCCGAACCCGGGAGCTTACGGGCCTCCTCGGCACGGTAGAAACGCTCGAACACGTTTGCCAGATCCTGCTCCGGGAACCCCGGACCGTGGTCGCGGACGCTCAGCACACCGTCCTTCAGGACGACCTCGATCAGGCCTCCGGTGGGGCTCCACTTGCGCGCGTTGTCGAGCAGGTTCGACACGGCGCGACTCACCCTGTCGGGCTCGCCCCTGATGACCGTGGGCTCCAGCTCCACCTGGAAGCGCCGATCGCCGCGGCGGCGGGTACGCTCGATCGCGTCGGCGACGATCTCATCGAGCCGCATGTCATCGCGCTCTGACTCACCGCTCTTCGCGCCGCGTGCGAGCTCGACCACATCGCTCACCAGCGACGTCAACTCGTCGAGCTCAGCGACGATATCTCGGCGCAGGCCCTCGCGATCCTCCGCTTGGAGGCGCTCTGCCTGCTCGAGCGTCTGGATGTTCGCCCGCAGCGACGCCAGCGGCGTGCGCAACTCGTGGCTCGCATCGGCGATCAGGTGGCGCTGGGCCTCAACCGAGCGCTCGAGCGCGTCGAGCGTCGCATTGAAGCTCCGCGCCAGCCGCGCCAGCTCGTCGCGACCCCTCACCTCCAGTCGCTCCGCCGAGTCCAAGTTGCCCGTCGTGAGCGTCTCGGTCCGGCGGGTGAAGCGTGTGATCGGGGTCAGCGCCGTGCGCGCCACCAGCGCGCCCAGCAGCGCCGCGAGCGCGATGCCGGCCACGCCCACGACGACCAGAATCAGCAGTATCCGGCTCAGCTCGTGGTCGACCTCCGTCAGCGGCCGGGCGATCAACACCGCCCCGCGCACGCCGCTGCCGACCGTCAGGACGCGCAGGTGGACCCCCCTGACCATCCGATCGCTCAGCGCCCTCCCCGTTCCGCGCGAGGAGATCTCCCTGTCCGTCGCGCTTGGGGCGATCGCCGGCGAAGATCCCTGGCCGCCCGGAACTTCGACCGTGCCTTGTGGGGAGATGAACTGCACATAGCCCGAGGCCCCGCCGAACCTCGCGGGCTGCACCACTTTGGGAAACCCGTCGGGGCCGTTATCTCCACCGGGAACTCGACCGTAGGGCGGGTTTGGGCCGCCCGCTGAGGCCCCCTCGCCGTCGGGAGGGACGCCTCCGGGTAGGCCACCAGCGGGCGCTCCCGATCCCGTCCGAGACGGCGGCGCGAGGAACCCCTGGGCGCGCTGCGCCAGCGACTCATCGATCTGCCCGCGCAGATCTGAGCGCACCGCGAGATACAGGCTGATGGCAGCAGCGAGCACCGCGAGCGCGACCGCGACACCCGCCACCGCCGCTATGCGCGCGCGCAGGGTCACGTCGCGATCGCGATGCGCGCGGGGCAGGCGGGTGCCATCACGGCTCGCGCAGGACGTAGCCGACGCCGCGCACCGTGTGGATCAGCTGGCGCGCGCCCGCTCCCTCGAGCTTGCGACGCAGATATCCCACGTACACCCTCAGCGCGTTCGACGCCGGCCCGAAGTCATATCCCCACACGCGGTCGTAGATCAGGCTGTGCTCCAGCACACGCTTGGGGTTGAGCATCAGCAGCTCCAGCAGCTGATACTCGGTCCGCGTCAACTCGGTGAACTCCTCGCCCACGGCCGCGCCGTGGCGGGCGCTGTCGAGCTTGACCTCGGCGAACGACAGGGATTCGTCCCCGCCCGCCCCGCCCTCCGGACCGGCGCGACGCAACAGCGCCCGCACGCGTGCCTTCAACTCCTCCACGTCGAAGGGCTTCACCAGGTAATCGTCCGCGCCGGCGTCCAGCCCGTCGATCCGGTCGCTCACCGCATCGCGGGCGGTCAGCATCAAGATCGGCACGCGATGGCCCAGCCGCCGCAGCCGGCGACAGACCTCGAGGCCGTCGATCCCCGGCAAGCCCACGTCGAGCACGACCGCATCGGGCAGCGCCTGCACGACGAGCTCGATCGCCTGCTCCCCATCCTCGGCCGTCTGCACCTCATATCCGCCCAACGTCAACACGCGACGCAACGCGTCGCGCAGCGCGCGGTCGTCGTCCACGACCAAGATCCTCATTGCCCGATTCTGACGCACCCACGCTTGCCAGCGGCGACATTCCTACATTCGACTTACACACGTCCCCAGGCTGCTAATGCCACAACCGATCCACCGGCTGACGAGTCTCTTCCAATTGCCGTCACCGCGTGGCGCGCAGATACGCCACAACCGCAAGCACCCGCCGGTGATTGTCGTCGCAGGCCGGCAGATCGAGCTTCTGAAAAATGTTCGTGATGTGCTTCTCGACCGCGCCCTGCGTCACCACCATGCTCTCGGCGATCGCCATGTTCGAACGGCCCTCGGCCATCAGCTCTAGTACCTCGCGCTCGCGCGTTGTCAAGCGGGCCAGCACCACCTGCTCGAGCGCGCCCGCACCCAGCGCAAGTGGCTGCTGCGCCAGCGGGCGCTCGGTCACCGTCGTCTGACCCGCGACGACACGCTCGAGCGCTTCGATCAGCCTCCGTGCGTCGCCGATCCTCGCCTGCAGCACCCGCCGTCCCCGGGCGAGGACCACACGGTCGTGCAACGCGATCAGCGAGTACCCGCTCCCCACGGTCGCGAGACCGAGCAGCGCCCACGCGGGCCAGAACTCGTGCACGCCCGCCAGCAGCCAGGTCAACAGCCAGGTCAGCATCAGGATCACACCGGCCACGCCGATCAGCGCCCACACACAAGCGACCCTCCGCACCGCGCCGCGCTCGTGCCGCCACGCCCAGCTCGCCGTGAGGTCGAGTAGCACGGGCACGGCCAGCCCCAGCCAGACCCACGCGGGCCAGAAGTACCCCTGTCCCGTCAAGGCCCAGATCGCGATCAGCAGCACTGCCGTCAGCGCGGCGAGACGCCTCAGGAGCGAGCGGGCGTACTCGCCCCATGACAGCCCGGCGGCCAGCGCCGGCATCCAGCGCCGCCGAGCGGCTCCCGGCAGGGCCGGCACACGCCCCACTCCTCGAGCGCGTTGCTCATTCATACCGCTAATCCTCGCACGCCACAGGCGGTGGCGGGGCGGTGACTGCGGGCCCCAACTCGAGACCGGGAAGCCCTACCCCGCGAGGGCCTTCGCGGCCTGCCGGTCCGGGGCGATCCGCTGCACGTCCCACACGAGCCCCGCGCGCTCCAGCGCCTCGATCACAATCCCCGATAGGTCGAACTCCCGCTCACCCAACCCATGGATCGCCGAGGTCGGGAACGCGTGGTGGTTGTTGTGCCATGCCTCGCCGAGCGAGAACGGGGCCAGCCACGAGAGGTTGCGCGAATGGTCGCCGGTCTCGAACCTTTTCCGGCCGAAGAAATGGCACAGCGAGTTGATGCTGTACGTGACGTGGTGCAGCACGAAGATCCTCACCGCGCCGCCCCACAGCATCCCCTCGAGCCCCGCGTTCACCGTGCCGCCGATCAGCATCCCGAGCCCGAACGGGATCGCCAAGCCGAGGAGCGACCACACGATGAACGTCCGATCGACAAAGTTGACAACCGGGTCTGAGATCAGATCGGGGGCGAAGCGTTCGCGGGCGCCGCGCTGCTGGTGATCGAACAGCCACCCCACGTGCGCGTGGGCGAGGCCGCGCAGCGCTCCCCTCAAGCCGCCGCCGTGGTCCACGTGCGGGCTGTGCGGGTCGCCGAGGCGGTCCGAATATGCGTGGTGCTTGCGGTGGTCGGCCACCCACGAGATCACCGGGCCCTCGATCGCCATCGTGCCGAGGATCGTCAGCAGCCCCCGCAGCCAGGGCGACGTCTTGAAGCTGCGATGCGTCAGCAGCCTATGAAAGCCGACCGTGATCCCGAGCCCGATCGGCACGTACATCACAGCGAAGATCGCGATGTCGCGCCAGTGCAGCCCACGATTCCACAGCAGCCACCCAGCGAGCACGAGCAGCAGTGGCGGCGCCACCGTGATCAGCCCCGTGATAGCCCGATCCAGGTTCTCCATCACGGGCACCTGGATCTCCTCGGGAGACGGACCCGCTGCCGCTCGGACCCGCGGCTCCCCTGGGGATGCCACGTCCGCCGGAGACGCCGCCTCGGGAGATGACACCTGGGGAGATGATGGATCCCGCACGGGCTTGACGGTGACGCTCATACAGTCCAATTGTCGCTGAGCAAATGCTCCCCGTCGCTGCGGACGGCCACCCAAACAAGACGGGCTCGCCCCCGAATCGATGGTGGGGATAACCCCCGTATGACATAAACCAGACCCTGCCAGCGTTGGACGAGGGCCAGCTCAGGACCGATACCGACTGGGAGCATGTGCTGGTGACCCAGCCGGGATAGAGATAGAGAGGTTCTCAGCCGGCGCGCACGTCGAGGACGATCTTGCCGGTCGCGCGGCGCTCGTCGATCGTCTTCAGTGCTGCTCCCGCTCGCTCCAGCGGAAAGCGCTCGCCGACGATCGGCCGCACCACGCCCACGTCGACCATGCGGTTCACCGCCGCGCCGATCTCGCGGTTGAGGTCGGGCTTGCCCATCACGTAGCCGCCCCAGCCCGCGCCGACCACCTCGGTGTTGTTGAGCAGCAGCCGGTTCACCTTCACCTCCGGGATCGACCCGCCGGTGAAGCCCACAACGACCAGCCGCCCGCCCTCGCCCAGCGAGCGCAGGCTGTCGGTGAAGCGATCTCCCCCGACCGGGTCGATCACCACGTCCACCCCACCGCCCGAGAGCTCCCTGGCCGCGTCCTTCCACGCGCCATCCGAGCGCACCACCTCGCCCGCGCCGGCCTCCTCGGCAACCCGTTGCTTGGCGTCGCTCGAGACGACCGCGATCGTGCGCGCGCCCATGCCTTTGGCGACCTGCAGCGCGGCCGTCCCCACACCGCCGGCGGCCCCGTGGACGAGCACCGTCTCACCCGCCTTGACGCGCCCGCGCAGCACGAGCGCGAAGTAGGCGGTGTGGTAGTTGAGGATCAACCCCGCGCCCTGCGCGAAATCGAGCTCCGGCGCCAGCGCGAACGTGAAGAACTCGGGCGCCACCGCCGTCTCGGCGAAGCCGCCGAGGCCGCAGAACGCCGCTACGCGGTCGCCCGCCTTCACCGGCGCGCCCGCGGGCGCGCTCCGGACGATCCCCGCCACCTCGCTCCCGGGGACGAACGGCAGCGGCGGTTTCAACTGGTACTCGCCGCGCGTCTGCAGCACCTCGGGGAACGAGACCCCGGCGGCGTGCACGTCGATCACGATGCCCGCATCGTGCCCCGCCCACCCCAGCATGTGCTCCGGCGCCGGCTCTTCCAGCTCGACCAACTTCAGCGCGCGGCCGGGACCGGTCAGGTCGGTGATCTGGATCGCTCGCATGGGCGGGGATTATGTCCGAGCGAGCGCATCGATGGAGGAGGCAGCAATCAAGACCGCTGTCGTCACCCCGCGGCGATCATCGCGACGCCTACCACGGCGAGCACGATCCCGACCGCGTGCCACGAACGCACGCGCTCTCCGAGCACCGCCACGCCGAGAGCGATCGTGACGAGCGGATAGAGGTTGCCCAGCACCGATGCGATCGTGAGCGGCCCGCGCTGGAGCGCGGTCGTCAGGGCAACATCGGCGAGACCCAACGCCACGCCACCCGCGACGGCGAGTCGTGACAGGGAGGCGACCGCGGGCAGCACGCCGCCACGAGCGGCGAGCGGAACGAGGACCGCGATCGCCACCACGAGGCTCGCGACCGTCGGCCACAGACCTGAGCCGCGATGGGTGTGTCCCACGCAGATGAAGTAGATCCCGAAGCCAACCCCGCAGAGAATCGACACGAGAACCTGTCGAGCGGGTGACCAGCCATCGCCGGCGGCCGCTTCGCCTTCATCGGTCTCGTAGGCCACGAGCGGGATCGCCACGAGCGCGCAGAGGACGCCACCGAGGGCGACGGTCGAGAGCACATTGCCCTCGGCGATCCCGACGATCGCGGGCAGCAGCGCGGTGACCGCCGCCGAGATCGGCACGACGATGCTCATCCGCCCGCGGCCGATGGCGGTGAAGAAGCCCACATAGGCGACGCTGGTCGGGAGACCGCTCACCGCGCCGAGGCCCGCATCGTGGACCGTGAGATCGCGCGCGCCGAGCAGGAGGGCAATCGGGACGAGCGTCACCAGGGTGACGACGAACACCACGACGCTCGTTTCGAGTGGGCTGCGCGTGCGGCTGGCGGTACCGCCGAGGAAGTCGGATATCCCGATGAAGATAGACGCGAGGAGGGCGAGGACGACGGTCACTCGACGCGCAACTCACTCCCCGGGGCTTCGGGCGCGGCTGTCAGAGCGAGCATCGGTCGAGGTTAGCGACCCTCCCTACGCGTGCTCGGGCCTGTACGCGCCCGGCTTCGGCCGGACCTTGCCGCCCGGGAAAGCCAGCCGCAGGATCGTGCGGTGCACGGTGCCGAGCTGCTTGCTCAAAGGCCCCGTGTTGTATGGCAGCCCGTAGCGGCGGCAGACGTCGCGCACGCGCGGGGCGATCTCGGCGTAGCGGCTCGAAGGCATGTCCGGGTAGAGGTGGTGCTCGACCTGGAAGCTGAGGTTACCCGCCAGCAGATGAAACAGCGGCCCACCGTCGATGTTCGCCGAGCCGAGCAGTTGCCTGACATACCAGCCGCCGCGTGTCTCGTCGGCGACCTCCTCCTGGCTGAAGGTGTAGGTCTGATCGGGGAAGTGCCCGCAGAAGATGATCGAGTACGCCCACACGTTACGCACGATGTTGGCTGTGAAGTTCGCCGCGAGCGTCGACTTGAACGCGCGTGCGGGGCTTTTCTTAGCTTCTCCTCGAGCGGGAACCGCGCCGGCAATCGCCGCCGACAGCAGGGGAAACGCGATGTAGTCCTTGACGACCTGCTTGCGGGCCTTCACGCCGATCGCCTTCAACTCTTCGATCACCTGAGCCTTGGACTTCTCCCCGGAGTGGATGGCGCCGTGGTTGAGGTCGTGCACGGCCACACCCCACTCGAAGAAGCCCATCAGCAGCAGGTTGTAGAAGGGCTGTGCGAGGTAGACCGGGTGCCATTTCTGGTGCGGGTCGATGCGCATGATCTCGTAGCCCAGGTCGCGGTCCTTGCCGCGGATGTTCGTGAACGTGTGGTGCTCGTAGTTATGCGAATGACGCCACGCGTCAGCCGGAGAGGCGGTGTCCCAGTCCCAGTTCTGCGAGTTGATGTCGGGGTCGTTCATCCAATCCCACTGCCCGTGCATCACGTTGTGGCCGATCTCCATGTTCTCCAAGATCTTCGCCACCGACAGCGCCGCCGTCCCACCCAGCCACAGCGGCTTGTAGCGCGAGCCGATCAGGAGCGCGCGCGCCGCGAGGACCAACTCGCGGTGCAACCTGATCGTCGAGCGGATGTAGCGCGAGTCGCGGTCGCCGAGGTCCGCCTTGACCTCGTCGTGGATCGCGTCGAACTCTTTACCGAGCTCTTCGATCTGCTCGGGGGTCAGGTGGGCCAGGGGGCTATCGGGCTCCTCTAACCCTGTCTTTGCCCGCGACGGGCTGGGCCTGCCATTGGGCGCGGTGCGGCCTTCTGACGCTGTGTGCGCCGGGGGTCCCTGCACCTCGTTGAGCCTCTCGGCCGCTGGGCGGCTGACGATCTGGTTTGTTGCCATTTTGGATCCTCGGTTTTGTGGGGGAGTTTGGAGGAGCTTCTGAGTTCTGTTTGGGGGAGTTTTGGAGAAGAAGATTTGAGAGCGACTAGAGCTCGATCTCGACGGGGCCCTCTGGGGCGTTGATGCAAGTACGCAGCATTTCGCCGACCTGACCGTGCACCTGACCGGTGCGCAGGTCACGGACGCGCCCTGCGCGCAGCCGCCCAACACAGGTGTGGCAGATACCCATGCGACAGCCGAACGGCAACTTCGCGCCGGCCTGCTCGCCGGCGATCAGGATCGGCTGCTCGCCGTCGCTCGAAGCCTCGAGCGCGCTCCTGCAGAAGCGGATCGTGCCGCCCTGTCCGCGCTCGCCTTCGCCGACGCGGGCGTCGGGCTGAAAGTGCTCGATGTGCAGCTTGGCGGGATCGCCGTCGCGCTTGAAGCGCTCGCTCATCGCCTCCAGCAGCCCTGTCGGCCCGCACACGAACACCTCGCGCTCGCGCCAGTCGCCACACAGGCCGTCGAGTTGCCCGGGGGTCACCCGGCCCTGCTCGCCGGTGTGTCGCTCGTGCAGGCGGTAGCCGGGATGCCGCTGATCCAACTCAGCCAGCTCGCGGGCGAAGATCACTCCTTCGGCGCTCCGTGCGCAGTGCACGTGCACGACATCTGACAGCGCCCCGTCGCGGGCGAGGCTGCGCAGCATGCTCATGATCGGTGTGATGCCGCTGCCGGCGCTGATGAACAGCATCTTGGCCGGCAGCGGGTCGGGCAGCACGAACGTGCCTTCGACGCCGCCGAGGCGGACGATCGTCCCGGGCAGTGCGCGGCGAAACAGGAAGGGCGAGACCTTGCCGTCCTCCACGAGCTTGGGCGTGATCGAGATGCAGCCATCGGCGCGTCGCGGATCGGACGTCAGCGAGTAGGCGCGCCAGTGATGCACACCATCGACCTCGATGCCGAGCCGCAGATACTGCCCGGGCCGGTGGCCCTCCCATTCCCAACCCGGCTTGATCAGCACGGTGACCGCTTCCGGGGTCTCGCGCTCGACGCGCTCGATGCGCCCACGCAGCTCGCGCGTGGACCACAGGGGATTGACCAGCTCCAGATAGTCGTCCGGCAGCAGCGGCGACGTGAACGACCTGATCAATCCGAGCACCCGGCGCCGGCCCTCTGACACCGGCGGGACCGCGCCGCGCTCAGCCACGGGTGGCACTCCGGTGGGGGATGGATTGGTAGTCACGCATAACGACCTGAACTAATGTTACTTCAAATGAGGGTACATCGATAGTGGTATCCTTGTTTGGAGATGACGGCGACGAATACCCGCAAAGCACAGGTACCCGAGCGAAGCCGCAGCCACACCTCTCCCCCCACTGCCGACCTGACGATTGAGCAGCTCGCCGCCGAGGTGGGGATGACGGTGCGCAACATCCGCAACCACCACTCCCGCGGCCTGCTCCCCGCGCCCGAGGTGCGCGCGCGCGTGGGCTTCTACGGCGCCGACCACGTGGCGCGGCTGCGTCTGATCCTCGACCTGCAGGCCGACGGCTTCAACCTCGCCGCGATCGAGCGCCTCCTAAGCGGATCCGACGGCCTGGCCGAGCGGCTGCTCGGCCTGCGCCACGCCGTGACGACACCCTTCGAGGCCGAGACCCCCGAAGTCGTGACCGCCGAGGACCTCCTGAAGAGCTTCGGCGAGGTCCATCCGAAGGACGCCGAGCGCGCGCGCAAGTTGAAGCTCCTAGTCCCCCTCGGCGGCGACCGTTTCGAAGTGCCCAGCCCCGCACTCCTACGCGCAGCCGAAGACGTGGTCGCGCTCGGCATCTCCCTGCACGCGGCGCTCGCGCTGATGGAGCGCGTCAGCCGCGACTGCGAGTCGATCTCACGCGCGTTCGCGAAGCTCTTCCTCAAGGAGCTGTGGGAGCCCTTCGAGCAGGCCGGCCAACCGGCGGAGCGCTGGGACGAAGTGATCGAGGCCGTCTCCGCGTTACGTCCGCTGGCCTCCGAGGCTCTGCTCGCGGTCTTCAAGCAGCGCATGACCACCCAGCTGGAGAGCGCCTTCGGCAAAGTGCTCGAACACCAGGCCAAACGACCTTCGTAGTCCAAGCTCGCCGTGCAGCGACTGCCGTTCTCACTTGAAGTCCCAACTTTGCAGCACCTTCGTTCTCGGCCGAACCTTCGCCGATAAACGGGGGCCGAACAGCGAGCGCCAAATGATTAGGAGGGCTCGGAGCGGGTAACGATGTGCGTGGATCGGCGCATACCGCGCCGGCGATAGGACCGGAGGTTGAACATGGTTGCTCTAGTGGCTCTTGTGCTAATCCTGGCCCTCCTCGGGGGATTGGGCTTCGCGGCGCACGTGCTCTGGTACGTGCTGATCTTCGCGATCCTCCTGTGGCTGATCGGCTTCTTCGTGGGAGGCGTCGAGGGCGGCGGACGCCGCTGGTACGGGCGCTGATCAAAGCTTGCGCTTACGCCTTTTTTTGCGTCGTTTTCTCGGCACCCGCTTGGGCCTAGGCCAGTTGGTATCGAAGTTGGGGGGAGCGGCATTCGCCACCCTGCCACAAGGACCAAAGGGCGGCAGCAGGATGTAGTGGTTCTGCTTCGTGTAGCCCATCGGGGCCGAGGGCGCCTGCTTGAGCGAGTAGCGGGTGCCCAGGACGGCGGACTCATAGGCGTTCTTGAACCCCCGCTCGAGCGTCGAGCGGCTGATCCCGTACCACTCGGGGCCCCGGCGCGTGGGCAGCGCAAACCAGTCTCCAAGCGTCAGCGCGATCAGCGTCACGGCCTTCCCAGGGACCGTCAAGCGCTTGTAGTAGCCCTCGCGCCAATAGCTGTGGTTGAGCTCGAGGCAAGGAGATCCGTCGTAATCTGGGTGCACATATGACCTGCCCGAGCCATCCTCCCAGCAGAGAGTGGCGCTGATCTCACGTCCGCTGCGACGGACCGTGACCAACCCAAGCTCGGCCAGGATCTTCCAGTTGCGGCTGACCGTGCGACGTGCCGCATCGCTTCTCTTTAGACCGATCACATCAGCCCAGACACGCGAATCCAAACACAAACTGGATTCGCCGCTCGAGGCCCAGGCGAGCAGGATCAGGTACTGATCGAAGGTGGACCTGCGCCCGTTGCGAATGAGCGCCGAGAGACACCCCGGCCTCGCTCCACCATCTTCGCCGCGATCCTGCACAAAAGATCTGCGTATCGCGACGCCTTTGCGGTTGGACGCCTTTAGGATCGCCTCGATAGCGGCGGCTTGGGATACCTGACCGACCGCCGCGCTCAGGCTTGCCGGACTGGATGGTGGTGAGTTAGAGGCCTCAGACAAAAGCGGCTCCCGATGGACGTTCTAGAGGCCACTTTGAGGGTTTACAAGGGAGCCGTGCCCGGACAGCCGCTAGAGATGCCACTTTAGGAGGTTACAGAAGCCACTTTAGTCCCTGTACAGGGCATCTGATGTCACGTTCGTCGCAGCAGCGCGCGCAGGGACGAGCCCAGCGATACGCCGCCATCATCGCGCAATCGGACCCGCCGCCCGGCGCTGAGACTCGCGGCCGCGCCGATCGGCCGCGCGGCGATCACTTCTGCTGGGCGATCCAGGAGAAGATGGCACGGGAGGGGGTGATCACCGTTCCGTCCGCCAGCTTGAGCGCCGGCAGCTTCGTCTGACCGGTCGCATCGCGCAGCTCCTCCCGCGAGCCTTTGCGCAGGAAGGGGATCGGGCTGCCGTGGGCGGCGACCACCTTGTCGTACTCGATGCCCGCCGCGCGGAGCGCCTCCTGCACGCGGCGACACGGATGCATCCGCGGACCGCCGTCATCGCCATGACAAACAAACAGCGTCGTCGTCTGGGTCTCTGCCATCTTCGTCGTCCTCCGATGATTCGTGGACTCGCCACGGAAAGCCTAACGGCGCGGTGAGCCGGCTCGGTTGTCGAGGCTCTCGCCGCGATGTCCCCGCGGCGACCGTCGATCGCTATTTTTGCGGGGGTGAACGGGAGCGACGGGACTCGAACCCGCGACCTCCGCCGTGACAGGGCGGCGCTCTAACCAACTGAGCTACGCCCCCGCGTGTGCGCTCGACCAGCTTGCGGCTCCTGCGCGCTCCCTTCAGTATGCCAGGGCTTCGCTCTCGTCCACCTCGCCCTGCGTGGCTCCAAGAAAACTGGCCGGCTGGCCAAACTGTGGAGAATTCCTCTAGCCTGTGCCCGTGCCGCTCGACAGCCCTCCGCGACTGCGGTCTTACAACCCGTTCGTCGTCCTCGTCCAGGACCTGCTCGACGAGCGCTCCACGGTTCCCTTCCCGCCTGGGGAAACACGCTTCTCGATGGCGCGCACACAGCGCTTCGCCGAGGACCCGTTGTCGCTGCTGCTCGAGTCTTACGAGCGCTTCGGGCCGGTCTTCACGCTGCGGCTCTTCCATGCCAACGCGATCTTCGCGCTCGGCCCCGCCGCCAACCACCACATCACCGTCTCCCACGCCTCCAACTTCCTCTACCGCACCTCCTACTTCCGCGACCTGATGGGCTTCGCCGGCGACGGCCTGCTCACAACCGACGGCGACTTCCACCGCCGCTCGCGGATGATCATGCTTCCCTCCTTCCATCACGATCGCATCGCCTCCTCGATCGACGTCATGCTCGCCGAGACCGCGGACGCGCTCGATTCCTTCGTTCCCGGCTCCCGTTGCGACCTCTACGCCTGGACGCGCCGCCTCGCCCTGCGCATCGCGATGCGCGCGCTCTTCGGCCTCGACCCCGACGGCGACACCGCGCGCGCGATCGACGCCGCCGCCCTGTTCGAGCAGACGCTCTCCTTCTATGCCCGCGATTACGCCCTGCGCATGCTCCGTGGCCCCCTCACCCCCTGGGACCGCCAGCAGAAAGCCACACGCGCGCTGAACCGCCTCATCTACTCGGAGATCTCTCGCCGGCGCGCCAGTGGCGAGCGTGGCGATGACGTGCTCTCGCTGCTGATCGACTCTCGCGACGAGGACGGCCACGCCGCCCTCACCGACACCCAGATCCGCGACGAGGTGATGACGCTGATGTTCGCCGGCCACGACACGACCACCTCGACAATCGCCTTCATGTTCTACGAGCTTGCTCGCCACCCCGAGGTAATCGCGCGCCTAGTCGCCGAGCAGGAGGAAAAGCTCAGCGACGGTCGTCCCACCGCCGCACAGCTGATGGGTGACGGCCTCCCCTATCTGGAGATGGTTCTCGATGAGACCCTGCGCCTGTATCCGCCGGCGTGGATCGGGCCGCGGCGTTCGATAGAGCCCTTCGAGTTGGGTGGGCAGACGGTGCCCGGCAACGCGTTCGTCAACTACTGCTCGTGGGCGTCCCACCGCCTGGCCGATGTCTTCCCCGACCCCGAGTCCTTTCGTCCCGAGCGCTTTGCGTCCGAGGCCAAGTCGGCGCTTCCGAAAGGAGCCTACATCCCCTTCGGCGGTGGCTCGCGCACGTGCATCGGCATGCGCTTTGGCCAGCTCGAGGTCCGCACGATCGCCACGCTGATCCTCGCTCGCTTCGCCTTCTCCCTGCCCGCGGACTTTCATCTGGAGATCCGCCAGATGCCCACGATCAGCCCCAAGCAGGGCCTCCCCATGGTCATGCGCCCCCGAGACGACACCGCCTAGTGCAGGCTTGCCAGCATGGCCATCCGATAGGTCGACCCTCCCGCGGGACCCGTCACCGCGCTTGCGCTCACCCATTCCACGTATATGTGCGGCGCGGAGAAAAGCGTCAACTGCAGCCCTTCCAGCAGTAGCCCGCGCGGCCGCACAATGAGCTTGCCTTCGTGCGCGCTCGCAACCGCGTCCACCGCCGCGCCGATGCCGAACAGCCCACCGCTGGCTCTCACTTCGACCTCGCCGCCTTCGCTCTTCACCAGCTGCACGTCGAACCCCGTCGGCAGAGCCGCTCTCACGTCGGCCGCGGTCATCCGTGCGTGGGCGCTCAGCGCCTTACCGTGCTTGGCGAAGCTCACGTCGCTCAGCCCGAGCTGGCCCTCCCGCGCGCTGGGGGCAGTCAGCTCCATGTCGTTCACCCCGCGCGCTTCCCACAGCAGCTTCGCCGTCTGCGCCGGGCTGATGCGCAGGCTCTTAGCGCTCACGGTCACCGAGTCCGCGCTGCCCCACAGCAGCTTCACGGCGGGCCACGCCGTTACGCTCACGCTCTCCACCGTCCCGTACTTGCCCACGCGCGCCCTGATCCGGCTCGCCGCGATCCTCGGCAGCACCACCTGCGCGAGCGCCAGCACGAGCGCGATCGCGCCCACCATCCCCACCGAGATCCGTCCGGCTCTGCGCACGCGCACAGCTTCGCAGGCCCGCTAGCCTAGAGATCCCCCGACCGAGGGCGCGTAGCTCAGTTGGTCAGAGCACCTCGTTTACACCGAGGGGGTCGCCCGTTCGAGTCGGGCCGCGCCCACTAAGAAAAACCTGCGAAGCTCGCGCGTGCGGCACGAGCGGGCGTAGAACGCGGCGGCGTGGCGACGCATGTTCGAGGGCTCTTCTCAGCCTGCGCGGACGCGGGCCGGTGCGGGCGCGGCGATCTCCAGGATCCGCGAGGCGCGCTTCTCCACGGTTTCGACGATGCGCGCGAGGACGGGGGCAGACCACCCTTCCTCGGTGAGCGAGGCGTGAGCCTGGTGGGCGGCTGAGGGAGCTGCGTCTGCGAGCGCTCGGATTCGTCGCCGTGCCGCCGCCGGCCCGAGACCGGCCCGCTCTAGGAGCTGGTTGAGGTGGCGTGGCTGCACGTAGTCGGGGCGGTACTCGCCGCCGATGCTCATCGCCATCTTGCGCGACAGGCCCGGGTAGACGGCCGTGCTCAAAAGGTCATACGTTGGGGCGAGCGTCGCCTTCGGCGAGTCGGGAAGATAGAGCAGCGAGTAGTTCTTGCCGTGCGCGTCGTTGTTGCCGATCAGGAAGCTGAGTACGATCGCGTCGAGCAACTTAAGCGCCTCGCGAGCCGGGACAGCGACTGCTTCGCGCAGCAGCGAGAAGCAGTCCTCGAGCCCAGGACCGCCCTCGTTCTGGTACTTGCGCCGGGCCGGGATCCCGAGCGCCTGGCAGAAGTCCTCCTGGTGTAGTCGTCGCACGGCATCCTCGGCGTGTTCGCGGTCGTAGCGCTCGACGAGAAGGAATTCACGGCCAGCGACCCGTCGTGGTGAGGTGCGCACCGTCTCGATCCCGAGAATCCTGCCGATCGCAGGGCACAGCGCCTCGTTGGCGATCGTCCCATCGTGGCCAGCGATCGGGGTCTTGAGTATGTGAGTGGAGGGGATGCGACCCTTCGTGAGGCCGATCTGCCCGTCGGCGCCGAGGACCACGGGCAGCTTGTCCTGTGCGCCGGCCAGCGAGAGGCGATACTCGCCGTCCGCATCGGCATGCAGGGGACGGCTTGGCAGTTCGTCGATCAGCTTCGCGAGCTCGCTCTCGGAGAGCCACTGGACGTCGCGGCCGACGGGCGCTGGCCGCTCGCCTGGTGCGAGCAAGCTGACGGCTCCCGCGGTGTCACCGCCGAGCGCGGCGAGGAGCGCAAAGTCGTTGTCGGCGCTCACCCCGAGGTTGCGAGCCGCCCGCTCTCGGGGAGACCCCTCGGGCAAGAGGCCCCCGAAGAACGCTTGGACCGCGGCGGTGGTGTGGGAACCGTCGAGCGGCAGCGAATGCGACAGCGGCGGACGCGCGGCCCCCCGCCAGCTCTCGGCGTAGGTAAACCCCATGCCATTGGGCTCGTCTACGACTACTCCGGCGTGCTCGTCGAAGCACCAGACCTCAAGCGTGCGGTCGGCCATCCGGGTCCTCGATCGAGATGCGCAGGCCGAGCGAGGAGGCCACGCGCAGTGTCTCCCCGAGTCGGGAGGTCGGCTTGCCGCGCTCTAGCTCGCTGAGGAAGCGCACGCCCACGCCGGCACCGGCGGCGGCGTCCTCCAGCCGCAACCCGCGCAGGCGGCGTGCCTCGCGCAAGACGGCACCTAACTCGGCAGGGTTCGTGATATTTAGCTTCGCAGACATTATCCCGATCGGGATAGATCATAGCAGAAAGCGGGGATTATAGAGCAATATTCCCGTTCGGGATATTCTCCGCTAGATAGCCCTAGCATTCAGCAGATTATCCCGATCGGGAACTCCGACGCGTCCGCGCTCGCTCAGGCCGACATGCCGGGATCGAACTCGCGCCGTGGGCTCGCCAAACTCGACCGCGCTCCCCCTGCCGAGCCTCGGCTACGCTCGCAGCTTGTGGATCCGATAGCCCCCCGCTCTAAGATGTGCATCGACTGTGCATAGCGTTCCGAGCTCTCAGCCCATACGCACAGAACGGCCTGCCTAACATCTGCTCCAAGGAAAGCCCCCATCCCGATCAGCCGAAGCTAAAACCCGGGCCGGACGGCCTCCCAAGCAACAGTTTCATGCCCGTAGCGTGGCCTAAGACCGTGCATCTGGCGTGTGCGGCGTTTGCGACACGTTTGCGAGCACCACGAAAACCCCTTGGTAGAGCCAAATTTACCGGATCGCGCCCATACATATATGACCGATGACTTCCCCATTCGGGTTGCCGTGATCGGCTCCGGCCCGGCCGGCTTCTACACGGCCGGGCACCTGCTCAAGGAGTCGACCGAGCGCATTGAGGTCGACATGCTCGAGCGGCTGCCGACGCCCTGGGGCCTGGTCCGCTCCGGTGTCGCCCCCGACCACCCGAAGATCAAGTCGGTCACGCGCGTCTACGAGAAGACCGCCGCGCATCCCCGCTTTCGCTATTTCGGCAACGTCACCTTCGGAGTGCACGTCTCGCGCGAGGAGCTGCTGGCCCACTACCACGCGATCGTCTACGCGACCGGCTCCCCGTCCGACCGACCGCTCGGCATCCCCGGCGAAGACCTCCCCGGCTCGCACGCCGCGACCGAGTTCGTCGGTTGGTACAACGGCCATCCCGACCAGACACACCTCGAGGTCGACCTGCTCTCGGCCGAGCGCGCCGTGATCGTCGGCAACGGCAACGTCGCCCTCGACGTCGCCCGCATGCTCGTGCTCGCCCCCGCCGAGCTCGCGCCCACCGACACCGCCGACCATGCGCTCGAGGTTCTTGCCCGCAGCCGCGTCAGCGAGGTCGTCGTGCTCGGCCGGCGCGGACCCGCCCAGGCGGCCTTCACCAACCCCGAGCTGCTCGAGCTCGGTGAGCTCGCGGACGCCGACGTGATCGTCGATCGGGCCGAGCTCGACCGCGCGCTCGCAGTCCACGACGCCGACGCCGAGAAGGACGCGACCGCCCGTCGCAACGTCGAGATCCTGCGCGGCTACGCCGCCCGCGCCCCGGCCGGCCGGCCCAAGCGGATCGTCCTGCGCTTCCTGCTCTCGCCGACCGCGTTCGTCCCCGACGAGCACGGCCGCCTTGGCGCCGTCGAGGTCGTCCGCAACGAGCTCGTCCTTGATCAAACGGATCCCGCCCACCCGGGCCTGCGCGCCCAGCCCATCGACGAGCGAGAGACGATCCCCGCCGGCCTCGCCTTCCGCGCGATCGGCTACCGCGGAATCCCGCTGCCGGGCGTCTCTTTCGACGAGCGCTCCGGTGTAATCCCCAGCGAGTCCGGTCGCGTCCTCGACCCCGAGACGCGCACGCCGCTGCCCGGCGAGTACGTCGTCGGCTGGATCAAGCGCGGCCCCTCCGGCGTGATCGGCACCAACAAGAAGGACGCCCAGGAAACGGTCGACGCGATCCTCGCCGATCTCGCCACCCTGCTCGACGGCGACGGACCGCCAACGCGGCACCCCGGCGGCGTCGCCCACCTGCCGAGCGAACCCGACGCCGCCGCGATCGAGGCGTTGCTGAGCGTACGCCAGCCCGAGCTCGTCCCCTACTCCGGCTGGGAAGCGATCGACCGTCACGAGCGCGCCCTCGGCGAGCAGGCCGGCAGACCGCGCGTGAAGATCACCCAGATCGAGGAGATGCTGCGCATCGCCGCATCCGAAAATCCCTAGCCGCTTCTGCCAGACTGTCGGGCCGCGAGCCCCTTTGGCGGGCGCGAGCCCCGTTAGCTCATCTGGTAGAGCGCCGGACTTTTAATCCGGTGGGGCGGGTTCGAGTCCCGCACGGGGCATTTTTTAGTGGCTGGAAATGTGGTGTTTGTTGCCGCTCAGGCCAGACGTCAGATGGGAAGTAGCCTGAGCGGCTACAGCCTTGTTGCCGGGGGTGACGACTGCTTGCAGGTCGCTAAGAGGCGTGCGAGCCTTTGGGCGTCAGCTTGAACTCGCCGACACCGTAGTCCTGGTTGCACGTCATCGTCGTGTTCGTGTCTTCACACGACATGCTCTGTGGAAGCACGAGCTGCTGGTTCGTCGGGAGCGTTTCGCCTCGCCGCGCGAGTTCCAACTTGACCGCTTCCGCCTTGCCAGTCGGGCCGAGTCGGTAGGCGCGCCTGGAAGAGAGCAGCTCGCAGACGACGTTATTCGGCTTCGGCGTCCACAGACAGCGGATGTTGCCGCTGGGTGTGGAGAAGTTGCAAGGCATCGTCGCGCTGTGCGGACCACTGCAGGCGTAGTGGCTCTTCTTGGCGGCATGTGCTCGCGAGGCCGCCGCCCGCGCGGCTGCGGCTGACGCCGGCACAAGGGTCATGGTGGCCGACAGGCCGGCCACGTACACGACAGCACCAACGGCAGTCACGGTTGCGGGCCATCGCGATGTCCCGTGCGGGAGACGGCGGCGGAGTCCGAGCATCAGCGGCATACTACGAGCTGCGCCCGCGCCGCATCCGTCTCATAACCCGGAGGTCGATCGCATGAGCCGTGCATCCATAACCCCTTACGAGGTGAGCGGACGGACCGTCTTCATCACCGGCGCCGCGCGCGGCATCGGCGCCGCCACCGCCGAGCGACTACACGCAAAGGGCGCGAACGTCGCGCTGGTCGGCCTCGAGCCCGAGCGCCTGGAGAAGCTCGCCGCGCGCCTGGGCAATCGGGCTGCGGCTTTCGAGGCTGACGTCACCGACTTCGACGCGCTCCAGCGGGCGGTCGGCGCCACGGTCGAGCGCTTTGGCGCGATCGACGTGGCAATCGCCAACGCCGGGGTCGCGTTCACGGGCGTGCTCGCGACCGCGCCGATCGAGCAGGTCGAGCGCACGTTCGCGGTGAACCTACTCGGGGTGTGGCGTACCGATCGGGCGGTCGCCGAGCAGCTGATCGCGCGCAAGGGCTATCTGCTGAACATCTCCTCGCTGAGCGCCGTATTTCACCCACCGCTGCTCGGCGCCTACGCGACCGCGAAGTCGGGGGTGGACGCGCTCAGCGACTGCCTGCGCGCAGAGCTCGCGCCCAGCGGCGTGCAGGTCGGCTGCGCTTACTTCGGCTTTCTCGACACCGACCTGGTGCGTGGCGGCTACGCCCAGCCATCAGCCCAGCTTGTCAACAGCGGAACGCCCGGCTTCATCCGCAACCCCGCCCCGCTGGGGAAGGCAATCGACGCGATCGAGCGCGGCATCGCGCGGCGCTCAGCGCGTATATGGACGCCGCGCTGGGTCGGCCCGATGCTCGCGCTGCGTGGCGTGCTGCAGCCGCTGATCGAACGGCGTGTGCTCGGCGAACCCGAGCGTGTGGCCGAGGCGATCCACCTGGCCGATCCCGCGTCGGGCTCAGTCTCCGACCAGGACCCCATCCTGGGAGTCGCCGCCCAGGCGATCAAGTCCTGACGGCCGAGGCAAGCGGCCAGGTGACGCCCGGCACGAGCACCCGAGGAGACCGTTTACGGCGAGAGCGAGGCCGGGCGCCGAGATGGATGGATGATTCACTCCTCCTCGGCCACCGTGGCGCTTTCGGAGTCGCCGTCGGCCAGGATGCGGTAGAGATCGCCACGCGTCCCGGCGAGAACCTTGCGGGCGGCCCCGATCTGCGAGTCGCTACCGGTCCGCATCACCTGCGTGAAGGCAAAGGCGACCTCACGCATGAGCTTCCCCAGCTCGTGGATCTGGGGGCTGACGTCGCCGCTCATCTCCTCCCACGGCGCGGGACTGTCCGCCGGACGCTCCGCCACCAGCTTGCTGCCAGCGTCGGTAATCGCGAACACCTTGCGCCCCTCGTCCTCCTGCGACCGGATCAGCCCTTCGTCCTCGAGTTGCTGAAGCGCCGGATAAACCGAACCGGGACTCGGACGCCAGACGTCCTCGCTGCGCTCCTGGACCTCCTGCATGATCTGGTAGCCATTGCGCGGCTCCTCCGCCAGCAGCAGCAGCGCCGCCGTACGGATGTCACCGCGGCGCGCCTTGCGCCCGCGACCTCGTGGTCCGCGTCCGGGACCAAAACCCAGTCCGCCGAACTCGCCCCGCCCTCCGGGCCCGAAGCCGTGGTGGCGATGACGGTGGTGGCCATGACGGCCCTGTCGCTCCTGCTCTGGTTGGTTGTCCGTTGAACATCTATGCATAACTAACTCCTATCGTGAACTAACTTATACACATCACGATATATCGTTATGTTCGTTTCGTCAAGTCCTCTCCGTCGAAATATTTCGACGGGTGATTGAAGCCATGGCAGATCGACCAGGCACGGGGCGGCGGCGGGGGCGGCTACGTAGAGAGTGAACCGCCGCTCAGCTCAGGCCGCGAAGCGCTGGGCCGCGCGGGCGCGGGCCTTGGCAGCCTCGACCTCGCGGTCTTTTGGGGCTGCGTCGGTGACGAGTTCGGAGAGTAGTTCCGCGGAGATCGCGGCGACGGCATCGACAGCGTGCTCGAACGCATGGGTGTTGGCCTGCGATGGCTTGGTGAAGCCGCTGATCTTGCGTACGTACTGAAGGGCGGCCGCGCGAACCTCCTCGTCGGAGGCGCTGGGCTCGAAGTTGTAGAGGGTGCGGATGTTTCGACACATACGCCGATCCTAGCGCCGGCTCAGTGGCGAAAGTGGCGACGGTCGGTGGCGATCATGGCGACGCCCGCCTGCTCGGCGGCGGCCACGACCTCCTCGTCGCGCACGGAGCCACCCGGCTGGATGATCGCAGTGACACCCGCGTCGATCGCCAGCTCGGGACCGTCGGCGAAGGGGAAGTACGCGTCTGAGGCAAGCGAGGAGCCGGCCAGAAGGCCGGGTTGGGTGGCGCGAGCTTTGTCGACGGCGAGGCGGACGGCGTCGACGCGGCTCGTCTGGCCCGCGCCGATGCCAATCGTCGCGCCGCCGGCGGCGATCACGATCGCGTTGGAGCGCACGTGGCGGCAGACGCGCCATGCGAACAGGAGATCATCCCACTGGGCGTCGGTGGGCTTGGCGGCCGTGCCCATCACGCGCATCTGCTCGCGCGTCTCGGAGACGACATCGTGAGTCTGCACGAGCTGCCCGCCGATCACGGGCTTGGATTCGACCTCGTGGCTGGGAGCAGGCCAGTCGGGAAGCTCGAGCAGACGCATATTTTTTTTGGCGGTGAGGATCTCGAGCGCCGCGGGATCGAAGCCGGGGGCGAGCAGCACCTCGATGAACTGCTTGGAGAGCTGCTCCGCGCAGGCTCCGTCGACACGCCTGTTGAGTGCGATCACTCCGCCGTAGGCGCTCATGGGATCGCAGGCGAAGGCCTGCTCGTAGGCCGCCTGGACGGTCTCGCCGATGGCGCATCCGCATGGGTTGTTGTGCTTGACAATCGCGCACGCCGGCGTATCGAACTCCTCTACCAGCTCGCGTGCGGAGCTGAGGTCCAGCAGGTTGTTGAACGACAGCTCCTTACCGTGCAGCTGCCTCACCCCATCGAGCAGGTGTGTGGGAGAGCCCACGCGTGCGTAGAATGCCGCCTGCTGGTGCGGGTTCTCGCCGTAGCGCAGATCGCTCACCTTCTCGTAGGCATCGCGCCAAGTTGGCGGAAAGCCCTCGTAGGTGCGCAGGGCGAACCAGGTCGAGATCGCCGCGTCGTAGCGAGCGGTGCAGGCGAATGCCTTCGCCGCGAGTCCTTTGCGCGTCTGCAGCGACAGCTTGCCCTGAGACTCGCGCAGCTCACCGAGCACGCGCTCGTAGTCGGCGGGGTCGACCACCACAGCGGCGAATGCGTGGTTCTTGGCGGCCGCGCGGATCATCGTTGGGCCGCCGATATCGATGTTCTCGATCGCCTCCTCCTCGCTCGCGTCGCCGCGTGCGATCGTACGCTCGAACGGGTAGAGGTTCACGCATACCAAGTCGACCTGCTCAATCCCCTGCTCCTCAGCCGCCTTGAGATGCGCGGCGTCATCGCGTCGGGCCAGCAGTCCGGCATACAGCCGCGGGTGCAATGTCTTCACGCGCCCGTCCATGATCTCGGGGAAGCCGGTGAAGTCCTCGATCGCCCTGACAGCGATCCCCGCACCCGCGAGCTCACGCGACGTCCCTCCGGTGGAGACGATCTCCACGCCCAGCTCACTCAGACCACGTGCGAAGTCGACGACACCCTGCTTCTCGGACACCGACAGGAGCGCCCGGCGCACACGCACCTCGCCGGGTGCAGCCTTCTGCACCCGGCTGCTTGCATCCGCGCGCGGCGCGTCATTCCCGGCCGACGGCAGATCCGGACCCGCAGACGCCGTGTCCACGGCCCGTGCCCGCACATCGTCCGTGGTCGTTGAGTCCT
>DAIOGX010000020.1:0-4223 GCA_036744995.1 Solirubrobacteraceae bacterium | reverse complement strand
GCAGACGCCGTGTCCACGGCCCGTGCCCGCACATCGTCCGTGGTCGTTGAGTCCTGATCGGAAGGCATTGCCCAGAGCCTACCCGTCGCCCGTGATACGGCGCAGGTTCTCAGGATCTGTCCGGAGAGCACCGCGCGCGAACAGCCTGACCGCCTGCGGCAACAGCGCGTGCTCGAGCGGGCGCAGTGCCTCCAGCACCTCGCCGGGGGCGCGCGCGTCGGGCAGCTCGATCGCACGCTGAAGGATCACCGGGCCGCTGTCAACGCCCGCGTCGACGAAGTGGACCGTCACGCCAAACACCTTCACCCCGTAGGCGAGCGCCTGCTCGATCGCGCCAAGCCCCGGGAAGGCCGGCAGCAGCGAGGGGTGCACGTTGATCGTCGCGCCGGGGAACCGCGCAAGGAACGGCGCGCCGAGTAGCTCCATGTACCCGGCGAGCACCACCAGGCGCACGCCACGCTCTTCCAGCCAGTCCGCGAGCGCCTCGTCGCGAGCGCCTCGGTCTGAGTACTCGGCGCGCGGAAATACCGCGGTGGGGACTCCACGGTCGGCGGCGCGCTCCAGCGCGGGGGCTCCCGCGACGCTCGAAGCCACTCCCACGATCACCGCCTCGCGCTGGTGCACGGTGTCGAGCAGCGCCTGCAGGTTGGTGCCGGCGCCCGATACGAGCACGGCGATGGGGAAAGGCTCGGACACACGCGCCACGATAGCTGTGACTCAACTCACAGAGAACGCCGCTCCCGCGCGCTTCAATAAGCGGCGAGGGTCGAGAGTGCCCTCCCACCAAACCGATAGGACGAAACCATGCTCGCATCCATAATCGTTGCCCTGGCTATCTTGGGAGCGCTCGGATACGCGTTGAAGACGGGTCGTAGCGGCGACATGATCACCCACCGGCCGTACAACAATCGCTACAGCGACGCCGCCGGCGCACGCGATCACGCCCTCTTTGAGTAGCGGTCTACGCGCGAACCAGCGGGAGTGAAGGACCTGTCGGCTGCTCGAGCGCGTACTTGCCGTTCGCCTCACCGGTGCCGTCGAGCGGATACTCGCCGGTGAAGCACGCGTCACAGTGAGTGGCACGCGTGCCGCGGACGGCCTCGTACACGCCCTCCATCGAGAGATAGTGCAGCGAGTCGCAGCCCAGCTCTCCGGCGACCTCCGCGGTCGTGCGCCCGTGGGCGATCATCTCCTCGCGCGTCGACATATCGATGCCGTAGTGACACGGGTGCTTGATCGGCGGCGCGGAGATCCTCATGTGCACCTCGGCGGCGCCCGAGTCGCGCAGCATCTGCACGATCTGCCGGGTCGTGTTGCCGCGCACGATCGAGTCGTCGACCACCACCAGGCGCTTGCCGGCGATCACCTCTGGCAGCGGGTTGAACTTCAGCCTCAGCCCGTGCTTGCGCAGCTCCTGGCCGGGCTGGATGAACGTGCGCGCGACGTAGCGGTTCTTCACGAAGCCATCGTCTTGGGGCAGGCCCGCCGCGCGTGCCAGACCGCGCGCGGCCGGGTTGCCGGAGTCCGGCACGGCGATCACCAGGTCGGCCTCCACCGGCGCCTCGCGCCAGAGAATCTCGCCCATGCGCCCGCGCGCGACCTGCAGCACCTGATCGTTCATACGCGAGTCCGGGCGCGCGAAGTAAATGTACTCGAACACGCAGAACGCCTTGCGCGCACCCTCCACCACCTGTTTGCTCGAGCAGCCCTCCTCGCTCAGCGTCACCACCTCGCCCGGCTGCACATCACGCAGGAACTTCGCGCCGATGATGTCCAACGCGCACGACTCGCTCGCCACGCAATAGCGCACCGTGTCGTCCCGCGCTTTCGCCGTGGGCTCCAAAGTGCCCAGCGCAAGCGGGCGCAGCCCATGCGGGTCGCGGAAGGCGACCACACGATCCTTGGTCATCACCACCGTCGAGAACGCGCCCTTCAGCCGCGGCAGCACCTCCGCGATCGCGTCCTCCACGCGCTCGGCCGGATGCGTCGCGATCAGCGCCGCGATGATCTCCGAGTCCGAGGTCGAGCTGAACGTGACCCCCTTCGCCAGCAGCTCGTTGTGCAGCTCCACCGCGTTGATCAGGTTGCCGTTGTGGGCCAGCGCCACCTCGCGTTGCGAGCCGCGCGTGCCCACCGAGCGCTGCACCGGCTGGGAGTTCTCCCAAGCATTCGAGCCCGTCGTGGAGTAGCGCACGTGCCCGATCGCGAGCTCGCCGGCGAGCGTGCTCAGATCGTTTTCAGTGAACACCTGGCTGACCAGCCCCAGCTCGCGACGCGTGATGATTTGACCGCCACGATCGGCCGCCGCGATCCCCGCCGACTCCTGCCCGCGGTGCTGCAGCGCAAACAGCGCGAAGAACGACAACTGTGAGACATCGTGGCCGGGCGCATATATGCCAAACACGCCACACTCGTCGCGCGGCCCGTCGCGGTCCTCCAACTCGGGCTCGGTGGGCCGGGTCGGGCGGGTGGGGCCTTTTAAAGCGGGCCCTTCTAAAGAAGCCATCGCTGTTTTCACGCTAGCAGGCCCCCTCACCCGAACAGCTCCGCGAGCGCGCCGTGTGCCCGCGCCAGCTCCGCGAGCGTCACGGAGAGCAGCAAATCGCCGATCCCGATCTGCAGGGAATCGCCGCCAACCGTGCCGATAACGGACACGGGCGTGCGCCGGCCCAGCGAGCTGACGCCGTTGGGCGTGCCGCTGATGAGAAAGCCGCCGGGAGCCTCGCCGAAGAGGTCGGCTAACGGATCGCCGTCACCGGTCGCCGGGAGCCGCACGTCCGCTCCCAGGCCCCCCGCGAGGCAGCACTCGGCGAGGGCGGTGGCGAGACCCCCCTCGGCGATGTCGTGGGCACTGGAGAGCGCGCCGACGCGCACAGCGCCGCGGATCGCGAACTGCGCGGCGTGAACCGCCCCGATGTCGATGTCAGGCAGTCCATCCGGCAGCCGGTCGCCGCGCAGCTTGGCCAGCTCGCTCGCCGCCAGCGACGGGGCGAAGGGGCCGACGAGCGCAATCGTGTCGCCCGCGCGGGCGAAGCCGAGGCGCCCGGCGCAGCGCGCGTCGGGCAGACGGCCGACCATGCCGATGACGGGCGTGGGGTAGATCGGGCCGGAGGAGGTCTCGTTGTAAAGGGAGACGTTGCCGCCGACGATCGGGGCCTCGAGCGCGCGACAGGCGTCGCCGAGACCGCGAACGGATTCGGTGAGCTGCCAGGCGACGTGAGGTCGCTCGGGATTGCCGAAGTTGAGGTTGTTGGTCGTGCCAAGCGGCTCGGCGCCGACACAGGCGAGGTTGGACGCGCACTCGAGAACCGCCTCGATCGTGCCTCGGTATGGATCGGCCGCGACCCGCCGGCCGTTGCAGTCGATGCTCACGGCCAGCGCCGGGATCGGCCCCTCGCCAGCCGGGGGAGGGTCGCCGGTTGAGTGGGAGTCGCCGGTATGGTGAGGATCGCGGTCAAGCGCCAGCACCGCCGCGTCTGCCTGCTCGGGACGGCGCACCGTGCGCGACTGCACCACCGCGTCGTATTGCTCGAACAGCGGCCGTCGCGAGGCGATGTTGGGCGAGCCCACCAGCGCCAACAGCGTCTCGCGCGGCGAGGTGTCCGCGGCCAGCGACGCCACCGGCGGGCGGTAGATCGGGCCGCTCGGCTTGACCGGCTGCAGGTCATACAGCGGGCAGTCATCGACCAGCGCTCGCACCGGCATGTTCCCGACGAGCTCCCGGTCCGCGAACACGCGCATCCGGCCGGTGTCCGTGACCGTCCCGATCGCAGACCCGTTCACCTCCCACTTCTCGCACAGCTCCATCACCGCATCGACGTTCGCGGGCTCGACAACGCACAGCATCCGCTCCTGGGACTCGCTCACCATCACCTCGAACGGCTCCATATCCCCCTCGCGCAGCGGCACCTTCGCGACGTCGAGATCGATCCCAACCTCGCCCTTGGAGGCCATCTCCGCGGCCGATGAGGTGAGGCCCGCCGCGCCGAGGTCCTGCAGCGCCACGATCAGCCCCCGCTCCAGCAGCTCCAGCGAGCACTCCAGCAGCTTCTTCTCCTCGAACGGGTCGCCCACCTGCACGGTCGGGCGCTTGCCCTCGTCCGCCTCGCCCAGCTCCGCCGAGGCCAGCACCGACGCCCCGCCGATCCCGTCGCGGCCGGTGCGGGCGCCGAACAGCACGAGCGTGTTCCCCGGTCCGGCGGCCGCGCTGCGCACCAGCTTCT
>DAIOGX010000019.1:0-34644 GCA_036744995.1 Solirubrobacteraceae bacterium | reverse complement strand
GGCGCGACGCGCGCCTGAACCGCATCGGCGCCGGCACCGACGAGATCATGCTCGATGTGATCGGGCGGTCCTATGGTCTCTGATCTTTGCCTGACATCGCTAATGAGGGGTGATCGGGAGGGGGGCCCGCCCCCCTCCCGATCGCTGATCATGCTCGATGTGATCGGGCGCTCTTACGGGCTTTGATCCTTGCCGCTCACGCCGCCGTTCACAGAGGAGCACGAGGAGCTGCGCGATTCGATCCGCGGCTTCATCGACCGTGAGCTGGCGCCATACGCGCAGACGTGGGAGGACGAGCGCTGGTTTCCCGATGAGGTCTTTCCCAAGCTGGCCGCCCAGGGCCTGCTCGGGCTGAAGTACCCCGAGGAGTACGGCGGGCAGGGTGGTGACTACCTGCACGAGGCAGTCATGATCGAGGAGTTGGCCAGAACCGGATCGGGCGGCACTGCCGCCGGGATCGGCGCACACATCAACATCGCCACGCCGCCGATCTGGAAGTTCGGCACCGAGGAGCAGAAGCAGCGCTACCTCGTGCCCGCCATCCGCGGCGAGAAGATTGGCGCGCTCGGCATCACCGAGCCGGGCGCCGGCTCAGACGTGGCCGCTATCACCACCCGTGCGGAGCGCGTGGATGGTGGCTGGGTGGTCAACGGCGAGAAGACCTACATCACCAACGGTGTGCGTGCACATTTCATCGTCACCGCTGTGAAGACAAGCCAGGAAGGTGGCCACCACGGCATGTCCTTCCTGATCGTCGACCGCGGAGAGGGCGTGGAGTCCTCGAAGCTCGAGAAGCTCGGTTGGCACGCATCCGACACCGCGACAATCAGCTTCCAGGACGTATTCGTAGGAGAGGAGAACCTGCTCGGCCCTCTCAACGAGGGCTTCAAGCTGATCATGGCCAACTTCCAATGGGAGCGCCTGGCGATGTCGTTGGGCGCCGTAGGCGCCATGACCTTGGCGTGGGAGCGCACCGCGGAGTTCGCGCGTGACCGCAACGCCTTCGGCCGCCCGCTCTCGGGCCACCAAGCAATCCGCCACAAGCTCACCGACCTCGCCACGTCCGTGTACACGTGCCGCTGCGTCACCTACGACGCGCTACGGCGGTTCGTCGCCGGCGAGGAACCGCTGAAGGAGGTAACGATGGCCAAGCTGCTGACCCAACGCGCCTCATTCGAGCTGATGGACGAGTGCCTGCAGATCCACGGCGGCGCCGGCTACATGAAGGAGTACTGGGTCGAGCGTGCCGCCCGCGATGCGCGGCTCGGACCGATTGGCGGCGGCTCAGACGAGATCATGCGCGAAATTCTGGGTCGCGTGCTCGGTTTGTAGCGCTCACCATCTGCGTCTAAAGACGTCCAAACCTACGCGTCCACGCTCATGCCCGCGGACCTTCCGGCCGATGTTTGAGATGTGGCTCGAGTCCGCCTCCTCCTTGTCCCTGCGCTCCTCGCGATATGCCTAGGCGCCTGCTCAGCGGCCTTCGCCGGCGGAAACCCGCCGCCACGCGCCTCGAGCGCGCCGATCGCACAAGCCGCGGCCAAGCATCGCAAGCGCAAGAGCGGTGCGCCACATCGTTCTGTGCACCGCGCAACGCCCTGCGCAAAGCGCAGCAGCTTTCATGCCAGCGGCGGCCATCCCCGCCACCGGCGACGCCAAGTTGGCTGTTCCAAGCGACGCGCCGCCGGTAAGCGCCACGGGGGGTCCCGCGGCCGTACCTACCACCCCGCCAGGCACTCCAACCCGGCCGCTGCCAAAAGCGACACCTGCCCCAATGCCAACCTCACGCCCGATCAGGGCAACATCGAAAGCATCCGCGCCGCCACTCTCTGCTTGGTGAATCGCGAACGGGTCGATAACGGCGAGCAGCCCCTGCAGCTCAATGCTCAACTCCAGCAGTGCGCCCAGGGCCACACCGACAACATGGTGGCTGAGGACTACTTCGAACATGTAGGGCCAAGCGGCGACACCCCGCTCAGCCGCATGCGCGCCGCCGGCTACATCTACAACTCACAGGTCGGCTACGAAGTCGGCGAGAACATCGGCTGGGGCACGCTCTGGCTGGCCACGCCCAACGCGATTGTCGCCGCCTGGATGGCATCACCCGGGCACCGCGCCAACATCCTCGACGCTCACTTCCGCGCCACCGCCGTCGGGATCTCCCCCCACGCCCCTGCCTCGCTTGCCAACGGTCAGGACGGCGCGATCTACACGCAGGACTTCGGCGTCATCATCACCGGCTGAGCGCCGGGCGACGCTTGGCGCGCGCCGGCGCGGTCAGCGGCTGAAAGCCAGCGCAGTCGAGGCGGATATAACCTCTGCTTACTCGACCACAACAAGGAGAAGCAAAGGCTATGGGAGTACTCGACGGCAAGTCGGCGATCGTCACGGGCTCGGCGCGCGGAATCGGACGCGCCACTGCGGAGTTGCTTGTCTCACAGGGCGCGCAGGTCCTCATCAACGACCTCGATGGCGACATCGCTGAGCAGGCGTCCGGGGAGATCGCGGGCGAAACAGCCGTGTTCGCCGGCGACCTGACCAAGCCCGGAGTGCCCGATCAGCTCGTGCAGAGGGCGATCGACGCATTCGGCAAGATCGACATCATCGTCAACAACGCCGGCTACACGATCGATGCGCCAGTCCACAAGATGACCGACGAGCACTTCCAGGCGATGCTCGACATCCATACCGTCGTCCCCTTCCGCGTGATCCGCGCGGCCGCGCCACACCTGCGCGAGCCCGCCAAGAAAGAGCGCGAGGAAGGCAAGGAGGTGTTCCGCAAGATCGTCAACATCTCCTCGACCTCCGGCACGTTCGGCAACGCCGGCCAGGCCAACTACTCGGCCGGCAAGGCGGCTGTCGTCGGCCTGACGAAAACCGTCGCCAAGGAGTGGGGCCAGTTCAAAGTCAACGTCAACGCCGTCGCGTTCGGCTTCATCGACACACGCCTCACCCAGGCAAAGGACGACGAGAACAAGATGGAGAAGGACGGCGAGACGATCCAGCTCGGCATCCCCGAGCAGATGCGCCAGATGGCCTCGATGCTGATCCCGCTCGGCCGTCCTGCCACGCCTGAGGAGGCGGCGGGAGGCGTGTTCTTCCTGTGCTCGCCATGGTCGAACTACGTCCACGGCCAGACGCTGCACATCACGGGCGGCCTGTTCGGCGGGATGACGGGATAGCGGGAGGGGGGCAGGCCCCCCTCCCGACCACCCCCCGGTGTAGGGCTCAAGTGCCGGGCCGGCAAAGCCGGCCCTCGTGTCACTCGAAGCTCGTTACACCATCACGAGTCTCTGCAGACCCGCGCAGATCCAGCAGACACCCTGAGAAGTAAGCCCCCGCGGGTGAGGCGATGTAGGCCGTCAACGCGGCTACCTCGCCCGCGGAGGTGTCCGCCCCCAGGGCGACCGTGACAACGGTGATCGCATGGCGCGCCCACTCGATCGACAGGGTGCGGGCCAGGTTCTCGAGACCCGCACATGCCGCATCCGCTTGTTCGCTGGACCGGCCCCGCCCACCCGGCGCAAGATAGACGATCCGCCCTCCGCGCTCGCCAGGTAGGAAAGCGAGGTTCGTCACCGCACGCGTTACGTTCCAAGTCGCGTCGAGGCACGGGCTCAAGCCCCTGTCCGCAAACAGACCGGCACCGTCGAGGACCAGCAAATCCAGGTGCCCCATCTCAGCGATGGCGACGGTGATCATCTCATCCACGGAAGCCTCTTCGCCGACCTCAGGAGCACATACGTGCACGCGAGCTCCCAACTCTGTGAACGCCTCACACACTGCGCCCGCAAGAGGGGCTTCCGAGCCCGTTGCACCCGCCAGGAGGAGGGAGGTTCCCTCCAGCAGGCCACCGCGTAGCAACTCACCGGCCAACACGGCTATTGCACGGCGACCCGACGCGCCCTGCGCTGCTCGCGTACGTGGCGGAGGATCCCCTTGCGACCGTGTGCGTCGAGACCCGCGTACAGAGCGCGAATCTCCGTGAGAATCTGATCGGCCACCGCCTGCTGCTGCTCGCGCGTGGGGTTCTCGATCCGCTCCCAGCGGATTGCATCGCCGTACTGCACCGTGACCTTCGGGAACTGCAAGCGCTTCCAGTTGCGGATGCGTGAGGAGCCGTGGATCGCGATCGGCACGACGGGCGCGCCCGTCTCCAGCGCCAGGCGTCCGATCCCACGCTTTGCCTCCTCGGCCACTTTGCCCGTACGCGAGCGCCCGCCCTCGCAGTACATCGTGATCGCCCCGCCGCGGGCCAGGATCGTCTCGGCGGTGATGAATGTCTCCTCGTCACGCGCGCCGCGGCGCACCGGAAACACGCCGCCGTGGGTATAGATGAACTGCATCAGTCCCGGTTTGAACAGCTGCGACTTCGCCATGAAGCGCACCTTGCGCCGGATGTAGCAGCCCATCAGGAAGTGGTCCATGAACGAGAAGTGGTTGGG
The DNA here is from genome assembly GCA_036744995.1 of Solirubrobacteraceae bacterium. Lineage (GTDB taxonomy): Bacteria > Actinomycetota > Thermoleophilia > Solirubrobacterales > Solirubrobacteraceae > Palsa-744. The sequence goes on along the minus strand of DAIOGX010000019.1, from coordinate 30,199 downwards.
CGCGAGGATCACCGCTCCCGAGCCCGGCACCTTCTCCGAGGAGATGGAGCGAACGCGCAGGAACGTGTACGCGTACAGCGAGGTGATGACGCGCGTGAGCTCATACGCCCAGTCAGGTTCACGCGTGCGCGAGCGCTCGTGGAAGCGGTCGAAGTGCTCCTTCGGCCGAGGGTCTGCATAGACCTGTTCGCGCATCGGGGCGAGATCACTCATCTGAGCGCTTTACGTCTCAGGCGGAGTAAAGTTACGCGCCCGGGCAAGCGCGTCATGCCAACCGGTCAGGAGGCTCGCGCGTTCGTCCTCGCCCATCCGTGGCTCATACCGCGCCCGCGCCCGCCGGCTGCCGCGAGCCAGGATGTCGCTCACCGTCCATTGGCCCACGCCGACTCCCGCCAGGTAGGCGGCACCAAGCGCGGTCGTCTCTGAGATCTCGCCCAGCACGACCGGCACGCCGAGAACGTCCGCCTGGAACTGCATCAGCCAACCGTTCAGGCTCGCCCCACCGTCGGCGCGCAACTCGCTCAGCGGCTGCCCGAATGCCTCCATCGCGCGAACCGCGTCGACCGTCTGGTAGGCGATCGCCTCGAGCGCCGCGCGCGCCAGCTGCGCCCGGCCGGCGCCCCGCGTCAGCCCGACGATCGTCCCGCGCGCGTAGGGATCCCAGTACGGCGACCCCAAACCGGTGAGCGCCGGCACGAAGTACACGCCGTCGTTGGAGTCGAGCGAGGCGGCAAGCGCCTCCGTCTCAGACGCGCACTCGATGATTCCAAGCCCGTCGCGCAACCACTGCACGGCGGCGCCGGTGACGAAGATCGACGCCTCGAGCGCATAGGTCCGCTCCGCGCCGATGCCCCACGCAACCGTGGCCAGCAGTCCGGGCGGAGGCTCCTCAGGTGCGGTGAAGCCCGTATTGAGCAGCACGAACGAGCCCGTTCCGTAGGTGTTCTTGCCCATACCCTCCTCCACACACGCCTGGCCGAACAAAGCTGCCTGCTGGTCGCCGGCGACGCCCGTGACCAGAGCCGCGTGGCCGTGCAGCGCCTCGGGGCGCGTCTCGCCCATTACTCCCGCGCTTCCCAAAACACGCGGCAACGCCCGCTCGGGCACACCGAACAGGTCCAGCAACTCGGGGTCCCAACCACCAGTGGCGATGTCGAACAGCATCGTGCGCGACGCATTGGACGGATCGGTGACGTGCTCGCCGGTGAGCTTGTAGATCAGCCACGAGTCGACCGTCCCGAACACGGCCGTGCCATTGCGTGCCCGCTCGCGCAGACCCTCGACGTTCTCCAGCAGCCACTCGATCTTCGTCGCGGAGAAATACGGGTCGAGCACGAGCCCAGTACGGGCACGTACGAGCGGCTCGTGCCCCGCCGCCCGCAACTCGTCGCAGCGCGCGGCCGTGCGACGGTCCTGCCAGACGATCGCGCGGTGCAACGGCTCACCGCTGGCCGGATCCCAGACGCAGACGGTCTCCCGCTGGTTGGCGATCCCCACCGCCTGAAGCTCGCCGGGACCCACGCCGGCATCCACCAGCGCCTCGCCCGCCACGGCCCGCGTCGCCTCCCAGATCTCGCGCGCGTCGTGCTCCACCCAGCCAGGCCGCGGGAAGTACTGGCGAAACTCACGGTAGGCGCGACCGACGAGCTCAGCACGCTCGTCGAAGACCAGACATGTAGTTCCGGTGGTTCCCTGATCGATCGCAAGGATCATCGCGCCGCGAGCCTACCGCCGTGCGAGGTACACCCGTACGAAATCGACCAACTGGCGCCCGCGGTGCGCGAAGCCGGCGAACGTTCGGCCGGTGGCACGATGGGAGAGATCGAGCTCGATCTCCACGAGACGATGTCCGGCGCGCACCGCGTCGATCGTCATGCCGATCTCCATGCCAAAGCCCTGGGCGAACGGCAAGACGTCTTCTAACACGCGCGCGCGCAACACACGCTGCCCGGAGATCGGCGCCTGTGTTTGCAGGCCGCACCGCCGACGAATCGCCCAGCGTGCGAACCCCACCGCCAACCCGATCCCGCCCCCGACGCGCGTGGCGAACGTCGCCACCGCCATGTCCACCTCGCCGCGTCGCATGGCGTCGGCCAGTTGGCCCAGCTGGCCAGCCGACTCGGCGAGGTCGCCATCGCAAAGGATGAAGATCGGTTCGCTGTCATCGTCTGCACCCACGTACGTGGGTGCGTGCGAGGAGACCTCGCGGAGGGCTTCCCGAGCGGCCGCGGTGGCAGCGGCGCCCTTGCCGATCACCCGCTCGCTGCGGATCACCCGCACACCGGCCGCGCGCGCGATCTCGGGCGTGGCGTCGGTGGAGCCGTCGTCGGCTACCCACACCGGCGCACCGGGAAAAGCAAGCGCGAGCGCGGCCAACGTGGTCCCGATCCGGTCGGCCTCGTTGTGGGCGGTGACGAAGACGAAGATGTCCGAGGTCATTGGGTCCACCGCATATCCCGGCATGAACCTGGCGTCGGCGGTGGAGACTATTGTCCCCGACCGTCAGCGGCGATTGGCATTTGGAGGCTCACATGGCTGAGGTAGAGGCCCACATCACTGGGACCGTATGGAAAATCGAATGCGCTGTAGGTGACACGATCGAGGAGGGCGACACGGTCGCGATTCTCGAGTCGATGAAGATGGAGATGCCCGTCGAGGCCGAGGACTCGGGCACGGTGACAGAGATCCGCTGCGAGGAGGGCCAGGCGGTCAACGAGGGCGACACGCTCGTCGTGCTGGAGTAGGCGGGTGTCCGCGGATACCTCGCCACGCGAGTTGGCCGGCGGCAAGCTGCTGATCGACGAGCCCGCCGCGAGCGTCGTACGCCTGACGATCTCCAATCCGGACAAGCGCAACGCGCTCGACCACCCGATCCTCGACGCGATCACGGCCACGCTCACCGAGCTGTCCGGGGCGGGCGGGTCCGAGTTCAAAGCTCGCTGCGTTGTGGTGACGGGCGCGCATGGGATGTTCTCCGCGGGCTATGACATCGGCGAGATACCTGAGGAGGAGTTCGAAGAGCGCGCCGAGCGGCTGGTCGCGCATCCGTTCACCGAAGCGATCGACGCGCTCGAGGCCTTCCCCTACCCCACACTGGCGGTGCTACCGGGCCACACGATCGGAGGCGGACTGGAGCTCGCGTTGGCCTGCGACCTGCGCGTGGCGAAGGACGCCATCAAGCTGGGCATGCCCCCGGCAAAGCTCGGGCTGGTCTATTCGCATACGGGGCTGCGCCGCTTCATCGACGCGATCGGCGCCGCGCGCACGCGCGAGTTGTTCCTGCTCGGCAGCTACATCGACACGCCCACCGCCCTCGCCTGGGGCTTGGTCAACCGCGTGGCGGCCGACGAGGCGCTGGAGACGTTCGCGCTGGAGCTCGCGAGCGAGCTTGCCGGCAACGCGCCGCTGTCGCAAACGGGCAACAAGCGCGTGATCGCCGCTCTGCTCGATGGCCGGGGTCGATTGGATGCGGAGATCGAAGCGGAGCTGATTGAGCTACGACGCGCTTCGTTCGCTTCGCAGGACATGCGCGAGGGGATGCGCGCTTTCGCCGAGAAACGCCCCGCGCGCTGGCGCAACGAATAGGTCACTCCGGGACGGCGTCCAGCCGTCTCGCGGACGAGGGCTCCGGAGAGAGACCCTCCAGGTCAGGTGTGCGTGACCTGGCCTGCGATTCTGCCGTCCGCGACGCTCCATAACCTGCGATCCATGCCGCCGCTGATCACCCGCGAGGAGGCCCTGCGCCTCGGCGAGATCGAGGACCACGCGCAGATCGAAGCGCTCGTGCAACGCGCGTGGGAGGCACGCGTGGAGCGCTTCGCCGACTCGACCGACATGTGCTCGCTGGTCAACGCGAAGTCCGGCGGCTGCGCCGAGGACTGCGGCTTCTGCGCGCAATCGCGCTTCGCCGAGGCCGAGACGCCGCTGCACGCGATGATGGACCCCGAGCAAGTGCTCGAGCATGCGCGCGCGGCCGAAGCCGCGGGAGCGCACCGCTTCTGCATGGTCACCCAGGGCCAGGGACTGTCAAAGCGCGACTTCGAGAAGTACCTCGAAGGCGTCCGTCTGGTGGCCGAGCACACCAACCTCAAGCGCTGCGCCTCGGTCGGCCACATGTCGCTCGGGCGCGCGCAGGCGCTCAAGGACGCGGGCATCCAGCGCGTGCACCACAACGTTGAGACGGCGTCCAGCTACTACGACGAGGTCACGAGCACCGTGCGTTACGAGGGGCGCCTGCGCACGATCCAAGCTGTACGCGAGTCGGGCCTGGAGACATGCGTCGGCGGCATCCTCAACCTCGGCGAGAGCCGCGAGCAGCGCGTGGAGATGGCCTTCGAGCTGGCCGCGATCGACCCGACAAGCGTGCCGATCAACATGCTCAATCCGCGTCCGGGCACGAAGTTCGGCGACCGCGAGTACATGGATCCGTGGGAGGCGGTGAAGTGGATCGCGATCTTTCGCTTGATCCTGCCCGAAGCCCTGTTCCGGCTATGCGGCGGGCGCGTCGAGAACCTCGGCGAGCTTCAGCAGCTCGCCGTTCGGGCCGGCATCAACGGCGTGATGATGGGCAACTTCCTGACCACACTGGGAAACGAGCCCGAGCAAGATCGGGCGATGTTCGAGGAGCTCGGCCTCAATGTCGCGCGTCAGCCCGACAACGGCATCAATCCCCGCCCCGACAACCGCTCAGGGTGGCTCTCCGGGGAGACGCCGGACGTGGTCGAGGAGCTCATGCGCGACACCGCACCCACAGACGCGGTCGATCTGCAGGTACGACTTTGGGATCCGTCCACGCAGCTGCGCTATCGAGCCAAGCGTTCGGTTCCCCAGCGTCCCGACGGCGCATCGAACAAGGTGCCGGTCGGCTAGTGGCCCACACAGCTCCCTCTAAGAACGCTAGGTGAGGAGAAGCGAATGAGCGAGATCGAGACCCGCCTGGAAGAGCTGGAGCAGCTCGGTCTCGGCCGCCGCCTGCGCCTGGTCTCGGGGCCGCAGGGACCGACGGTGCTGCTCAACGGACAGCCAGTGCTGCTGTTGTGCTCGAACAATTATCTGGGGCTGGCCGACCATCCGCGCGTGCGCGAGGCGGCGGCCGAGGCGGCGATGCGCTGGGGCGCGGGCGCGGGCGCGTCGCGACTGGTTTCGGGGACGATGACCGTCCACCGCCGCCTGGAGGAGCGCCTGGCGGCGTTCAAGCGCAGCGAGGCGTGCCTGCTGTTCGGGTCGGGCTACCTCGCGAACATCGGTGTGATCGGCGCACTCGCCGGCCGTGGCGACACGGTCTTCTCCGACGAGCGCAACCACGCTTCGATCGTCGATGGCTGCCGTCTTTCGCGCGCCGAGGTCATCGTCTACCGACACCTCGACGCCGAGCACCTCGCCTGGAGCCTGCGCCGCCACGGCGACGCGACGGCGCGTGCGATCCGCAGGCGTGGAGAGGGCCGGCGGTTGATCGTCACCGACTCGGTGTTCTCGATGGACGGCGATGTCGCACCCCTACAGGAGATCGTCGAGCTGGCCCAAGCGCATGGAGCGCGTGTGATGGTCGACGAGGCGCATGCCACCGGCGCGCTCGGGCCCGGTGGACGCGGGGCCGTTGCCGAGGCCGGCCTGGAGGGCGAGGTCGATGTGATCGTGGGCACGCTCGGCAAGGCGCTCGGCTCCTACGGCGCTTACGTGTGCGCGGATGCCGAGATGGTTCGCTATCTGATCAACACGGCGCGCTCACTGATCTTCTCGACCGCCCCCGGGCCACCCGCCATCGCCGGAGCGCTGGCCGCGCTCGAGTTGCTCGAAGAGCGCCCGCACCGCGTACAGCGGCTGCGCGCAAACGCGCGCGTCTTGCGCCGCGCGCTTGCGGCCGAGGGATTTTCGGTCGCTGAGGAGGAGATGCACATCATCCCGCTGATCGTGGGCGACGAGCGCGCCGCGATGCGCCTGTGTCAGGAGGCGATTGGGCGGGGTGTATTCGCCCAGGCGATCCGCCCCCCCACGGTGGCGACGGGGACCTCTCGCCTGCGCCTGGCCACGATGGCCTCGCACACCGCCGCGGACCTGTGCATGGCCGCGAGCGTGCTTGGGGACGCCGCGCGCGAGCTGGGGTTGGATCCGGTGGCGATCGGGGGACCCGTCATCGAGCGAGAGCTGCCGGACCCCGAGCCCGTCGCCCCGAACATCGAGCGGTTCGTCGGGGACCTCGAGCCCGATGTCGCTCTCGCCGAACTCGACGCCGAATTGGACGCAGGGCGCAAGCGCCTGGCAGCGACAGCCAGATCGCGATCGCCGAGTCCGTTCGATGCTGAGCGTATGGCGGACACGCCGGCTGCGGCCGGTTCCGGGCACTCGAGTGCTCCGTTCGACATCGAGCGCGACGTGATCAGCGCCCGCGCGGCCTAGCCACCACCCGCCGAGGTAGGTGGTGCGAGGTCTATTCGTCACGGGCACTGACACCGGAGTCGGTAAGACGATTCTGAGCGCAGCGCTGCTCGCCGCGATGACGGCCATCGGTGAGCCGGTACGGGCGCACAAGCCCGTCGTCACCGGCCTGGATGAGCCCTCAGGCGAGTGGCCACCCGACCACGAGCTACTGGCCACCGCGGCCGGCATGACGCCTGAGGAGGTCGCACCATTGCGCTACGGACCCGCCGTATCCCCCCATCTTGCCGCAGCGCTCGCCGGCGAGCGCATCGATCCGCTCGACTTGGTGACACGGGCCCGGCAGACAGGCGAGGAGGAGACTTCACTGATCGTCGAGGGTGTGGGGGGACTACTGGCGCCGCTCGCCGACGACTACACGGTGTGCGACCTGGCAGTCGCGCTTGGACTGCCCTTGCTGATCGCCGCCCGTCCGGGCTTGGGCACGATCAATCACACCCTGCTCACGCTCCAGGCCGCCTGCGCGGCAGGCCTCGACGTGCGCGCGGTGGTGCTCACACCATGGCCCGAGCAGCCGTCAGTGCTCGAGCACTCCAACCGCGAGACGATCGCCCGCCTGGGTGAAGTCGAGGTCGCGGGACTGAGCCCAGTCCAGAGCGTCGAGCAGGCCGACCTCAGCAGAGCCGGCGCTGGGCTCCCTTGGCGGCGCTGGCTCGAGGGGGGTTCATCCTCCTGAGGCCACCCGTGCGGCATCAACCACCGCTGCCGTCACGCTCGCCAGATCCTCTTGATCCATCACGTACGCGGGCATCGTGTAGATCAGGTCGCGGAACGGGCGCAGCCACACGCCGTGGTCGACCACCGCGCTCGTGACCGCCGCAACGTCGACCTCCTCGCGCATCTGCACCACGCCGATCGCGCCGAGCACGCGCACATCTTCGACGCCGGGCAGATTGACGGCAGGCGCGAGACCCTCACGCAGGCCGCGTTCGATCCGTGCCACATCCATGCGCCAGCCGCCATCGGCGAGCAGGTCCAGCGACGCTAGCGCTACCGCGCAGGCGAGTGGGTTGGCCATGAACGTCGGGCCGTGCATCAGCCCGCCACCTTCGCCGGATGAGACCGCGTCGGCCACCGTGCGCGTGCACATCGTGGCAGCGAGCGTCATATAGCCGCCGGTCAGCGCCTTACCGACGCACATCACGTCCGGGGCGATGTCCGCGTGCTCGCTGGCGAACATCGCACCGGTGCGCCCGAAGCCCGTGGCAATCTCGTCCAGCACGAGCAACAGGTCGTGCTCGTCGCACAGTCTTCGCAGCAACGCAACGCACTCCGGGGCATGAAAGCGCATCCCGCCCGCCCCCTGCACGACGGGCTCCACGATCACCGCGGCCAGCTCGTGGGCATGCACGGTCACGAGCTCCCCTACGTGCTCTGCCCAGCGCTCATCCAGGCCGGCGGCGAACCCGTCGGGCGGGCGCCTGGCGAATACATGCTCGGGTAGGACGTCCGCGAACAAGCTGTGCATCCCGCCGATCGGGTCGCACACAGCCATCGCACCGAAGGTGTCGCCGTGGTAGCCACCCCTGATCGTCAACAGGCGCGTACGCTTAGACCGTCCGAGCGCGCGCTGAAACTGCAGGCACAGCTTGATCGCGACCTCAACCGACACCGACCCGGAGTCGGCAAAGAACACCCGTTCCAACCCGTCTGGCGCCAGCTCCACCAACCGCTCCGCCAGACGCACCGCCGGCTCGTGCGTGAGTCCGCCGAACATCACGTGCGCCACCTTGCCCAACTGCTCGCACACCGCCCCGTCCAGCTCCGGATGACGGTACCCGTGGATCGCACACCACCACGAGGACATGCCGTCGATCAACTCGCGCCCATCGGCCAGCTTCAGACGCACCCCCTTGGCCGAGACGACCGGCAACGGTGCCAGCGCGCCGGGCAGCGCGCCGTAGGGATGCCAGACGTGCTCGCCGTCGAACGCGAGCAGTGCATCCCAGTCGGTCAGGTCAATCCTCGTATAGAACGAAGTCGCGCTTGCGGGCGCCACACACCGGGCAGAACCACGTGTCGGGGATGTCCTCGAAGCTGGTCCCCACGGGAATACCCCCGTCCGGGTCGCCCTCCTCGGGGTCGTAGATATACCCGCAGGACTCGCAGATCCAGCGTTGCAAGGTTTGGGTGGCGCTCATGCACGTAAGACTACCTGGGCGATAGGGTGCTTGGCGTGAGCGATTCGACCCCCGGCGGCAACGGAGAGCCCAGCCGGGAGCTCAACCCTCACGGCCATATCGAGCCGGGCGAGGAGCTCGACCTCAATCGCCACTCAGGTCCCGGCCAGGAGCTCAACCTTGGCGAGCAGAGCGAGCCCGGACAGGGACTCAACCTGGGCGAGGCGACGACGCCGCGACAGGCGGCGACCGTGATCGTGCTACGCGGTGGGGCGCAAACGCTCGAAGTGCTGCTCGTGAAGCGCACGGAGAAGGCCAGATTCATGGGCGGGATATGGGTCTTCCCGGGTGGGGCCGTGGATCAGCACGAGGGCGATGGTGATCGCGCCCACCACGCCGCCGCGATCCGCGAGCTACGAGAGGAGGCGGGCGTGACGCTAGGCAACCCCGAGGAGCTTGTCAAGTTCTCACGCTGGATCACCCCGGCCGAGGTGCGCACGCGCTTCGACACCCACTTCTTTCTCGCCCCGCTCCCGCCTGGACAGGAGCCACGGGTGGACGGCGAGGAGTGCGTGGACCTCGGCTGGTTCACACCGTCGGCGGCGCTCGACGCCCACGGCGCCGGGGAGATCGTGCTCGTCTTCCCCACGATCAAGCACCTGGAGCAGCTGTGCTCCTTCTCCTCAGTTGACGCCCTGCTCGCCCACGCCCGCGGTCGCGACGTGCAGCCCGTTCAGCCACGGGTGGTCGTCGACGGCGAGGTTGCCCGCGTGCTCCTGCCAGGGGACGAGGGTTACTAACTCTGCTGCTGCGCGGCGATCACGTGCGTGACCGCGTTGATCAGCGCGAGGTGCGTAAACGCCTGCGGGTAGTTGCCGAGATGGCGCCCGCTCGAAGCCTCGAGCTCCTCGGCGTACAGCCCCAGCGGTGAGGCATACGACAGCAGCCGCTCGCACAGGTGCTCGGCTTCGCGATCCTCACCGATCTCAGACAGCGCCGAGACCAGCCAGAAGGAGCAGATCAGAAACGTGCCCTCCTCCCCATGCAGACCATCGTCGGTCTCATCGGTTCGGTAGCGCAGGACCAGGCCGCCCTCGGTCAGTTCGTCGCGGATCGCCATCACGGTCGCACGCACACGCTCGTCCTCAGGTCCCAGGAAGCGCACGAGCGGCACCAGCAGGCATGATGCGTCGAGCGCGTCGGTGTCGTAGTGCTGGCGGAACACCCCGCGCTTATCTACGCCCCGCATGAGGATGTCCTCGCGGATCTCTTCGGCGAGCGCCTGCCACTTTTCGGTGTTTTCGACATCGCCGCGCCGTTCTGCCAACCGCGCGCCGCGATCCATCGCCACCCAGCACATCAGCTTGGAGGACACATAATGGCGGGGCTCGCCGCGCGCCTCCCAGATCCCCTGATCGGGCTCTTTCCACGCCGCTTCAGTGCACTGCACCTGATCGATCAGCACCGGCCACAGACGCTCGGGTATGTGGTCGCGGTTCTTGGAGTGCAGGTACACCGAGTCGAGTACCGCCCCGAAGACATCGTTCTGGCGCTGGTTGTAGGCACCGTTGCCGACGCGCACAGGGCGCGCACCCTCGTATCCCTTGAGGTGCTCGAGGGTGGACTCCTCCAGGTCCTTCTGACCCTTGATCCCGTACATGATCTGCAGCGAGCCGTCCTTATTGCGCTCCATGTCTGCTAGGTACTGGATGAAGTCGTCCGCCTCCCAGTTCAGACCGAGAGCGTGCAGCCCCCACAGCGTAAATGAGGCGTCGCGCATCCAGCAGAAGCGGTAATCCCAGTTGCGTTCACCACCGGGCGTCTCCGGCAGCGAGGTCGTGGGCGCCGCGACAAGCGCGCCCGTCGGCATGAACGTCAGGCCCTTCAACACGAGCGCCGAGCGCTGCAGGTGAAAGCGCCACGGATGGTCTGGATATATGCCTTCGGCCAGCCACGTGCGCCAGAAGTGACTGGTGCGTTCCAGGTGCTCCTCAGCTTGCTCGACGGTGTGCGGGCCACCCCGCTCCTCGGTCCAGGAGATTGCACAGAAGCGCTTCTCGCCCTCAGACATCGTGTGGCGGCCGTGCGTGCGATTGCCCTCGATACCCATGTGGATGTCGCTGAACAGCCTGATGGCGACCGGGTCCTCGACGGGCGCGTCGTCGGTCGCGTCCATCTCGCTCACGGCGTCCACCAGGCATGTGCCCTCCTCACTGGACTCAACGACGGTCCAATGCGCCGGCGAGGAACCGTAGTCGAGCATCGGCTCGCACACGATCTCCACCTGGACTTCGCCCTGAATGCACTCGATCACCCGCACCAGCAGGTGCTCGGCGTCGTTGTCGGTGGGCGGGCGTGTGTGGCTCGAGCCATGCTTGTTGTCGTGCCAGGGTCCGATTGTGAGCGCATCGATCACCCGCAGCCATCCCTGCGGGGTCATCCAGGTCGTCTCGATCATGTTCGTGCCAGGTATGTAGCGCCGGCCGGCCGGGACATAGAGGCCATAGGGACCGACGCGCCAGCTGCCGGCGCCGCGGTCGAGTATCGCGCCGAACACCGATGGCGAGTCGAAATGGGGTAGGCACATCCACTCGATCGACCCATCTGAGGCGACGAGCGCGCCGGTGTGGCAATCTGCGAGGAAGCCGTAGTCGGCTATCGGTGGAAACGGTGAATCGAGCGACGTGGCGCTCGAGCTGGTAACGGTCGCGGCAGTCCGCGCGGCCTCAGCTCTGGATCGCGAAGCGGAGTCAGGCACATTCACCCCTCAAAGCCCTCGAACTTCGGGCGCTCCACTCCCACGGGCAGGATCTGCTCGTCGTCGAGCTTGTCCAGATGGGCGGCGAGCGTGACGGTCGCGAGCGGGCTCAGCGCCTCGGGCACATCCCTCCACACGGCATCGAGCAGCTCCCGCACGCTGCGGCAGCCTTCGCCGAGCGCCATGATCAGAGCGTTCTCGCGGTCGATGCGGTGCCCGGCATACTCTTCGAGCTTAGTATGTGCGTCCCACACAGGAGGGCCATGTCCTGGACAGAGGACGTCGAAGTCCTGACGCAGCCGCAGGCGCTCGAGGCCGAGCAGATAGCCGGCCATCGCACCCGGATAGGGACTGATGAAGACGCTGCCCTCGCCAAGCACGGCGTCCCCGGTGAAGCAGGCGCGGTGCGCCACCAGCGCGAAGTGGTCCGGGGCGTGCCCTGGGGTTGCGACGGCGTGGAACGGACCCAAACGGACATCCTCGGCGAGCGTGACGTCGACATCTCCCCGCCCGGCCGCGACCGGCGCCGGATAGTGCTCCAGCAACACCCCAACGGCTTCGGCGTGATCTGGGTGATCGTGGGTGAGCACGATGCCGCCAAGCCCACCGCGATCCTCGATCGCGCTCAGCAGCCGCTGAATATGCACGTCGATTGACGGGCCGGGATCGACGACCCAGGCGGGCCCATGTCCCACCACCCAGGTGTTGCTGCCCGACAACGTGAGCGGTCCAGGGTTGGGCGCAAGCACGCGTAGCACGTCATAGCCGCCCAGCAGGTCCGCCTCGGAGCGGGTCTCCTCGGAGCGAGCCTCGATACCCGGCTCGGGAAGCAGCTGGGAACCTGCCTTGGCACGCGGATCGCGCGGCGGCGGAGAATCGGCCTCGGAACCCCGATCGGGCGGCGGCAGAACGCTCACGCGCGCGACGTTAGTGACTTCCGAGTGCGGGCGAGTCGTCAAATGGGTCGTCGCTAGCCTGTGAACTGACGTGCAAACGCTCGTCCCACCCACCGCCGATGGTTTTCAGATCGGCCGCCACCACATCAACCCCGGGAGGACGGGTGCCCTTCGCCCGGCCTGAGCGTTTGCGCCACGCGCTTGCATGGGCGTTGCCCGAGCGCCCCTTCGCGCTGCGCTTCTGGGATGGCTCGGCGCTCGAGCCGACCGTCCCCGGCGGGCCGGTCTTCACGGTCCGCTCCCCTGCCGCGGTCGCGCACCTGCTGCGCGCTCCCGGGCAGCTCGGGCTGGGACGAGCCTATGCCACCGGCGAGTTGGAAGCGGACGACCTCGACCGTGTGATCGACCTGCTGGATACGTTCAAGCCACCGGCGATCAACCGGGCCGCGCGTCTGAGCCTGTCCCTGGCGGCCTTGCGGGCCTGCGGCCTGGTCCGTCCCCCGCGAATCCCCGCCAGTGAGCTGCGCCCGCGCGGGCGACGCCACAGCCGTGAGCGCGACCAGCGCGCGGTGCGCCACCACTACGACGTCTCCAATGACTTCTTCGCGCTGTTCCTCGACGAGTCGATGACCTATAGCTGCGCGCTGTTCTCGCGCGGCGCCGCGACGCTCGAGGAGGCCCAACGAGCGAAGCTCGAGTTGGTCTGCGCAAAGCTTGGATTGGGTGAGGGTGAACGGGTGCTCGACGTCGGCTGTGGCTGGGGCAGTTTTGTGTTGCACGCCGCCGCCACGCATGGGGTGCGCGCGGTCGGTATCACCCTCTCTCCCGCCCAGGCCGAATTGGCGCGCAAGCGTGTAGCTGAGGCAGGCCTGAGTAAGCGCGTGGAAATTCGGGTCGCCGACTATCGCGACCTCGCCGGCGAGCGGTTCGACGCGATCGCCAGCATCGGCATGGTCGAGCACGTCGGCTCGAAGCAGATCGATGTATACGCACAGCAACTCGCCAGCCTGCTCGATTCCGGTGGACGTCTGCTCAACCATGGCATCGCCCGCTTACGCCACGGCGACCCCGAGGCTGGCCAGTTCTCCGAGCGCTATGTATTCCCCGACGCCGCCCCACTGCATGTCTCGCGCGTGATCCTGGCGCTCGAGCGAGCCAGCATCGAGCCACGACACGTAGAGGGCCTGCGCCAAGACTACGTTGACACGCTGAGCGAGTGGATCAGCCGGCTGGACGCCAACCTCCAGGAGGCCGAGCGCCTTGCTGGCGGTGAGCGGACGCGGGTCTGGCGACTCTACTTGCGCGCCGCGCGCCACGGCTTCCAGACGGGGTTTACCTCGATCCACCAAATACTCGGCCGGCGCACCTGATTGAAGAACCCGAGGAGACCGAACGAACGGCCTCCTCGGGAAACCTGCGCCTAGCGCCTGCCGGTACGCGCGGCGCCGCTTCTGTTCCCGGCGCCGGAACCGCGTGCGGAGCCGGTCCGGGGAGAGCCGGAGCCGTTGCGCGCGGGACCGCTGCGGCCGCGGTTACGCGAGGAGCGCGTGCGCTGCTGCGAGCCGCCGGAGCGCTGGCCGGTGGCGTCGCTCGGCAGGCCGCCCTGCTCGAGCTCGCGGTGCAGGCCGAGGTCGCGGACCATCGACACGAGTTCGCGCGCCTGGTCGTGGACGACGAACGTGACGCCGGTGCCGCTTGCGCCCGCGCGGGCGGTGCGACCGATGCGGTGCACGTAGTCCTCGCGCGAACCGGGGATATCGAAGTTGATCACGTGCGTGATCCCCACCACATCGATCCCGCGCGCGGCTACGTCTGTGGCCACGAGCGTGTCCACCACACCCGCCTCGAAGTTGGCGAGCGCACGCTCGCGCTGACCCTGGGACTTGTCGCCGTGCATCGCGACTGCCTGCACGTTGCTCTGAGCCAGTCGTTTGACGAGCCGGTCGGCGCCGCGCTTGGTGCGCACGAACACAAGCGTGAGCCCGCGCTCGGAGTCGTTGAGCTCGGACACGAGCCGCGCAACCTTGCCCTCGTGGGAGACCGAGACGAAGCGGTGCTCGACGTCTCCCTTGCGCTCCTCGGAGTGGGCGTGCTCGTGGCGGCGGGGGTCGGTGGTGTAGGCCTTGGCGACCTTGCCTACCTCGCCCTGGAGCGTGGCGCTGAACAGCAGCGTCTGGCGCTCGCGCGCGCACATCTTCACGATCCGGTCGACAACGGGCTTGAAGCCCATGTCGAGCATCCTGTCGGCCTCGTCGAGCACGAGCAGCTTCACGCTGTCGAGCGAGACGTCGCGACGATCGATCAGATCGAGCAGCCGTCCCGGCGTGGCAACGAGGATGTGGGCGCGCGCGGCGAGGCGCGCCTGCTTGACGATGCCGGCGCCCCCGTAAACGGCCGCGATCGAGAGCGCGCGGGCATGGGCAATGTCACGCAGATCGTCGACGATCTGCGATGCCAGCTCGCGTGTCGGCGCCAGCACCAGCGCCGAGGGGCGCACGTTGGTGCCATGCAGGCGTTCGATCATCGGGATTCCGAATGCGAGCGTCTTGCCCGACCCGGTCGGGGACTGCGCGAGCACATCGTGTCCGGCGAGCACGTCGGGGAGAACCATCTTCTGGACTGCGAACGGCTGGGTGATCTCGCGCTTGGCAAGCTCACTGGCGACGACCTCGGACACGCCGAGGTCGGCGAATGTTGCATGTTGCATGTTGGTGTTGCTCCTTCTGGCGACCTTCAGGCCGCCGCTGCAGATGGAGATTCGACTGACCCCATCCGCGCAACTAGAAGCGCCAACAAAGACAAAGAACCTCGCGGGCGACGTCGCCGCCCGGTAGGGCCACCGTAGCAGGAAGGCCGCCTGTCTACTGCAGATTTGCCATCACATGCTTAACCACGGTGTAGTCCTCGACACCGTGGTTGCTCAGATCCTTGCCGTACCCGGACTCCTTGAAGCCGCCGTACGGCATCTCTGAGACGAGCGGGATGTGGTCGTTGATCCACACGCAGCCGAAGCGCAGCGCCTTCGACACGCACAGGGCGCGGCCCACATCGCGTGTCCACACCGACGAGGCCAGACCGTTGCGCGTGGCGTTCGCCCACGTGATCGCCTGCGCGTCCTCCCGTTCAGGTCATCGTACGTCCGGCCTGCGTCAGCCGTGACGGCCCCGCGCCGTCGGGCGAGCCCGCGGCCTCCTCGGCCTCAATCCCAGCGAGCGCCTCGATCACCGCCGGATGGGTGATCTCGCCAGCACGCGCGTTCAGCCCCATGCACAGACCGGGGTCATGCTCCAGCGCACCATCCACCCCGTGCTTGGCCAGCGCCAGCACATACGGCAGCGTCGCGTTGGTAAGCGCGTAGGTCGAAGTGATCGGCACCGCCCCCGGCATGTTCGTCACGCAGTAATGCGTGATCCCCTCTACCTCGAACGTGGGATCGGAGTGAGTCGTGGGATGGGAGGTCTCAAAGCACCCGCCCTGGTCGATCGAGACGTCGACGAGCACCGCGTGGCGCTTCATCAAGCCGAGTTGCGCGCGCGTGACCACGTGCGGCGCGCGCCCACCGTGGATCAGCACCGCGCCGATCACGAGGTCGGCGCGCGGCAGCATCTCCTCCACAGCCAGCGTCGAGGAGTACACGGTCGAGGCGCGTCCGCCAAAGGCGACTTCCAACTCGCGCAGGCGGTCGATCGAGCGGTCGAACACGAACACGTCGGCCTGCATCCCGATCGCGATGAACGCCGCGTTCATCCCCACCACCCCGCCACCGATCACGAGCACCGTCGCGGCCGCCACGCCTGGCACCCCGCCCAGCAGGATGCCGCGGCCGCCGAGCGGCTTCTCGAGCATGAACGCGCCCGCCTGCGTGGCGATCTTGCCCGCCACCTCGCTCATCGGCGCCAGCAGCGGCAGTCGTCCGCTCGAGTCTTCGACCGTCTCATAGGCGATGCACGTCGCGCCGGACTGGAGCAAACCCCGCGCGAGCTCCGGCTCGGCCGCCAGGTGCAGGTAGGCGAACAACGTCTGTCCCTCCCGCAGCATCGCGACCTCGGAGGCCTGCGGCTCCTTCACCTTGAGCACGAGCTCGGCCTGGCCGAACACCGCCTCGGCGTCCGCCACGATCCGCGCGCCCTGGGCTGTGAAGTGGGCGTCGTCGAACGCGCTGCCCAACCCCGCGCCAGCCTGCAACAGCACCTCGTGCCCGCGCGCGCTCAGCTCACGCACCCCCGCCGGGGTGATCGCCACGCGGTACTCGTCGGCCTTGATCTCGGTCGGAACGCCAATTTTCATCATGCGAGCTCTCGGCCACGCAGCGCTCGCAGACCATCTTTCGTGATCCGCTCCCCCGCCTCGCCCAGCACGGGGCGCAGGATCGCCTCGATCTCCTCGAACTGCTCAACGCCTGAAATCAGCGGCGGCGAGAGCTGGACGATCGGATCGCCGCGATCGTCGGTCCGGCAGATCAGGCCGTGGCGGTAGAGCTCACCGGCGAGGAAGCCGCGTAGGAGAAGCTCTGACTCCTCGTGGCTGAACTTCTCTTTGGTCTGCTGATCCTTGACGAGCTCGATCGCATAGAAGTAGCCGGCACCGCGCACATCCCCCACTATCGGCAGATCGCGCAGGCTCTCGAGCATCGTGCGCAGGCGGCCCTCGTTCTCGAGCACGTGCTCGCACAGGCTCTCGCGCTCGATCACGTCGATGTTCGCCAGCGCGACCGCACACGCGACCGGGTGCCCGCCGAAGGTGAAGCCGTGGTTGAAGATCGCCTTGCCATGCAGGAACGGCTCGGCGATGTGATCGCCGGTGATCACGGCGCCCATCGGAGCGTAGGCGGAGGTGATGCCCTTGGCCGTGGTGATCATGTCGGGGAGGTAGTCGTAGCGCTCGCACCCGAACATGTGGCCGAGCCGCCCCCACGAGCAGATGACCTCGTCGGAGATCAGCAGCACCCCGTGGCGGTCGCAGATCTCGCGCACGCGCTGGAAGTAACCGTCCTGGGGCACGAAGCAGCCGCCGCTATTCTGCACCGGCTCGAGGATCACGGCGGCGACGGTGGCAGGCCCCTCGAACAGGATCGCCTCCTCGATCGCGTCCGCCGCCCACAGCCGATCGCGGTCCTCCTGCCAGCGGTAGGAGTTCGTGTTGGGCGCGTGGTGCCCGCCCGGCGTGAGCGGCTCGAACGGTTCGCGCAGCGCGGGTATGCCGGTGGCTGTCAGCGCTCCCATGGAGGTGCCGTGGTAGGCGAGATAGCGGGAGACGATCTTGTGGCGCCTGGGCTCACCACGCGCCTGGTGGTAGGCCTTGGCAAGCTTCCACGCCGACTCCACCGCCTCCGAGCCACCGGAGGTGAAGAACACACGGTTGAGGTTCCCCGGGGCGAGCGCGGCGATGCGCGTGGCAAGCTCGATCGAGCGCGGGTGGGCGTAGCTCCAGTTGGTGTAGAAGCCGAGCTCCATGGCCTGCCGCGCTCCCGCCTCGGCGAGCTCGGCGCGTCCGTGCCCGACGTTCACGCAGTAGAGCGCCGACAGTCCGTCGAGATAGCGCTTGCCGTGTTCGTCGTACACGTAGCACCCATCCCCACGCACGATCACCGGGATCTCCGCGTCGACGAATGAGCCCATCCGCGTGAAGTGCATCCACAGGTGCCGTTTGGCCTGCTCCTGGAGATCACCGGACACTGAAGGCTCGTCTTCTCGATGGCTGACTGTGGAATGCGATGGGAGCCCTGCCGGCCACCCGCTCGAAAGTCTCGCGGTGCTGAGCGATCACGGCGAATGCAGCCCCCACGCCACCGGCTCCGACCACCAAGACCCTCATGCCGTCCAGTGTGACGCAAATCGGTACCTCCGAATGGCGCAACCATGGGCTCCGCATGCTCCGCAAAGGACATCTCTCACCGGGGCACACAAGCGGGCGGCTCCCGTATGCTGCCCCGATCCGCATGGCCCAGACACCCAGCGCATGACGAGCGCTCCTCTCCCGACCACGACACAGCCTCCCCCGCCAGACATCAGCAGCGTCCGGCAGAACCATGGGGCGGCGGCATCCGCGCGCGCGCGCCGCTGGGCGCCCTCCCCCGCACTAGGGCGCCCAGAGCTCCTGTGGGTCGTCCTGACCGGCGTCGCGCTGGCGGTGCTCACGAGCTGGCCGCTCGTCCTGCACCTGCCGAGCCGCATCGCTCCCGACCTCGGCGACCCGGTACGCACCGCCTGGGAGATCGCCTGGGTCGGGCACGCGATGCTGCACGACCCACTGCACCTGTTCGACTCCAACGCCTTCTACCCCCACCCGCTCAGCCTCGCCTTCTCCGACTCGCTGCTCGGTTACGGTCCCACGGGCTTCTTCGGCTCGGGCACCGTTGCCGCGCTCGTCCGCTACAACCTGCTATTCCTGTGGGCTTGGTCGCTGTGCTTCGTCGGCGCCTACCTGCTCGCGCGCGAGCTCGGTCTGGGCCGAATCGGCGGCGCGGTCGCGGGTGTCGCGCTCGCCTACGCCCCCTACCGCGTGACCGAGGCCGGCCACCTGCACGTGATCTCATCCGGCGGCATCCCGCTCGCTCTCTTCCTGCTCCTGCGCGGCTACCGACGCTCCTCACGCGGACGCGTGCTCGCCGGCTGGCTCGTCGCCGCCTGGCAGGTCAGTCTCGGCTTCACGCTCGGCCTGCAGTTCGCCTACCTGCTCCTGGTCCTCGCGCTGCTCGTGCTGTGGCACTCCTGGCGCGGCCGCGCGGACTGGTTGCGTCAGGACCCTTCGACCCAGGATGCGACCCAGGAGCCCAATCCACACGGGGAGACCGCCACGCAAAGCCCCCCGGCCGGAGCTCGCCCGTTCTCCGTGTTGGGCCGACCGCTACTGCCGCGTCACCTGCTCGCCGTGACCTGCATCGGGATCGCCGTCTTCGGAATCGTCACCGTCTACCAGGCACGCCCATACCTGAAGGTGGCGCAGGAGTACCCGACCGCCAAGCGCACACTCAAGGAAGTGGAAACCTACTCCTCGAGACCCGCCGCCCTGCTGTCCGCCTCCTCGGAGAACCGCGTGTGGGGCGGCGTCACTTCGGGGATGCGCGCCAAAGTGCACTCCAAGAACGAGGACGTCTTCTTCCCCGGCGGCCTGATCCTCGCGCTGGCGATCCTCGGCCTGTGTGTCCCGCTCTATAAGCGCCGCTTGCGCCTCGG
The DNA here is from genome assembly GCA_036744995.1 of Solirubrobacteraceae bacterium. Classification (GTDB taxonomy): domain Bacteria; phylum Actinomycetota; class Thermoleophilia; order Solirubrobacterales; family Solirubrobacteraceae; genus Palsa-744. The sequence goes on along the minus strand of DAIOGX010000019.1, from coordinate 10,815 downwards.
GCTACTCCTCGGCATCGTCGTGTGCTCGGTGCTCGCGATGGGCCTCGGCCTGGCCGGAGCGGGCTATCCCTACCGGCTGCTGTACGACTACGCCCCGGGCTGGAACGGCGTACGCGTGCCCGGCAGGGTCTTCACGCTCGCGACGCTGTTCTATGCGCTGCTCGCCGCCGCGGGCGCGCAATGGCTCGTGCTGCGCGTGCGGGCGTGGGAGGTAGGTGAGTCAAGGCCACGGGATGCGGCCCGCACCGCGAGGACCAACGCGGATGGGCATGAGCAGGCGAGCGCGACAATTTCTTCCCGCCAAGTGACCTCGCCCCGGCTCCTCAGCCTGTCGGCGCTGCTCGGCGTCGTCCTGATCCTCGGCGTCGTCGGGGAAGGCGCGGGGCACCTCGGCCACCCGGTCGTGCCGCAGCCTGCCCGTGCGGAGAGGGGACTGCCTGGGCCGCTTCTCGACCTTCCCACTGACGGCGCCTATGACCGTATCTGGCAGTACTTCTCGACCGACGGCTTCTACAAGATCCCTGTGGGCAACAGCACCTTCGACATGCCCGGCGTGGATGACCTACGCGGGGGCATGCGGGGCTTCCCCGACCGTGCGAGCGTGGAGAAGCTGCGGCATTACCACATCCGCACGGTCGTGCTGCACACGAAACCACTGGCGCTCCCGGGCGAGCAGGGCTACGTGATCCCCGAGCCCCCCAACCCCGTCGAAGCCGCCGCCAAGCCGATCGCGAGACTGGGAATCACGCGCCACCGGGTCGGCTCGGTCGTGATCTATGAGATCGGCCCGGGACCGAGCGCGCTGCACGGCTCCGACTGATGAGCACCGCGGGATCTGATGAGGGTGGCAACTCGCTCGCCTCGCCGACCGCGGGGCGTCCCAGCGTGCGCACGAGAACCAGCGGCGCTGCGACGCTCACCAAGAAACGCCTGGCGTTGGCGGCGATCTTGCTCGTCGGGGTGGCTTACGCGACCCTGATCCAGAGCTTCTCCTGGAACCAGACATCCCACTACGACCTGATCCGGTCGCTGAACAACGACGGCACGACGATTGACGCCTACGCCGCCAACACCGGCGACAAGGTTGAATACAAAGGCCACACGTACTCCGCCCGTGCGCCCGGCCTGGCGCTGTTCGCGCTGCCCTTCTACGACACGCTGAACCTGGTGGGTGCCGAATCCTGGACGGACTCGCATGTAGCGCAGCCGGATCACGCGGGCGACGAGATGATCTACCTGATCGGCCTGTGGGGAAACGTGCTGCCGGGCCTGCTCCTGCTGCTGCTCGTATGGCGCATGGCCGAGCGCTTCCAGCCCGGCTACGGCGCTGCGACGGCTGTCACGCTCGGCCTTGGCACGATGGTGCTTCCGCTCTCGACGCTGCTGTTCAGCCACGTGTTCACCGCGTTCCTCGGCTTCGGCGCGTTCGCGCTGATGCTGCGCGAGCGCGACGGGCCCCCGAGCCCGATGCTGCTGGGCCTAGCCGGGCTGGCGATGGGCTACGCCGTGGCGTCGGAGTACCCGTTGTTCTTTGTGTCCTTGGTCCTCGGGCTGTACCTGCTCTCGCGTCGTGACAGCTTCACACCGCTGCTGGTCGTCCAACGCGCGGGCGCCTACATCGCGGGCGGCATCGTCGGGATCGTGCCGCTGCTGCTCTACAACCACTACGCATTCCACTCCTGGACGCATCTCGCCTACTCCGATGTGCCGCGTCAGCAGAAAGGCTTCTTTGGGATCGGCGTGCCCAGCCTGAAGGTGCTCTCGACGCTGCTGCTGGACTCGCGCGGCCTGCTCACGCTCTCGCCGGTGCTGCTGATGGGCGCGCTGGGCACGATGCTGCTCTACCGCCGTGGCAAACGTGCCGAGGCATTGACGATCGGCGGTATCTGCCTGTGTTACGTCGGCTACAACTCCGGCTACTACCTACCCTTCGGCGGCGGCTTCATGGGGCCGCGTTTCCTGACCACGATGCTGCCGTTCCTCGCGGTCCCGCTCGGGATCGCCTTCAAGCGCTACCCCGGCTCGACGATCGCCCTGGCGGGGGTCTCGATCACGACGACTGCGATCGCAACGATCACCCACCCGCTCGTCGGCTACGAGACTGAGACGGTCGTCTGGGTGCGCTACTTGTCCAAAGGCCTCTTCCAGCCCACGATCGCCTCGGCCTACGGGCTGGGGCGCGGTTGGGGCGGGATCTGGCCGTTCTTCCTGGCTGCCGGTGGCGCCGTGGGAGTCGCGGCCTGGGCCACGCCGCGACTGCGCCTGACGGCCGGGCAGCTGGGTGGGGGCGTGCTCGCGCTGCTGGCCTGGGGCCTGTTCGCAGCGCTCGCGCCCACGCTGCTGGGGATCGACCACGCCGGCCTGCAAAGCATCTACAGAGCCGGCGACCACACCGCTTTCAACCTGGAGCTGCATTCAGGCAGCAGATATCCGCTGAGGACGCTGGCCCCGATCGCCGCCGCCGTCGGCCTGCTCGCGCTGCTGGCGATGGCGCTGCTGCGAAACGTGCAGGACGCGCCGCGTCAGCGGCGCACGGCGCGCGTGGAGACGGGCTCGCAGCCGGCTATGAGCAGCTAGTTCCTAGCCACCCTGGCGTTGCATTTCGCCGCGTGCAGCGCCTTGCACACGACTATGTAGCCGGCCCGCGGCTGTTCACGGTCGTTGGTCAGGCCCGCATCGAAGCGTGTCCTGCTGTTGCCTCCGGTCCAGTCGTAGATGTAGAGGCGCTTGATCTGCGACTGCGAGCCGGCCACGGCGAACATGTATTTGAGCACCCTGGCCGCCCGCGTCAGACCCGAGCCGTTCCTGTTCGGGAAGGCGCCACCGAACTGCACGATCCCGCCAGTCTCGGTGAGCCACACCTGACCGCCAAGCGCTCCTACGATGTCGTGTGTGCGCCAGCTTTCCAGGCGGTTGACGTCCGAGTAGTCGTGCAGGCCCCAGATCGTCGGCATGTTCGTCTCCAGGTGGCCGACCTCGTGCTTGAATTCGGAGATGTAGCTAAGGGTCGAACCGATGTTCGCTTGGTCGAGGATGTCCAGCCCGATGACCGTGCAGCCCTTGCACGCACGTTTTAGCGCCTGGTAATACTCGGCGTCGACCACCCCCGAGGGACTCGAGAACGCGCCGGGTTCGTTGCCACGGTTGGCCTCGTCCCACGCCTGGTACTGCCTGACGTGGGGGAAGAGCTTCACGAATTTCTGCACGTCGTGCTGGTAGACGGCGACGCTCGGCATATTCGTGGGGGTGTGCTCGGAGTGGTAGAAGGCAACGAGGATCTGCTGGTGCTGGGCTTCGGCAGCGCTGATCCACGCGCGCGCCTTGGCCAGTGAATCTCCCCGCACAGCCGCGTCATAGGGAGCTATATAACGGACGATCCTCGTATGCAACCGCTGCCATAGCGGATTGCCGAACATCTCTGCGTGCTCATCCCCGACGCCCGTCAGGAAGCTACTGGCGGCATGCGCCGTGGGGTACCGCCGCGCCTTGCCGGCCGCGCTCGATACAACCGGCGAGCCGGCCGATAGGCCGGCCGCCAACGCGAGCAGGATCGGCATGGGAAGCAGTAGTCGGAGTAGTCGGCGAAGTGCGCGCATGTTCATCTGAACAGCCCCTGGGACGGAAGGTTGCGTGATGGCGGTGATTCTTCAGGCTGGCTTATGCGGCCAGCCGCAGCCACGACTGACTTCGCGTCCAACGACCCATCCCCTGCTCGATCGGCGGCCGATACGACTCCTTTTATACGTTCTTTAGTAGATCGGCTCCTAGCGAGGCCCTTCTGCCGAACGCATGTCCTCGGCCTCGAGCGGCTCCTCCTCGCTCGGCTCGCCGCGCAGTTTGGGGTCGGCGATGATGCGGATGTCTACCCCCGGCAGCCCGCGCAGCAGGCGCATCGGCAGCGCGCGGTCGGAGCTCGCCGAGCCGAAGCGACGCAGCCCCTTCGGCGCCGAGGGCGTGCCGAGCAGCACGTAGGTGCTGCCGAGCGAGCGCGCGAGGCGGATCGCGACCGCGGCGACGTCGTCGCCCTCCTCGACGTGCAGCCGCGCGCCGAGCATCGCGGTCAGGCGCCGCAGCGCCTCCAGTTGCTCACGGTCCTCCGGACTGGGCGGACGTCCGGGAGGGCGCACTACCAGCACGTCGAGCTCCCCGTCCAGTCGCTGAGCCGAGCGCCACGCGCGCCGCACCACGCGCTCGGACTGGGGCTCGAGCGATGCCAGCGCCAGCAGCCGCTCGGCGATCGCCTGGGGCCCAGCCTGCGGCGGCGCGCGCAGACCCTCCTCGTCGCGACGCACGAGCGGCGCCGGCTCCCGCACGAGCCGCTTGACCTCGACATCCTCCGCCACCTGCCGCAGCGCCGTCTCACGCAGCGCGGCGAGGTTCTCGATCTTGAAGAAGTTGTTCAGCGCCGCCTGCACCCGCTCAGGCCGATACACCTTCCCCGCTTTCAACCGCGCGATCAGCGCCTCCGGCGTGAGGTCGATCAGCACGACCTCATCGGCCATCGACAGCACCTCGTCGGGAATCGTCTCCCGCGTGCGCGACCCCGTCAGCTGCGTGATCTGGTCGTTGAGCGACTCGAGATGCTGAACGTTGACGGTCGAGAACACGTCGATCCCCGCCTCCAACACATCGCGCACATCCTCATACCGCTTCTCGTGCTCGACCCCCGGCGCGTTCGTATGCGCAAGCTCGTCAATCAGGCACAGCTCGGGTTTGCGCGCGAGCACCGCCGGCAGATCCATCTCCTCCAGCGGCGTGCCGCGGTATGTCAGGTGGCGGCGCGGGAGGAGCTCGAGGCCCTCGGCCTGCGCCACCGTCTCAGCACGCCCGTGCGACTCCAGGTAGCCGACCACCACGTCGCGACCGCTGTCGGCCTCGCTCACGCCCTCCTGCAGCATCCGGTAGGTCTTCCCCACACCCGGCGCCATGCCGATGAAGACCTTCAGATGCCCGCGATCTGGTGATGCCATGCGGGCATTGTCGCCCACGTCACCAGGTGGGAGCACCCGGACCGCCCGAAGAGCGCTAGCCCCCCAGCAGGTTGTGCACGATCAAATCGATCAGCTTGATGCCGATAAACGGCGCGATTATGCCGCCGAGGCCGTAGATCCAGAGGTTGCGCCGCAGCAGCGCGCTGGCGCCGATCGGCCGGTAGCGCACGCCCCGCAGCGACAGCGGGATCAGCAAAGGGATCACGATCGCGTTGAAGATGATCGCGGAGACGATCGCCGACTGCGGGGTGCCGAGACCCATGATGTTCAGCACGTGCAGGGGACCCTTGGGTGGGTGGGATCCTATTCCTGTCGCATACGTGCCGACGAACACAGCCGGCAGGATCGCGAAGTACTTGGCGACGTCATTGGCGATCGAGAAGGTCGTCAGCGCCCCGCGGGTAATCAGCAGCTGCTTGCCGACCTCGACGATCTCGATCAGCTTCGTCGGGTTGGAATCGAGGTCGACCATGTTCCCCGCCTCGCGCGCGGCCTGCGTGCCGGTGTTCATCGCCACGCCGACATCGGCCTGTGCCAGCGCGGGCGCGTCGTTGGTGCCATCGCCCGTCATCGCCACCAGCCGCCCATCCTCCTGCTGCTCGCGGATCAGCGCGAGCTTGCGCTCGGGGGTGGCTTCGGCGAGGAAGTCGTCGACGCCGGACTCCTCGGCGATCTTCGCCGCGGTCAGGCGGTTGTCGCCGGTCACCATCACCGTCTTGATGCCCATCGCGCGCAGCTGGTCGAAGCGTGCCTTCATCCCCTCCTTGATCGTGTCCTTCAGGTAGACCACGCCGAGTACCTGGTTATCACGCGAAACGGCCAACGGCGTACCGCCCTCGCGGCCGATGCGGTCGAGCTGGACCTGCAGCTCGGGCGGCGGCGACCCCCCTTCGCTCTTGACGAGCTCGACGATCGAATCGCCGGCGCCCTTGCGCAGCCGCCGGCCATCGATGTCGACGCCGCTCATCCGCGTCTGCGCGGTGAACGGCACGAACTCGGCCTGCATCGAAGCCATGTCGTGCTCGCGCAGGCCGTACTGCTTGGCCAGCACGACGATCGAGCGTCCCTCGGGCGTCTCGTCGGCGAGCGAGGCCAGCTGCGCGACCTCGGCCAGCTCGGACTCGGGCACGCCCGGCATCGGGACGAACTCGGAGGCCAGGCGGTTGCCGATCGTGATCGTTCCGGTCTTGTCGAGCAGCAGCACGTCCACATCGCCGGACGCCTCGACCGCGCGCCCGGACAGGGCAAGCACGTTGCGGCGCACGAGCCGGTCCATGCCGGCGATCCCGATCGCCGACAGCAGCGCCCCGATCGTCGTCGGGATCAGCGCGACGAGTAGCGCGATCAAAGTCGTCTCAGAGATCGGCGTGCCCGCGAACAGGCCGAACGGACGCAGCGTGGCGACAACGATCATGAAGATCAGGGTCAGCGCGGCGAGCAGAATGTTCAAGGCGATCTCGTTCGGCGTCTTGCGCCGCTCGGCGCCCTCGACGAGCGCGATCATGCGGTCGAGAAAGGATTTGCCCGGCTCCTGGGTGATTTCCACGACGATCTCATCGGAGGTCACGCGCGTACCGCCCGTGACCGCGCTGCGGTCCCCGCCGGACTCGCGGATCACCGGCGCGGACTCTCCGGTGATCGCCGACTCGTCCACGGTCGCGATGCCCTCGATCACGGTGCCGTCGCCGGGGATCAACTCACCCGCCGGCACGACCACGACGTCACCGCGGGTGAGCTCGGCGGCTGCCTTGGTGGAGCCGTCGCGCATCTTCGCGACCGTCTCCTTGCGCATCGAGCGCAGCGTGTCGGCCTGGGCGCGCCCGCGGCCCTCGGCGAACGCCTCGGCCATGTTCGCGAACACAACTGTCAGCCACAACCAGATCGCGATAGTGAACGTGTACCAGGCGGGCTCGTGGCCGCCGCCGAGCGGCTTGCCGCCGAACACCTGGATCAGCCACGTGACGGTCGTGATGACGGAGCCGATCTCCACGACGAACATCACCGGGTTGCGGATCTGCACGCGCGGGTCGAGCTTCTTGAAGCTGTCGATCAGCGCGCGGCGGACGATGTCACGCTGGAACAGCGAGATCGCCTGGCGCTCGTGGGTGGCCGGAACGGAGGACATCAGCTGCTGGCCCCTCCTGAGAGTCGATCGAGCGCAAGGTTGAGCTCGAGCACGTTGACGCCTTCCTCACCGGAGAAGCCCAGCCCGCGACCGGAGGTGTACTTGGCGATCAGGCCGTCGACGCTCGCCAGCGAGAGGTGGCGCACAGCCGCGACGCGGTGAGCCTGGATCCAGGCGTTGGCGGGTGAGATTTCGGGGTCGACGCCCGAGGCCGAGGTGTTGACCGCGTCGACCGGGATTTTCGCCGCGCTCAGACCGGGGTCGTATTCGGCTTTGGTGGTCTGGTTCTTGTTCAGTTCGACATAGGCCTTGATGTTTTCTTCGTCTGCTTCCTTGGTCTTCACGCTGTTGGGCCCTTTGTTGGAGAAGGTGCTCGCGGCGGCGTTGTCCGGTATGCCTTCGGTGGCCGAAGGGCGCGTCTGGAAGTAGCGTGGGTCCGGTGTGGTCACCTCCACGTGTTCCTTTTCTTCAGGCTTGCCGTTCTTACCGAGCACCGGCGTCCCAAAGCTCTGGCCTATGATCTTCGACCCGACGAGCTTGCCGTCGACGTAGACGCGCTGCCCGTTGGCGTTGCCCGGGAAGACGACCTGGCTGACACCGGTGATGAACAGCGGGTAGACGAGCCCGAGCAGGATCGTGAAGACGATGATCCCGATGATCGAGGTGATCGCGTCGCGGAGCCAGGGTTTCATGTCAGTACAGGTGTCCGGTTAGGCCCTGGACGATCGGTCCGAGCAGCAGGGCGGGGAAGAAGGTGAGCGCGCCGACGAGGATGATCACGCCGATCAGCAGCACCACGAAAGTGCCGTTGTCGGTGCGCATCGTGCCGAGGCCCGCGGGCGTGACGCGCTTGCCCGCCAGCGCGCCGGCGACGGCGAGCGCAAACAGGATCGGGGCGTAGCGGGCGAAGATCATGTCGAAGCCGCCGAGCAGGTCGGCGAACGTGACGCCGTGGGCGCCGAGGTTGCCGGCGTTCGGCTGGATGTAGCCGGTGTAGCCGGCGAAAGCGGAGCCGTTGTTGTTCGCCTGAGACAGGTAGGCGTAGAAGGTCTCGGAGAAGCCCTGCGGGGTGTTCGCGCCCGCCTTAGAGAGCGCCACTGAGGAAATCGACGCGCGCCCTTCTTTGCTGGCGGTCGCAAGCGCTGTGCAGAACAGAGCGGCCAGCGGCGTGATCAGGATGCCGAGGCCGGCGAGCTTGATCTCGCGCGCCTCGAGCTTCTTGCCCAGCCACTCCGGCGTGCGCCCGACCATCAGGCCACCGATGAACACGGCCAGCAGGACGTACAGCAGGATCGAGTACAGCCCCGTGCCCACGCCACCGAAGATCACCTCGCTGGCGGACAGGTTGGCGAAGGGAACGGCCCCGCCGATGCCGGTGAACGACTCGATCGCGCTGTTGACCGCACCGCAGGAGGTGACGGTCGTGACGACGTCGAACAGCGCCGAGCCGGCGATCCCGAAGCGCTGCTCCTTGCCTTCCATGTTGCCGCCGGTGGAGCCGTTGATCACCCCCGTATGCAGGCCGGCCGCGTGCTGCGCGGGCGAGCCGTGTGCCTCGGCGATGTAGGCGACGACGACGGCGCCGAGGAACATCAGCATCACGGTCCCGTAGATCGCATACCCCTGGCGGCGGTTGCCGGTCATCCGCCCGTACATGAAGATCAGCGCTGCGGGAATCATCAGCACGATCAGCATCTCGAAGAAGTTCGTGAACGCCGTCGGGTTCTCGAACGGGTGAGCGGAGTTGGTGTTGAAGAACCCGCCGCCGTTGGTGCCGAGCATCTTGATCGCCTCCTGGGAGGCGACCGGCCCCATCGCGATCTTCTGTTCCAGGCCGGTGATCGTGTGGACGGTCAGATAGTTGGCGAGGTTCGCGATCGCCCCCTGGGAGACCAGCACGAGCGCGGCGATCACCGACAGCGGGGTGAGCACGTACAGGACCGTGCGCACCAGGTCCTGCCAGAAGTTGCCGATCGACTTGCCGGTGCGCCCGATGATCCCCCGCACCAGCGCGACAGCCACGACGATCCCGACGCCCGCCGACAGCCAGTTCTGCACGGTCAAGCCGAGCATCTGGCTGAAGTAGCTCATCGTCGTCTCGCCCGAGTAGTACTGCCAGTTGGTGTTCGTCATGAACGAGGAGACCGTGTTGAACGTCACGTTCCACGAGCCTGAGTGGTAGCCGAGCGGGTTGAGCGCGTGGGGCACCCAGGGGGCGTCCTGCGTGCGCAGGACTATGTACAGGAAGATCCAGCCCGCGAGCGAGAAGATGATCAGGCTTTTCGCGTACTGCTTCCAGTCCTGCTCGCGCTCGTGGTCGACCCGCAGCAGGCCGTACAGAAACCGCTCGGGTCCGGAGAATATGGGCGAGAGAAAGACGCGCCCGCCGGTGTACACCTTCGCCATGTACTGCCCCAGCGGAAAGGCGAGCGCGGTCAGGATGACCGCGAAGAGGACGATCGTCAGCCAGCCGGCGAACGTCATCGCGCTACAGCTTCTCTCCGCGGATCAGCGCGTAGAAGAGATACCCGATGATCAGGACCGACACGACCAGACCGAAGAAGTCAGCGCCGCTCATGTGGGCAATGAAAGCGCCGAGGGGCAACTCGATGCTCATATCCGATCGATCCCCTCGACGATCGCGAGCAAAATCGCGAACATCGCGATCCCGATGACTATGGCTACGACGTCCATGACGACCAATATGAACGCGCACACGTCACGGCCGCATAACGAATCCCGGCTCGCGCATAACGATTTCGTGACGGTCGGCTTTGGCGGGTCCAGCGCATGCAGCGACCCTATAGCCACAGAAAATCCGGGTAATCGGTAACCCGCCCAGTCTTTACTGCGGAGAAGCCGCAACAGGCGCGATACTCGAGCTCGCCGCGGTCACCCGGCGAAGCGGTAGCCGACCCCGGGATCAGTCACGACGTAACGACGCCCGCCGGCCCCGGTAGCGTCCGCGGGCTCGATCTTCGCTCGGAGCCTGGCGATGTGAGTACGCAACGGCTGGATGTCATCGACGTATTCCGGCCCCCAGACCTCCTTCAGCAGCGCCCTGTGCGTCATCAGCCGCCCGCGGTTGCGCACGAGCACGCGCAGCAGCTCGAACTCGATCGGGGTCAGATGGATCGGCTCCCCATCGCGGCGCACGGCCCGCGCGGCGAGGTCGATCTCCAGGCCCCCCACCGCGATCGCCGGCTCGTCCTCGGCGGGCACGGTGCGGCGCAGCGCGGCCTGCAGGCGCGCCACCAGCTCGCGCGTGCCGAACGGCTTGGTGATGTAGTCGTCCGCGCCCGCTTCGAGCGCGCGCACCTTCTGGTCCTCCTCGCCCACCGCCGAGAGCACGAGGATCGGGATCTCGCTCCATTCGCGCAGTCTGCGCGTCACCTCCACGCCGTCGCCGTCGGGCAGCACCAGGTCGACGATCGCCGCGGCGGGCGGGTGCACCGCCGCCAGATCCAGCGCCTGCGAGGCCGTTTCGGCGGCAACGGCCTGAAAGCCCGCCTCGCGTAGCACCACTTTCAGCGCGCGGACGATCTGCGGCTCATCGTCGACCACCAAGATCCGCGGCGCCTCAGCTCCCATCGCCCGCGCTCACTTCGCCGATCCCGGCCGGCTGATCCCCTCCCACGCTTGTTCCCGCCTCCAGCGGCAGCTCGAACACGAACGTCGCTCCCTGCTCGGGCAGCGACT
>DAIOGX010000018.1:0-34989 GCA_036744995.1 Solirubrobacteraceae bacterium | reverse complement strand
TCACCCGCTGGCTCGACACCTCGACCGCCAAGGCGCGCTGGGAAATGGCCAGCTACGTCACGGACAGCAATACGCCGCAAAACCGATACGTCAATCCGTGGCCCCAAGCAGGCGAACCGGAATACAGTGCCACCGAGGAACCCGCGGCGGCGCTCCAGAGCGCGATGACCTACTGGGGCAACCCGCTGCTGTCCGGCGAATCGCAGCAGTGCATCGCCGCGTTCGCGCAGTCCTGCCTGCCGCATGAAATGGCCGAATGGGAACAGAGTCCCCTCCGGGCGCTCCGCCAGAACGCGCTGCGCATGCTGATCGCCACTTCCCCCGACATGCAAGTGAGCTGACAATGGCAAAGAGCTGCTCGTGCAACGACTTCAACCGTGCGCAACTCCTGCGCCACGGCATCGCCCAGGCCGGCAAGGGCCTGCCCAGGATCGAGTCCGGGATGCCGCTGCCCGCCGGGACGGGTATGAACCGGCGCGCGTTTCTCTTGCGCTCGAGTGGTGCGATGCTGTCGGTATACGGAGCCTCGATGCTCTCACCGCGTCACTATGAAGAGGGCATCGCCCAGGCCATCGCCGCCGCGCCGCCAGAGCAGCCGGTGCTCGTTTCGATCTTCATGGAAGGCGGCTGGGACGCCCTGTCGGTGCTCGCGCCCGTCAAGGAAGCCGAATACCACAAACTGCGCCCGACGTTGGGTCTCGCCGAAGGCACTGGGGAACCGTTCACCGAGGACACGAGCCTGATGTGGCATCCCAAGGCGAAGGGTCTGGCCGAACTGCACGCAGAGGGCAAGGTGACGGTATTCCCCGCCATCGGCTACGACCCACCGGACGAGAGTCACTTCACCAGCCGCCACTACTGGGAGGTCGGCGAACTGAACACCGAGACACGCTCGGGCTGGATGGGGCGCTACCTGGATCTCGCGGGCGAACCCGGCAACCCGATGCAGGGACTGTCACTCGACTACTCGCTCGCCCCGGCGCTCGCGACCACGAAGATGCCGGTTGCGGCGGTTTCAACCCCGTCGGACTACAGCTTCTGGGCTTACGGCCTGGACGAACCGCTGACCGAACCGACGCTCGACGCGTTCGGGCAACTGGGCACGCTCGGCGCGCCCTCCCCGGCCTACGCGCAGGCGCGCGCGGCGTCGCTTGACACGAACATCATCCGCAACCAGGTGGCGCCGTTCGTCGACAAGGAAGGCAAGCATACATACACATCGCCCGTCACCTACCCGGAAACGGGCGGCGAGTTCCCCGAACGGCTCGCGGTGCTCGCGGCGATGCTCGAAGCCGGCATGCCGATCAAATGCGCCTCGCTCACCGCCGTGGGCTCCTACGACACGCACTCCGACGAGAAAGAAACCCTCAGCACGAACCTCGGTGAGACGGTTGAATCGGTGCTCGCGTTCCAGCGCGACCTCGAAGCTCGCAAATTGGACGATCGCGTGCTGATTCAGCTGTGGTCGGAGTTCGGGCGGCGTCCGCAAGAAAACGGGTCGGGCACCGACCACGGCGCGGCTGGGGTTGCGTTCCTGATCGGGACGCGCGTCGTGGGCAAAATGGTCGGCGAGTTTCCGGGCCTTGGAAAACTCGACGAAAATGAAAACCTCGTCAACACCTCGGACTACCGCGCGATGTATGCCGGTCTCCTCGGACAGTGGTTCCAGACCGAAGCGGGCCTCGTGATCCCGGAAGCGGGGACGGGCCTTGAGGGACCGAGCAAATACGGCGAAGTCCCGCAGCTGGTGACGTAATGGGCCGCGCGTCAAGATCCACTATGGCACGTCGGTGGATCTCAATGCTCGCAGTCTCTGCCCTCTGCGCGCTCGGCGTGCTTGCCGCCGTGGCGATTGCCGCCCCCGGGCATCGCGCGGGTGATCGCCGGATATCCCATCACGCACTCGTCTGTCACCCCCGTCGTGCCCACCGCCCGCGCCGTTGCCCCACCTATCGCGCATCGCGACGAGCATCCAACCCCTCACGTACCGCCCATCGCCCTATCGTGACGGCCGCGCCCCTCGGGTCCCCGGCCACTCCCGGGTCGGCTCCGCCTGGTGCTTCGGGCACGCTGGGCGGCGGCTCTACGACATCGCCGCCCGCGGTCTCCACGCCGGGGGCTCCAACAAAAACCGGTCCGCCCCCAGTGCAAGCGCCAGCCCACGTGCAAGTGACGGCGAGCGAAGAAAATGGCTATCGCTTCACGCTCTCGCAAGCGACCGTGCCCGCGGGCGAAGTCGTCTTCCAGTTCGTCAACCACGGACAGGATCCGCACAATCTGCATGTGGCTTCGGGCGAAGGGCCCGAGGCGGGTGCCGTCCCGAACGCTCCGGCGGGCCAGCACGAGGAACTGAAGGTCGTGCTGCGCGCCGGCAGCTACACCCTGTTCTGCTCGCTCCCCGGACATGAGGCGAAGGGCATGAAGGCCACGCTCACGGTTCAGTGAAGCATGGTGAGAAACGATGAGGCGCTGCCCAAATCGTCTGAGCCTCGGCGGCGGGGAGCAGCGGGGTTGACAAGCCCACAGCGTGCTGCGATGCTCGCCACCATGGGGGGCTGGGTGTACGTCGAGTCAAGTCTCCGTCGCGTTCTGCGCGGCGCGGCGCTGACAATCTCCCTCGCGCTCCTCTCAAGCCTTGGAACGGCCACCGCGGCCTCGGCCGCGGAAACGACGATCGGCTTTGACCACTTCCCCGGCGGCGTCGCGGTGCCAGCGGGGACAGTCGTGACCAACCAGTGGGAAACTGAAGGGCTGAAGCTGGGCAAGGCCGAAGAATTCGGGCAAGCCTCGGTGGGGGGCAACTGCGGAAAGCCGACCGTCGAGCGCGAAAGCGCGACCCCGGCCGCCTCGCCGCCGAACTTCGCGGTGCTGGCGACGTGCTTCGCGGCATTCAACACCGAGGGCACCTACGGCGCCCTGGCCGCGCCCGCCCACGGCTCCCTGTCGGTCGAGGTTCGCGACCTGACCTCGGCCCCGAACGTCGCCGTCACCCTCACCGGCTACAGCAGCACAGGGACGGTGGTCGCCGAAGGTCACGGGGAAGCCGCCAGCGGAGCCTGGCAGAAGCTGTCCGCGACGCTGAACGGGGCGGGCCGGATCAGCTACTTCGCGATCGCCACGGCGCTTGTCACCTCGCAGGAAGTGGCGATCGACAACCTCAGCTTTGAAAAGGTCGAAGTAGAAACTAAAAAAGAAAAAGAAGAAAAAGAAGAAAAAGAAAAACAACAGAAAGAAAAAGAAGCTAAAGAAAAAGAAGCAAAAGAAGTAAAAGAAAAGAGCGGCGGCGGTGGTGGTTCCACGGGCGGCGGCAGCGGCTCGACCCCTCCTACGCCGCCGACGGCGGCGCTGGCGCTGGCTACGCCGAACCCTAGCGCCGGTCAGCCGATCACTCTGAGCGGCGCCGGCTCGAGCGCCGGCAGCGGCCGCATCATCTCCTACGGCTGGAACTTCGGTGGCGGCGAAAAAGAAGAAACGAGCACCGGCACCGACCCCGAAGCGCACGTCATGTTCTCGCCGGGTCCGCACACGGTGACGATGATCGTGACCAACTCCAACCACGAAAAATCCACGACGCGCTTCGGCCTGAACCTGCCGACGAACTTGAAGGCCCATATTCCCGACGGCGGGGAAGGCGAATGCCAGCCGACGCTCGAAATCGGCGACGCGCGCCTGCTTGCCGAATGCATCCAGAAGCTCGGCAACGGCTACGTGATCGAGGGGCAGCTCGAGATCAACGGCACGGTGCTCGCTCCGAAGGGCGGCGGGTTCCTGAAGATCAAGACCGCTCCGGACTACGCCGTCCTTGGCGGCGGCACGGAGACCGAGCTCTACGGAGCCCAGGTGGACGTCCAGCTCGAAAACACGCCGCTCGGAAGCATGGTGCTCGGCGAACGCAACCTCGAAACAGAACCTATACCCCTGGAAATCAACGGCGGTGTACCGCCGAAATTCGAAGGGATCATCCACGGCTTCCGCGGCTCGCGCGCGCACGCCGCCGCCGGCGGCGGGAGTGGCGGTGGCAGTGGTGGTGGCAAGCCCGTCACGACCGGCGGCGCCAAACCGTCGAAGACGCTGCTGTACGTCTTCGGCGTCGGCAAGAACTGCAAGGCGGGCGAAACCAAAAAGGCCGGCTGCTGCCCGCCGCCCAACGGGCACATCGTGTGCGCTGAAATCCCCGGCAACTTCCCGATCACGGGCCTCGTCGACGTCTACCTGAACAACAAGGGGCAGACGCTCCTCTATGTGCAGGTGGGCTTGAGCTTGAAGGAAGTCAACCTCGAAGCGACCGGCGCGCTCGAAATCCGCGTCAACGACGAAAGCGGGATCGAACTCCAGTCGCTCAAGTTCGAAATCGGCGAAGCGGCGCTGAAGCCGATCTTCAAGATCAAGGGCGCCTCGTTCGAATACTTTTTCCCCTCGTACGAAGAAGAATCGAAGGCCAACACCTGGCAGGCGAAGGGCACGATCACGTTCGGCGAAGAAGTGGCGAAGCTGAAGGCTGAAATGGCGTTCAAGCAGGGCAACTTCAAGAAGGCCGCGATGAGCCTCACGATCAAACCGGGCGTGCCGATCTATGCCGGCATCTTCCTCAACGAGATCGGCGCCACGCTCGCCGTGGAACCGGTCGAATTCGGAGGCAGCCTCGGCGCGAGCATCGCGGAAGTGCTCGAGCTGGAACTCGAATTCCGCTACCGCGAAGCGACCGAAAAAGAACTCGGCTACTTCGGCGGTGAAGGCAGGCTGTCGTTCAAGGAAAACCAGATCGCCTCGCTCGCGGCGGACGTCTACTCGGACGGCTACGTCGACGCCGCGCTCAAGATCCAGCTAAGCCTGCCGTTCGGGTCGAAAGAACCGGTGGCGGAAGTGCGGGGAGGGTTGAGCTTCTGGGATGAAACGAACAACCCGGAAGGAGCGCTCTGGCAGGTCCAGGGCGAAGCGTACCTGAAGATATGGATCATCGAAATCGAAGGCCAGGTGCTGGTGAACAACAAATACGTCGCAGGCTGTGCCGCGATCAACGGAGCTGGGGCAGAGGGGCACTACCAGTTCTCGGACAGCGGCATCGGCGGCGGCTTCTTCGCGTTCAGCAACTGCTCAGACCAGCTCAAAGAATTCAAGGAGAAGCCGGCAACGAAGCACAGCGGTGGCTTCGTCAAAGAAGAATCGGCGCGCTTCCTGCCGAGGTTCGGGAGTGCGCTCAGCGATGCGCCGGTCGCGACGACGGCGGCCGGCGGGGAAAGCGAGACGTTCAACCTGCCCGAAGGCACGCAGGGCCAGGAGCTGCGCATCACCTCCTCGGCGGGCAGCCCGGTCGTGCACATCGCGGGCCCCGGCGGCCAGAGCTACACTACGCCTGCAGCGCCGAAGCAGGTCGCGAGCGTCCCCGGCCAGTTCATCGCCGCGCTCGCCCCGAACCCGAATCAGGTGCTCATCCTCCTGAAGCACCCGAAGGGCGGCAAGTGGACCGTCGCGACGCTCCCCGGCTCAGGCCCGCTGAGTAAGCTCGAAACGGCTGAAGATGTGGCACCGGCCACCGTGCGGGTGCACGTCCACGCACATGGTCCCAGTTACGCGCTCGCTTACAAGATCGCCCACCACGTGCCCGGGACGGCGGTGCGTTTCGTCGAACGCGGCAAGGACAGCACCCACGTCCTGGGAACAGTCAAGGCGGCACGCGGCACATTGCGCTTCACCCCCGAGGAAGCCCTGTCGCGCAATCGCAGCATCGTTGCCTATCTGCTCAACACCGAAGGCGTGGAGGTCCGTGAGCTA
The DNA here is from genome assembly GCA_036744995.1 of Solirubrobacteraceae bacterium. Classification (GTDB taxonomy): domain Bacteria; phylum Actinomycetota; class Thermoleophilia; order Solirubrobacterales; family Solirubrobacteraceae; genus Palsa-744. The sequence continues at coordinate 29,217 of DAIOGX010000018.1, read as the reverse complement.
CCTGTGGGTCACTACACCGCTCCCGGCCCGTTCCGGCCCGGCAGGCCGCACAAGGTGCACATCGCGCGACGCCGAAACGCCGCGCTCGTCACGTGGAGCTCGGTCCCGGGCGCGCGCAGCTACAACATCAAGATCACCGGCAGCGACGGGCGCCTGGAAACGCACTCGCGCAAGCCCGGCGAACGCGGTGTGGTCATACCCAACGTACTCGGGTTCGAGAGCTTCACCGCGACGGTGACGGCGGTCGGCGGCAAGGACCAGCTGCCGGGACGGCCGGCGACCGTCAAGCTGGCGCCGCTGAAGGTCAAGGTGCGGTCCTCAGCGAAACGGCGGTCCGGCAAGAAAAAGCGATAGCCGGCAGCGCCGAAGATCGAGAACGGGCCGGAGAGGGGGACGCCGGCTCGCCCACGTCGCTGAGCTTCGCTTCGTCGCCTAACCGGCCCTCTCCGCGCTGCGCAGTCCGCTGAGCAGCCAGATCGCCCGGGGCGACGCGCAGGTCGATGCCGTCGACCGCGCGCACGCCCCCCTTGAAGTCCTTGACGAGGCCTTCGACCTCGATCCCGTTGTCGGTGGGCGCGTCCACGTCGTTGGCGCCGGCCGCCGTCACGCCGAGCCCTCGGCCTCGGTCGCCAGCCGGGGCGACGGCGAAGGCTCGACGCGCAGCACGCGCGCGGGCAGGTGTGGCAGCCACCAGTTCCAGCGCCCAAACAGCGAGATCACGGCAGGCACGAGCAGCGCCCTGATCACGGTCGCATCCAGCAGGATCCCGGCCGCGAGGCCGGTCGCGAGCACTTTGATTTCGGTCTCCGGTCCCGAGGCGAGCGAGACGAACGCGAGGAACAGGATCAGCGCGGCGCTCGTGACCAGGCGCCCGGTGCGCCCGATGCCCCGCACGATTGCGGTCTCGGTCGAGCCGGTGGCGTCGAACTCCTCGCGCATGCGTGCGAGGATGAAGACCTCGTAGTCCATCGACAGCCCGAACAGGAACGCGAACACCATCAGCGGGATCCAGGCGGTGACAGAGCCCGTCGCGGAGATGCCCCAGATCAGGCTCGAGCCGTGGCCTCGCTGCCACACGAGATCGAGCACGCCCCAGGCCGCGCCGACGCTGATCACGTTGAGCACGACCGCCTTCAACGGCAACAGCAGCGAGCGGAACGCGCGCGCGAGCAGGATGAAGGTGATGATCGCGATCAGCGCGATCATCAGGGGGAAGTTGCCGTACACGGCGTCGATGAAGTCCTTGTTCTGAGCGCCGATCCCGCCGACGCGGACTTCCGGACCGGCCGCATGCGCAGCTGCCCGCACGTGTTCGAGCGTCGAGCGCCCCGCCGCCGTGGAGGCGTCGGACGTCGGGAACTCATCCACCATCGCCGCTCCCGGGCGGCGCCACTGCGCGAGGGCGGGCGCGACCGCGCCGTGCACGCCCGCCACCGAGGAGAGCTCCTCGGCCACGTGCGCAGGCGAGGTCGATCCGCCGATGAGCACCTCGGCTGGGAGCAGCACGCCCGAGCCGATGCCCGAGCGCTCCAGCGCCACCAGACCCTGCTTGGCGTTGCCTTCTTTGGCGATCGTGTTCGCGTTGGAGGTGCCCAGCTGCAGGTTAGTGGCGGCGAGCACGAGCGCCGCGAGCACGAGCGCGGCGCCGACCGCAGCGATCCAACGCCGGCGCACGATCAGCTCCGCCCAGCCGGTCCACGAGCGGCTGGCCTTGTCGTCGTCGCGGATGTGCGGCCAATCAAGGCGCGCGCCGAGCTTTGACAGCACGACCGGCAGCAGCGTCGAGGCGACGATCACGCTGATCAGCGGGATCAGCATGCCGCCGTAGCCGACAGAGCGCAGGAACGGAACCGGCAGCGCGACGAGCGCGAGCAGTCCGATTGCGACCGTGGTGCCGCTGAACACGACCGCTCGCCCGGCGGTCTGCATCGCGCGTTCGATCGCCGCGTCGCCCTGCAGGCCGTGGGCGCGCTCCTCGCGCCAGCGGACGACGACGAGCAGCGAGTAGTCGATCGACACGCCCAGGCCGATCAGCGCGATCAGGAACTGCACGATCGGAGAGACTTCGGTGACCGTCGTCAGGCCCCATACGACCAGGAAGGTGGTGAGGATCGAGGCGATCGCCATCATGATCGGCACGATCGCCAGGAACGATCCGAACACGAAGGCGAGCACGAGCAGCGCGCCGAAGCCGCCCAGCATCGCCTCGAGCAGCACACCGGGGCCCTTGCCGCCGCCGCTCTGCACGGACAGCGCGTCAAACCCGGTCAGGTGCACCGGTGCGCCGGCGACAGTCACGCCGGCGAGTGCCGCGGTCGCGTGTTTCGCCGCTTCCGGGTTGGCTTCGAAGGCCTGCTTCGGGTCCGGCGGCGGGTAGGCGACCACAAAGGTGGTGTGGCTGTCGCTCGAGAGAAACGTCGGGCTGTGAGTGCTCGCGTAGCCAGCCAGGCGCGTGCCGGGGAGCGTGCGCTCCAGGCGCGATTCGACGACCCGCAGTTCAGCCTGGATGGCCGGGGAGTTGACCGACTGGCTCGCCGGCAGCGTCACCACGGCCAGCAGCGGAGCGCCGTTGCCGCCGGTGCCGTGGAAGTCGTGTGCGATCTGCTGGTTGGTGACGAAGCCTTCCTTGCCGGGCACCGAGAACTTCTGTTTGAGCGCTTTGCTCGCCGAGCCGGCGGAGCCCATGCCGATCAGGGTCAGCACCACCCAGAAGGCGACGACGATGCGCTTGTGAGCGAGAACCCAGCGTGTCAGCGATGCCATGTGCGTTCCTTCCTATTTCTTGGTGTCGATGGTGCCCTTGCGCTTAGACGGCGCCGTGCTCCAGAACTCATCGGTCATCTGACGCGGCCGCGTTCGTCGAGCTGTGGAGCACTGCTTGCTTTATTTGCGTAGACCTTCTCCAGAAGAATGATTCAGTCCTAAAATGATTTATATCAAAAATCTTTCAAGATGACTATGATCCTTGACGTGGATAAGAAGAAGCAGCCGTCGCGCTCTGCCGCGCGACCCCAATCAACATTAGGTAGCTCACGCGGCGCTGTCTTCTCGAAACGTGCGCCGTTGGGGCCGGCCGGCGCCGCCACGACCGGTGCCGCCAACGAACCATGGCCGGCGAATCTGGCTCCGGCATTCGAGGGCGCGAGCCCTTCGCCTGAGGCGGCCGTGCCCTTTCGCTCGGTAGGATTCACGGTATCGACGACCGGATACGCGATCTCTCGCCGCTTTCGCGAGATCCTCGCGCCGCTGGAGCTGGAGCCTCGCGATTTTGCGCTGCTGCGCGCTGTGGGGGCCGCCGAGGGCTCTTCTCAGCAGGCGCTGGCCGAGCGCATGCGGATCCTGCCGAGTCGGATGGTGGCCTTTATCGACGCACTCGAGCGGCGTGGATTGGTCGAACGCAGGCACAACCCTGAGGATCGGCGCACCCGTGAGCTGTACCTCACCGAGGATGGTCGCAGCCTGGTCGACCGGGCGTTTGCGCTCGCCGTCGGCCACGAGCGCGACCTGTGCGCCGAGCTCAGCGACGCAGAGCGCGAGCAGCTGCTCGACCTATTGCAGCGTGTGAGCCTGAGGCTCGGCCTGCACGCCGAGCAGGGCCACGCGGCGCTCACCGACGAGTAGACAGACGCTAGCGCTCCCCGGCGAGCCCGCGGCGCAGCCGGTTTTCACGGCGGAGCTCCTCCACGGCCTCGTCGATTCCGCCGAGCGCACCGTGTCCATCGCCTTCGAGCAGCTCGGGTTCCAGGCGGTGTCGGACGAGCTCGCCGGCGATTGCGTCCACTCGCTGCGCCCCCGCGCCGGGCCTCGAGCTGACGACGCGCTGCAAGTGCCGTCCGCGAAACAGCAGCCCCACGCCGTCGTCCACAGCCCAGCCCCCTCTGAGGGCGCCGTCGCGCACGCTCGCCAACCACACCGGCAGGCGCTCGGGCTCGCCGTCGGCGTGGACGGTCATCGAGCCGTCCAGCAGTCCCAGGCCGGCAATCGGCTCGGGTGGACCGCTCGAACGTGTCACGCCGCCCTGGAACCAGCACATTGCGCCGGCGCTCAAGCCGGCGAGGACGGCGCCCCGTCGCCACGCCTCGATCAGCAGCTGATCGAGCCCGTGCGCGTGCCAGATCGCGAGCAGGTTGCGCATCGAGCCCCCGCCCACGTAGACGATGTCCTGGCTGAGCACGATCTCCCATAGCGGACGTCTCGCGTCGCGCAGGCGGAACAGCGAAAGGTGCTCCGGCACGCAGGGGCGGTCGGCGAAGCGCGCCTGAAACGCGTTGATCTGCGCGGTCGTATCGCCCGCGGCGGTCGGTAGGAAGAGGATGCGCGGCTCACTCGCGCGCGCGAGTGACAGAACGAAGTCGTCGAGCAGCGGGTTGGTCGGCTCCATCGTGAAGCCTCCGCCGCCCATCGCGAAGATCTGCCGTTCCTCGATTGGGGCGGTCGACCGGTGCTCTGCGCCGGCGGCAGGTGTGGCGCTCACGCCACGACCCTCACGCCGCGACCGGCTCCCGCATGGCGCTCGCGGCGCTCGCACCGAGATAGGAGACGTCCAGGCGAGTCTCCGAGACGCCTCCCTCGGCTGGCTCGACCAGGTAGGCGCGCCCGTCTGCGCGTGAGCTCACGGCATGCTCTAGGCGAGTGCCACGGAAGTGCAGCGCCACGCCGTCCTCGACCGCGAATCCCGGGCGCATGCCGTCGCCGACGAAGCGGTGGTACTCCGCGCGCCGGGCGGGCTCGGCGTCGTAGTGGACGCAGTTGGAGTACGGCAGCAGCCCGAGCCCGCGCACGCCCCGCGGCGCGCCGTGGAATGCGCTCAGCGCCTGCGCGAACCAGCACAGCGATCCGGCCGAAGGTCCGCACAGCACGATGCCATGGCGCCAGGCTTTGCGCAGGATCGCGTCCAGGCCGTGCGCCCGCCACGCGCCGAGCATGCTCACCACGTTGCCGCCGCCAACATAGATCAGGTCCTGCGCCAGCAGGTGTGTGGCGAGATCGTCCTCGACCCCGCCCGTGCCCTGGTCGCGGCGGAACAGCGAGACGTGACTGGCGTCGCAGGAGGGGGAGAAGCGGCGGTAAAAGCGCACCACGTAGTGATCGGCGTCGCCCGAGGCGGTCGGCAGGAAGCAGACGCGCGGCCGTGCGGCATCCGTCAGCGAGAGGACGTAGTCATCGAGCAGCGAGCTGTCTTTCTCCATCGAGAAGCCCCCGCCTCCAAAGGCGACGATCTGGGCATCCTTGGATCGCATCGGGCGCATCGCGCTCGCTTTGTTCGGTGGGAAGACAACACAGACAGCTTGCCTCAGGCTGCCCGAGTGGACGCCCCGGCGGTATGGACCCCAGTCGGAGATTTGCTCACCCTGGCCTGGACAGGCGACCTACCGACCGCGGCGAGCGTCGCGCCCGCGAGCAGGCTGGCGGCGATCATGAACTCCCAGGCCCCCTTGAAGTCTCCCGCGGTGTGCGGCGTCCCCAGCACCGCGACGAGGATCGCGAAGCCGAGGGCCGAGCCGATCTGACGGCCGGTGGTCTGAACCGCGATCCCGGTCGCCAGCCGCTCCGGTGCGAGCGTCGCGGCGACGGCGCCCGTCAGCGAGGGGATCATCAGCCCGACACCAACCCCGCCGATCATCATGCCGGGGAGGAAGTCGGCCGCGTAGCGGGGCGCGCCGGTCAGGTGCGTGACCCACCACACCCCGCCCAATGCGAACAGCAGCGCGCCGACGGCTCCCACCCGTCCGGGGCCGAAGCGCGCGCCCAGTCGCGCACCGGGGACCGCCATCGCGGCGGCCATCGCGGGTCCGGGGAAGATCTCGAGGCCCGCGGTGATGATCTGCCTGTGCCAGATCCCGGTCAGGAACAGCACGCTCGCGAGCAGCATCGCGGCGAACGCCACGAAGAACAGCAGGGACCCCAGCGTGGCGAGGCTGAAGGCCCGCACCTTGAGCAAAGCCGGCTCCACGATCGGGGAGGGGTGATAGGCGATGCGCCGCCCGACCATCGCGATCAGCAGCGCGGTGAGGGCGAACAGGCCGAGGATGCGCGGGCTCGCCCAGCCCCAGGTGGAGCCCTCGATGATCCCCACGACGAGCGTCGCCATCGCCGCGGTCAGGATGCCCGCGCCGAGGAAATCTGCCCGCTCCGTGTCGGGATGGCGAACCTCGCGCAGCACGCGCCAGCCGGCGATCAGGCTCGCGAGACCGACCGGCACGTTGACGATGAACACCCAGCGCCAGCTGACCTGCACGAGCAGGCCGCCGAGCGGCGGTCCGGCGGCGGCGGCGATCCCGCCGACGGCGGCCCAGATGCCGATCGGGATGTGGCGCTTCGCGGGCGGGAACTCAGGCAGCAGCAGCCCGAGCGAAGCGGGCATCAACAGCGCCGCGCCGAGTCCCTGCACCGCGCGTGCCGCGACGAGCAAGGGGATCGACGGCGCCAGCGCGCAGGCGGCCGAGGCCGTCACGAACACGCCCGTGCCGAGCAGGTAGGAGCGCTTGCGCCCGAACGTGTCCGACCAGCGCCCCGCGGCGATCAGGAACGCGGCGAAAACAATCGTGTAGGCGTTCAGCACCCACGACAGCGAGCGCAGGCTCGTGCCGGGGAACTCCGTGTGGATCTGCGGAAACGCGATGTTGACGATGAACACGTCGAGGCCGGCCATGAACACGCCGGCGACGACGACCAAAAGAACCTGCCACCTGCGCTCCATTGATTTCCTCCGGTGTCGGGTCTGGGTGGCGTGACGTGACTGTCGCGCTCGTGCTACCTGGTCACGCCGTCTGCGCGCAGCTGGGTTGCATGACAGGACCAACCATACCACAGAGAGTTTTGTCACGCAACTAAGTGGTAGACTCGAGGGATGCTGAAAAGCGACTACGCCGACCAGAACTGCTCGGTCGCCCGCGCGCTGGAGCTCGTCGGCGAGCGCTGGACGATCCTCGTGTTGCGCGACGTGTTCCTCGGTCGCAGGCGCTTCGATCAGATCCAGCAAAGCCTCGGCGTCGCCCGCAACGTGCTCGCCGCGCGCCTGGATCGCCTCGTCGCCGAGGGGATTCTCGAAAAGGTGCCCTACCAAGAGCGCCCGCTGCGCCACGAATACCGGCTGACCCCAAAGGGCGTCGACCTGTGGCCCGTGACCGTCGAGCTGCTGCGCTGGGGCGACCGCTACGCCGCGCCCGACGCGGGCCCGCCGGTCGTGCTGCGGCACAAGGGCTGCGGCGGCGAGCTCGGCGAGCGCCGGATCTGCACGCGCTGCGGCGAGCCATTGGAGGCACGCGACGTGCGCGCCGAGCCCGGCCCCGGCGCCGTGAACGCTGGGTCCGAGCGCTCGCAGGGGAGCTCTTCACGCTCTGAGTCCATGTCCGCTGCCGGCTGAGGCGCGCTGGCCTCCTACAGTGTCCGTCGATGGCGGACGATCCGAGCGACAGGGTGAGCGAGGCAGCAATATCGCTGAAAGGCGTGGTCAAGCGCTACGGCGAGATCACGGCCGTGGATGGTCTGGACCTCGAGGTCCCGGTGGGCGTGTGCTTCGGCCTGCTCGGGCCGAACGGGGCGGGGAAGTCGACGACGATGCGGATGCTTACCGCGCAGGCGCTGTCCGACGAGGGCGAGATCGCGGTGCTGGGATACACGCTGCCGGGCGAGTCAAAGCAGGCGCGGATGGAGATGGGGGTCGTGCCGCAGCTGGACAACCTCGACGTCGAGCTGACCTGCCGGCAGATATTGACGATATTCGCACGCCTCTATCGCGTTGGCGGCGGCGAGCGCAAGGCGGCTGTGGAGCGAGCGTTGAAGCTCGCGAACCTCGAGCCGCGGGCGGACACGATCGTCAGAGAGCTCTCAGGCGGGATGCGCCGCAGGCTGCTGGTCGCGCGCGGGCTGATCCATCAGCCACGGCTCGTGCTGCTGGACGAGCCGACGGTGGGGCTCGACCCGCAGGTGCGCCAGGAGCTGTGGTCGCTGATCGACGGGCTGAGGGTGAGCGGCGTGACCGTGCTGATGAGCACGCACTACATCGAGGAGGCCGAGCGGCTGGCGGATACGGTGGCGGTGATGTCGCACGGCAAGATCATCGCCCAGGGCACACCGGCTGAGTTGGTGCGTGCGCACGCGGGGGAGCAGGTGCTCGAGGTGTATGGGACGCCGGAGCGGCTGGCGGAGGTAAGCGAGCTGGCGGGTAGCAACGGCTGGTCGAGCCGGCGCAGTGGGCCGGCGGTGGCGATCATGCGCGCGGAGGAGCTGGACGGGCAGGCGCCCGAGGGCGTGCGCCGCCCGGCGAATTTGGAGGATGCGTTCGTGGCGCTGACCGGGGAGCAGATCGAGTGAGCGCTCAGGCGCAGAAGATAACGTCTGACGCGCGCGCGCGAGGAGTGCACCGACTCGAACCGGTGGCGATCCGCGCGATCATGAGCAAGGACATCGTGATGTTCGGTCGCTACTGGAAGGCGACCACGTTCTCCTCGGTCATGCAGCCGACGATTTACCTGCTCGCGTTCGGGCTCGGGTTCGGAACGCTCGTCAAAACCATCGGGCACGTCAAGACGATCGAGTACATCGGGACCGGCACGGTCGCCACCGCAGTTCTCTTCTCCTCCGCGTTTCCGGGCATGTTCAACACGTTCGTGCGCTGGCAGTTCCAGCGCACCTACGACGCGATGCTCGCCGCGCCGGTCGACGTCGAAGAGCTGATCACGGCCGAAGTGCTGTGGATCGCGATACGCGCTGGTGTTTACGGCCTCGCACCGCTGCTTGTGGCGATGGCGTTCGGGCTCGAACCGAACGTGGGGATGCTCCTCGTGCCGCTGATCGGGTTCGTCACCGGTTTCGGCTTCGCCGCGTTCGGCGTGGCGATCGCCGCGGTGGCCAAGACGATCGACAACTTCAACTACGTCACAAGTGCCGTGCTGACGCCGATGTTCCTCGTCGCTGGCACCTTCTTCCCGGTCTCGGCGCTGCCCGTCGGCGTGCGAACTGTCGCGCAGGTCAACCCGCTGTATCACTGCGTGCAGCTCGTCCGCGACGCCTCACTCGGCAACCTTGGAACCGCCGATCTGGGGCACGCAGCCGTGCTGATCGCCTTCGCCCTGCTGATGTGGCGGCTGGCGATCTCGCAGCTGGGCAAACGCTTGATCGATTGAGCTTACGAAACATTGAGGTTCGTCTCACGCTGGTCATACAGGTGGCGGCGATGCTCCCGGCATGAGACTTTTTTGGGAGACCCGTTCGCGCGCTGTTCCGACAGCGTGGTTGGCGCCGGTCACCACAGCAGCTGGCAACGCATGGCCCTCGCGCGCGCGGGAAAAGATGGTGGCCATACGGATGGGGCGACCCGAGCTCGCGGTCTTGGTCGCGCTCGCCGGCGCGCTGAACCTGTGGGCGCTCTCGCGCAACGGCTGGGCTAACGACTACTACAGCGCGGCGGTGCGCTCGATGAGCACGAGTTGGCACAACTTCCTGTTTGGCTCGCTCGACGCGAGTGGCGTGATGACGGTCGATAAGCCGCCGCTTGCGTTGTGGGTGCAGTCGCTGTCGGTGCGGGTCTTCGGCTATCACCCGTTGAGCATGCTCGTGCCGCAGGCGCTGATGGGCGTGGCGAGCGTCGCGCTCGTATACGACTTGGTGAGGCGCCGGTTCGGGCGGATCGGCGGGTTCGTAGCCGGGCTGGCGCTGGCGACGACGCCGATCACGGTCGGGATCTCGCGGCACAACAACCCCGATGCGCTGCTCGTGCTGTGCTGTGTCGCGGCGCTGTGGTGCACGGTGCGCGCGCTCGAAGCCGAGCGCTCCCGCGCGCAGACTCGCTGGCTGGTGCTCGCGGGCGTATCAGTCGGCCTCGGCTTCGAGACCAAGATGGCGGTCGCGCTGATGGTCGTGCCCGGGATCGTTGCGGCGTGGCTGTGGATCGCGCCGGCCACGAAAGGCCGTCTGCACGCGCTGCGCCAGCTGCTCGCGGGGGGCGGCGCGATGGTGCTCGTCGGCGGCGCCTGGCCGCTGCTCGTCGAACTGACCCCGGCGGCCGACCGCCCATGGATCTCTGGCACGAGCGACAACCGGATCCTGTCGCTGATCCTTGAATACAACGGCCTCGGGCGCGTGGACGGGCAGTCCGGTGGGGCGGGCGGGCTCCAAGACACGGGCGGCAACATGTTCGGCGGCACGCCCGGGCCCTTGCGCCTGCTGAACTCCGCGCTAGGCGGTCAGGCCGGCTGGCTGCTTGGCTTCGCGCTCGTCAGCGCTCTGGGCATCCTCGTGGCAAGTCGTCTGCGGCGCGCCGATCCGCGTAGCGGCTGGTTGATCGCCGTCGGCGGTGCGTTCCTCCTCACCGCCGTGGTGTTCAGCGAGGCGAAAGGCATCTTCCATCCCTATTACGTCTCGCTGCTTGCGCCGTTCGTCGCCGCGCTCACCGGCGCGGGGGCCGCGCAGATGATCGCCGGCGGGCTGAGCGCCCGCATCCTCGGTCCGCTGGCGATCATCGCGGGCGTCGCGACCGAGCTCGTGGTCCTCCATCGGTACCCAGGACAGCTGACCTGGCTGCCCCCAATCCTGATCGCGGTGGGCGCGATCGCCGTAATCGCCCTGGTTGCGTTCAGTAAGCCGCATATCTGCATGGTCGCCACAGGCACGGCGCTCGCTGTGCTGCTGCTGGCGCCCTCGGTGTGGGCGGTGGACACGCTGGGGTACGCGACGAGCGGCACCTTTCCCTCCGGCGGACCGGCCTCGGCCGAGACCGGCGCGGGCGGCGGCTTCGGCCGCCCGGGCGGAGGATTTGGCGGACGCGCGGGAGGCGCAGGGGAAGGGCGGTTCGGGATCGGCGGCGCCGGCGGAGTGCAGCTGTTCGGCAACGGCGGCCCTCCCGCGGGTGGTCCGGGTGTTGCGGGCGGAGTCCCCACCGGCGCACCTCCAGGATTCCCGGTAGCTTCGGGCCGAGGCGCGTTTGGCGGTGGACCGGGTGGCGGTCAAGGACCGGGTGGCGCTGGCGGCCAGTTCGGCAACGATGCCGCGCTGACGAAAGTCCTGTCATACGTGAAGCAGCACGGCGGCGGCACGATTGCGGTCTCCAGCCAGTCGAGCGCGGCCGAGGCGATCATCGCGAAAGGTGCGAACGTGGCTGGGATCGGCGGGTTCTCAGGGCGTGAGAGCGACGTGAGCGTGTCATGGCTGGCACAGGAGGTGCGCGTGGGCCACATCCGCTGGGTGCTGGCCGAAGAACGAGGTGGCGGAGGGCCGGGCGGTGGAGGTGGAGGCCTGCCGGGCGACACACGCGCGGGCGCGAAAGCAGCGATGGCGGCGGTGGCGAAGGCATGTGAGCGGGTGACGCTGACCACCACTACAGCGACAGGGACAGGGACGAGTGGGATCGGGGTTGGCAAAACCAGCAGCACGACCGCTGGGACCGCGTCTGGAAGCACGCTCTACGACTGTCGGGGCCAAGCCGACCGGCTCTGAGGCGCTTCCGGGTTGTGCGCTGTCAAGGCGCGAACACCTGCGCGTGGTGGTTCATCTGTGAACAAAAGCAGGACTCGTCGCTGGACGCACTGACAACATCCGCTCACCGCCGATTGACATACTCCCACTCCCCTGCTGTGTTGCGGCTCATCACGATCCCGATCAGTCACTACTGCGAGAAGGCGCGGTGGGCGCTCGAGCGGGCGGGGATGCCTTATCGCGAGGAGCGCCACGTTCAGGGTGTCCATCAGCTGATTGCGCGGCGCGCGGGTGGAGGGATGACGGTTCCCGTGCTCGTGACACCCGACGGGGCGATCGGTGATTCCTCGGACATCCTTGCCTGGGTCGATGAACGCACGCCGCCGGAGCAGCGGCTGTTCCCCTCAGCGCCTGGAGCGCGCGAGGAGGTCGAGCGTCTCTGCCGGCGCCTGGACGAGGGACTCGGGCCGAGAGGGCGGCGGCTCCTGTATGTCCACATGCTCGCCGACCCGAAGCTCGCGCTGCGCTTCAACAACGCGGGCGTGCCTGGCTGGGAGGACCGTTTCATCCGGTATGGATGGCCGGTCGCCCAGCGCTACGTCAAGCGCGTGCTCGACATTCACCGGGGGATCGAGATCGAGGACGAGGCGGCGGTCTTCGGCGAGCTCGACTTCGTCGCGGAGCTGCTCTCCGACGGCCGTCCGTACCTGTGCGGCGAGCAGTTCAGCGCGGCTGACCTGACGTTCGCGGCGCTCTCCGCCTCGATCACCGTCCCACCGGTATACGGTGTTCCGCTCCCGCAGCCCGAGGTCTTGTCGCCTCGCATGGCGGCGCTGGTCGAGCGTGCACGTGAGCACCCCGCTGGGCGCTACGCGCTCGAGCTGTTCGCCGAGCACCGGCGAGAGCCAGCCCCCAACCCGCTCTCAAAGACGGTCAAAGCGATGGCTGAGAGTGCCTAACGAAATAGGCGGTGCGGTCGGGGCGTTCATGGACCGAGCTGGGCGTCGCGGGATGGCGAAGCGCATGCTGGTGGCATGCGCGAGCCATCACGTGGCGAGACGATCGAAGATCCACGGGATCTTCGATCGGTCCAGCGCCGGATCAAGATCCCACCCACCCGCATCCGGACGTGCCGATCTTTTCGTTAGGCGCTCTAAGACGTCGGCTGTCAACGACTGACTGCGGACAGTTCCGCCGAGGAGGAGATCCATGCATGCCGTAGCGATGCACGAGACGGGAGGCCCGGACGTCCTTCGTTATGAGGAGGTGGAGCGGCCCGAGCCCGGCGAGGGGGAGGTATTGATCAGGGTCCACGCGGCCTCGGTCAACCCGATCGACTGGAAGATCCGGCAGGGGCAGAGGCCCAAGCCGCTGCCCGCGGTGCTCGGGAGCGACGTATCCGGGACGGTCGAGCTCTCGCGTGCCGAGGAGTTCGCCGCGGGAGACGAGGTGTTTGGCTTCGCCCAGAGCGGCGGCTACGCGGAGTACGCGACCGCCCCGGCGGCGATCGTCGCGCCCAAGCCGGCGGGCATCACCCACGAGCAGGCGGCTGCGCTGCCCGTCGCCGGGCTGACCGCCTGGCAGGCTCTGTTCGACCGCGGAGGTCTCAAGCGCGGCGGGAGCGCGCTGGTCGCGGGCGCCGCGGGCGGCGTCGGTCATTTCGCGGTGCAGTTCGCCAAGCATGCCGGGGCGCAGGCGGTGGGCACGGGCTCGGCGCGCAATCGCGATTTCGTGCTCGGCCTCGGCGCCGATGAGTACGTCGACTACTCAAGCCAGGACGTCGCCGAGGTCGTGCGCGATGTCGATGTCGCGTTCGACACGGTCGGCGGCGACACGACGCAGTCGCTGCTGGCCGCGGTCCGCGACGGAGGCGTTCTCGTCACAATCGCCAACGCGCCTCCCGAGCAGGCGGCCGCCGAGCGTGGCGCCCGCGCCGAGCTGCTCGTGATGAGCCCGAGCTCCGAGCAGCTGGCCCGCATCGCCGAGCTCGTGGCGGCCGGCGATGTGCACGTGGAGATCGCGGAGACCTTCTCGCTATCTGAGGTGCAGCGGGCACATACGCTCAGCGAATCTGGGCACGCCCGCGGGAAGATCATCCTCATCGTGGGCGGCTAGCGCAAGCAGTTGGCCGACTCGGTCGTAGCCGGGAGGACCGCTTTGCGGTGCCGCTCCGCTGGAGGAGACTGCATTGCGGTGCTTACTTACTCCAGCGACCCGGCCGCTGAGGACCAGATCTCATCGAAGGCGTCCTGGTCGTAGGGAACGACCCAGCACTCCGCGATCCTGCCCGCGGCGATGCGAAAGATCCCGACCGTTCCCCACGCGAACGTCTCACCGCCAAGCTCGACCTCGCCTCCGGCGAGGATCACCGTGCGCTGATCGTCCGCGAGCACGCCACGCACGTCGATCCGGAACGTCGCGTTGGCGAGCTCGCGCCTCCTGGCGAAGTAGCGCAGCACCTCATCCCGGCCTCGGTACTCGCCCGTGATCGCGTTGTGACCAGGCACGTGCCAGACCACGTCGTCGGCGAGCATCGCGCGTACCGGCGCTTGATCGCCTCCCGCGTAGAAGCGATTCTGGCGATCGTGGAAGTCGCGGACCAGTCGCGCATGCGCATGCTGATGCGGATCGGCCATCTCCTCACGGTACCTCGATGTAACGGCACACGACCCGTCCCCAACTTCAGGGGCGCTCGAGCCGTGTCGATAACCGTGCTGGGCGAATGCATCGCCCACGCCGATGAGATCTCCCGAGCAGCAATCCACCGTCTCCGCGCCGCCAACGCCAGGGCACGCCCCGGCGCCGGCGCCCGCGCCCGCGCCCGCGCCCGCGCGTATCAGCGAGCGGCGGCGTCGCCCACCTGGCGTAAAACGACGGCACAGCGTCTACATCCCACTGAAGCTGCGGGTCATCCTCACCTTCGTCGCGGGCCTGCTGTGGGTCTGCTTCTCGCTGTGGTTGTCGCGCAGCTGGATCGAAACGCTGGGGCACGACATCACGACGCCGCTTGCGATCCTCGTGATCACCGGGATCGCGCTGATCCCGGGCTACCTGAACATTCAGCTGATCAGCTCGATCCTGCTCGACATTCCGCGGCCGTTGCGCTTCGACGTCGAATTTCCGCACGTCACGCTGCTGGTCGCGGCCTACAACGAGCAGGGGTCGATCGCGGAGACGCTCGACTACGCGTTGCGAACCGACTACCCCGGCCACTTCGAGATCGTGGTCGCGGACGACGGCTCGACCGACCGCACGCGCGAGATCGTCGCCGAGTACGCCGCTCGCTATCCGTGCGTGCGGCTGCTCGCGGCTGTCCACGGCGGCAAGGCCAACACGCTCAACGCCGCGCTGGAGGGCGTGAGCACGTCACTGACCTCCACGATCGACGCCGACACGCTGCTGATGCCCTACTCGCTCAAGCATGCGGTCGCGCGCCTGCTCGCCTCGCCGCCTGACACCGTTGCCGTCGCGGGGGCGGTGCTCGTGCGCAACTCGCGCGAGAACATGCTGACGCGCGCGCAGGAGTGGGATTACTTTCTCGGGATCGCCTCCGTCAAGCGGGCACAGTCGCTGCTGCAGGGGACGCTCGTCGCGCAGGGCGCGTTCAGCGTCTATGACACGACCGCGCTGAAGCTCGTCGGCGGCTGGCCGAACCGGATCGGCGAGGACATCGTGCTGACCTGGCGGATGCTGCTGCAGGGCGGACGCAGCGTGTTCGAGCCGACCGCGGTCGCGTTCACCGAGGCGCCCGCGGACTGGCTCGCGTTCGCGCGCCAGCGCCGGCGCTGGGCGCGCGGGATGATCGAGGGACTGCGCGACCACGGCTTCGGCATGGTCAAGCAGATGAATTTCTACTCCCACTCGGTCGCCGGCAACTTCCTGTTCCCGTTCCTCGACGCGAGCTTCACGCTCGCGTTCATCCCCGGCGTCGTGCTGGCCGCGACGGGCAACTTCGCGATCGTCGGGCCGATGACCGTGATGGTGATGCCGCTCAACGCCCTGCTCGGCAGCGTCATGTTCTTTCATCAGCGCCACGTCTTTCAGAGCGTGAACCTGCGCGTGCGCAAGAACAAGCGCGGGCTGCTGTTCTACTTCTTCTGCTACCAGTTCATGATGTCGCCGATCTCGCTCGCCGGCTATCTGCTCGAGGCCACCCGCGCACGCCGCGCCTGGTAGCCCTACGCGCGCCTACGCGCGGTAGGGGTCGATCACTTTGTGATCACAGCCGACCAGCTTCCAGGGGCGGTTCTGCGGCAGATAGCGCATCACGAAGGTCTTCAGCCCCGGACCGTCGCAGAACACGACGCCGTGACCGTAGACCAGCGCGAGGTGGTCGTTGCCACCGCCGGTCCAGATTTCGTTGTATCCATGGCTCGAGTAGATCCAATCGTTGCCAGACCCACCATGGAGCCGATCGACCTGGCTTTCGGATTGGCCTCCGGGGTGATAGTCCCCCCAGATCACATCTCCGTCATCGCCCCCAAAGATCGTGTCGTTGCCGTACCCACCGAGCAGCCAGTTGTGCACGTGCTCGAGACCGACGAGCGTGTGACTGCGCCCAGCAGGGCCCTTGTCCATCTTCAGGCATTCCTCTGCTGGCCAGCCCGCATGATTCGCCTCCGCGACCCTCGCCCGCGGCATCGCGGCGGTGCGGGCCGCTTCTTCGCGCGCGGGACAGAACGCCACGTATAGTCCACGATCGTCGTCCCGTGCGTCCCGCGCTGTTAGGGCTGAAGCTTCGGTCGAGGATCGCGGCGCCGCCGCTGCCCACGCTCCACCCAACGCCGTCGCGCAGCAGCAGCAGAGCGCCAGCATCGCCGGCACCCACCGGCATGGTGCTCTGTGAGTAGGCCGGAGCATGTACATCCAGGCTAGCGAGCGCCGAGCGCGTACCGTGCCTATCACTCCCAGCGGGAGGCATCTCGGCTCCCGGTTTTGTGACCGCCTCAGCAGAGTTGACGTAGACTCGCGTCACTGATGAACACGCTCAGTGCGAACACGGGATGGGAGCGTCTCTTCTGGCTCGTATTCGAGCGCTCGACAAACTCGATCGCCCTGCTCGACGACCAGCGCGGCATCGTTGAGGTCAACGATGCCGCGGTCGCGCTTCTTGGCGGGACCCGCCAAGAACTGACTGGCACGTCGATGGCTGACCTGATCAAGCCCGCGGAGCGGTCTGTGGCGGCGAGCGAGTGGGAGGCGTTCCTGGGATCCGGCGAATACTCGGGAACCCGAGCGCTGGTCAGGGCCGACGGGTCTGAGGTGCGGATCGACTTCGCGGCGCGGACGGCGGTGATTGACGGCAGACGGCTGGCTATCTATGTGATCGCCCGCGACGATCCTGCATGTTTGCCGTCCCCAGCCCTGGCTGGCGAGCTTCCGCTGACGAACCGTGAGCGAGAGGTCGTCACTCTGATCGCGCTCGGAGGAGAGACAGCCGAGATCGCCGAGCAGCTGCACATCTCGCCCGAGACGGTGCGAACCCATATCCGCAACGCGATGTCGAGGCTCGGCGCGCACACCCGCGCGCAGCTCGTGGCGATCGCTCTGTGCACCGATCAGACGGTTCACGGCTCCCAGCTCGCGGGGGAATAGCTTCCGAAAAATCCCCCGTGTGCGGTATCGAGAGCGGCTCACCGGCGACCGAGTATTAAGCCATGCCCTTCGCGCTCCCTGCTAGTCGGCTCGAGCAGGTCCGGCAGACGTTGCGCGAGGAGCGCAACCTGCTCGAGGTTCTGCTCGACAGCGTCAACGTCGCCGTGGTGGCCTGTGACGCGGACGGCCGGGTGACCCACGTCAACCAGCGCACACACGAGCTGATGAGTGGCGCCTGCTCGACGGGCTCCGATCCAGAGGGGTGGATCGAGGCGCTCCGGCCGCGCACGGCACTGGGTCTGCCACTGGAGCTCTCAGACCTACCGCTGGTGCGGGCCGTGCGGGGCGAGGTGGTCCGTGATGTCGACGTTCTGATCCAGACCGATGTCGGGGAGATGCTGCTGAGCACCAGCGCGAACCCCGTGGAAGATAAGGAGGGCAGGCGGCTCGGAGCCGTCGTGGTGTTCGAGGATGTGACCGAGCGGCGCGCGCGCGAAGCGCAGCTGCGGGACGAGCTGCGGGACGTGGGCCTGGCGATCGAGGTCGAAGAGGCGATCGATGCTGGGCGCCTGCTGCTGTACGCGCAGCCGATAATCGATCTCTGCTCAGGAGCGACCGTGATGGAGGAGCTCCTGCTGCGAATCCGCTCAGCCGACGGAACGGTCTCCGGCCCGTGCGGCTTCCTCGGCGCCGCCGAGCGCTACAGCACGATCACCTCGCTTGACAGCTGGGTCTTCGAGCAGGCGGCGCAGCTCGCGGGGCAAGGCCGCCCGGTGACCGTCAACGTATCCGCGCGCACGGTCGGCAGGCCGTCGTTTCTGGAGGTCGTGGAGCACACGCTCGAGCGCAACAGCGTCGAGCCATCGTTGATTACATTCGAGATCACCGAGACCGCGATCGTCTCCGACATCGTCAAGGCATCTCGATTCGCCGAGAGGCTCGACGCGATTGGCTGCCACTTCGCGCTCGATGACTTCGGCACGGGCTACGCCGCCCTCACCTATCTCAAGCACCTTCCAATCCAGTACTTGAAGATCGACATCGACTTCGTCCGCGACCTCGCCGAGAACCCACGATCGCGCGCGGTCGTGTCCGCGATTGTCACACTCGCGGCGGGCTTCGGCCAGCGCACGATCGCCGAGGGCGTCGAGAATGCGGCCACGCTCACACTCCTGCGCGAGCTCGGAGTCGACCTGGCTCAAGGATTTCACATCGGCAGGCCCGCGCCGATCGCCACAGGCGCGGACGGCTGAGCCATTTCAGCAGCACGCAGGGCCAGTCGCCGCTCCTCAGACATCGGCGGGCAGGTCGAAGTGCTCGCGCTGTGCACAGAAGCAAGAAGACTGACTGCTACAGAGAAGCAAGAAGACGCGGTCCCGGGCCGCTTTGAGGAACCCTCCTCGTCTCACCCGAAGGCCTAGACGATTCAGGTGGCGCGGCCTCACACCTCGGTGGCCTCGCTCTTTGCGGCTCGGTTCCGCGTCTGGAAGCAAGATAGGCAATGACGGGCGCCGATTGCAATACCCCCCGGGTGTGCCTTCCCGCACCTTCCGAGAAAAACGCACAGTGTCGACACCCGTGAGCTGACCCCAGATGCGGACTTCATCCTGCTCGAGGATGTCGGCCACGTGCCGATGCTCACCGGTGTGTCAACCGTCGGGTGTCGCGGGCAGCTTGGCGCCGAGCCGCGCGAGCACCTCGTCGCGGTCGGTGCCGTGCACCCGCAGCACGCGGTCGAAGTCCGCGCTGTAGACCTGCATCACGGCCACGAGCACGTCGCTCGTGCCAACCGTCCGTGCACCACGCTGGTGGGCAACCTCGACGGCAGACTCGGTGACGGCTGCGACGACGTCGCCACCATTCCCTTGCGCCGCGGTTCCTCGCTCGCCGCCGGCGCCCTGGCTGGGCGCTTCGAGCGGGGCTTCGCTCACTCCCAGCGTCTGCAGCGTGGTCCCGGCTTCGCCGTGCATGCGCAGGATCCGCAGCCAGCGCTCGGCCTCAGCCTCGGGTGAGCTAGCGAACGGCATCGCCGTGGATGCCATGCCCAACACCATCGTCGTGTCGGTGTCGAGCGCAGGGCGAGCGTTCATCGTGACATTCCAAGCGCGTGCGCCGCCTCCGGCGTTGGTGGATGAAGCCGCGCGACGTTGTGCTCGCGCAGTACGACCTCGGGCGGGCCCTCGCCGAGGTGCAACTCGATCACGACGCTACCGTGTCGCGCTACGGCGGTCTGCACGGAGCGAACAGCCTCACCCACCTCGCTGGGATCCACACCGCCGGCGAGCAGGAATCGCTCTGCCCGATCGTGCGCTGTCTCCCGGCGGTCGAGCTCGAGTTCCTCGACCTGCACGGTCGGCGCGCGTGGATCTCCCTCGATGCGCAGCAGGCACGCGGCCAGGTCGTCGGGGCGCTGCTCGGTCTCTTCGGCCACGCGGTCCAGCAGGCCCGACGCCGTGGCGTCGAGCGCGAGCTCCGCAAGCGTCCGTTCCAGGCGCCGTGTCCCGAACAGCTCGCCCCCAACCCTCGCCTCGATCACGCCGTCGGTGTAGAAGCAGGCCAGCGACCGCCCCGGGATGGAGACGATGGTCTGGCGCATCCCGGTCGGCTTGCCCACTCCGATCGGGGGCGACGAGCAGACGGTGATCGGCGCGATCGACCGCGTGCCGGCCACGACGGGCGGCGGATGACCGGCGCAGGCATACGTCAGGATGCGATCGCGCGGGTGATAGGTGGCCAGCACGACGGTGGCGAAGAAGTCCCCGAGCTGACGCTCCAGCACGGGAGCGGCTGTCTGCAGGGCGCTCCGGGGCGAAAGGCCGGTCTCGAGGTACGCGCGCAGCGTGAAGCGCACGAGCGAGGTGTGGGGCAGCGCCTCCCGGCCGTGTCCGGAGACGTCACCGACGATGACCGCGAGCTGACCGTCCTTGAGCGCGAACACATCGTAGAAGTCACCGCCTGCGCCGGGCCCGGATGCGGGCCGGTAGGCGGCGGAGGTGCCCACTGGACCAAGCCGGCCGGGGAGCACGGGCAGCAACGCGGCCTGCAACAGGCCCACGTCCTCGAGCAGTTCTCGACGTTGACGCGCCAGTCGCCGCGCGCGCAGCGCCACCAGGCGTGAGTTTGCTCCCAGCGCGAGCGCGAGCCCGGCGAGCAGGCCGATCAGGATCCAGGCCAGCGCCGGGACGACATCGATGATTCTGGTGACGGTCGTGACCAGCGGCGACTGGGCGTGGCGCTCCCGTGCGGTGGGTTTCGCTGTCCGCGCGCGCTTGGCCGGGGCCGCGGGCGCGCGTGTGGCCACAAGCCCGGCAGTGGGCGCGAGTCGGCTCGGAGCCAACGCTCCCGCGGCCGGGCGTCGCCTCGAGACTCCGGCCCGGTGCCGCCTGGAGCGGCGCGAGCGACCACCGGTCACCGTCGACTTCGACTCGCTGAGGATGTGCGGCGGTGTCGTCGCCGTGGGTGCCGTGGGTGTGATCGCAGTGGGAGCGACGAGCGCCGGAGCAAGGGGCGGTGCGAGGGAAGGGGCGGTCACGGTGACGGGCGCCGTGTTGGCCGCTGAGGCGCCCGCACCGCGAACGGGCTTGGAAGCTGGCAGCACCACATGCTTGGGCTTGGGCTCGTTTACGTTGGCATGTCTCCCTTTGTCCTCTGCTGGCCGCGACGCGGCGGGTGCCGTGACCGCTTCCCGTTTGTCTTCCTGTTTGTGTCCGCCTGTCGCTTGCGCTGGGCGATCGTCGTGTCGTGAGCCGCCCGCGCGGCCATCTGGTTGCCGCCCGCCTGCGGGGTCGGAGCCGCGATGCTTTGTGGGGGCGGACGGCGCCGAGCGCGGACGGGCAGCGCAGCAGGCTTCGGCCTCACCGCCACGTTCGGCGTGCGGCGGCAGGACGGCCGGCTTGTGTGGCGCCTGCGCCGGCCCGCTCGCCGCGGCCCGTTCGTGGATGGCTGGCTTGTGTGGCGCCGGCGTCGGTCCGCTCGCCGTGGCCCGTTCGTGACGCCCCTTCCCCACAGCGCCCTTCCCCGCGGCGGCCGGGGTCCGTGGCGAGGTGGCAACGCAGCAGCCTGCGTGCGTGTCGCCGTGTTCTGTTTGCGGCTTGGCGATCGCGTTGTGTGGCGCCTGAGTGTTGGGGGTGGGCCGAACGTGGTCTGGCTTCGCCATCGCGGCGGGCACCCAGGCCGAGGCAATGAGCAAGACAGCCAGCGCCAAACCCAGGAGCGTCTGGTGGGAGAGCCGGGTTGCGCTCGCGCTACTCGTCATCACCCGGTCGCGGCCTCGCTCCCCTGGGCAAAGACGAGCGCGTCGGCGAAAGTCGAGAAGATGTCGAACGTTCCATCCAGCCCAGTCAACTCGAAGATCCGCAGCACATCGGTGTGCGCGCACACGATGGCCAGTCGCGCAGGAGCGTTGGGGCTCCTCTGGACACCGACTAGCACGCCGAGCGCGGTCGAGTCGATGAACGTGACCCGCGAGAAATCGAGCACGACCTGGCTGTAGCCCGCGCCGAGCACGTCCGTCAGCGCCCACTTCAGCTTCGGCGCCGAGAAGAGCGCAAGCTCTCCCTCGACCGTGAGAACGCTCGTACGCCCGTCAAGCTCACGCTGGCTGACCGCAAACGCGATCGAACTCGGCTCTGAACTATCTGCGCGCATAGACAAGATTTCCTTCGGCGTGCGGACCCTGCTCTTGAGCGGTCCTCCTAGGATACTCGAACATACGTCCACGTCGCACAGGATCGCTGCGTACGTATGCGAAGAGCGGCTCCGGCACCATGATGTGGTCCGGCCTGCGGTCGGGGGGACTCACCTTCGCCGGCCATGTGGCCGGCTCCGGCACCATGATGTGGTCCGGCCTGCGGCCGGGGGACCCACCTCCGCCGGCCATGTGGCCGGCTCCGGCACCATGATGTGGTCCGGCCTGCGGCCGGGGGGACCCACCCGTCCAATTGTCAAACATGCGCCGTAGTACGCGCGACTGACTCCACGAGGAGGACGTGGGTCGGCGGCGGACGCATCAGGCACGCCACCATGCGTTGCCGGCGCTGGGCATCCTGTTTGTCAGGAGGAGGAGGACCGCATTGGTGTGCAAAGAGGTTTAGGCTCTCCTCGGCTGGGGCGGAGTCCATCGGACGCGGCAGCATGCTCGTTGCCTGTTGGCGGATCGCCGCGCCGTACTGATCAGCCTCCGAGGGATGGGCTCCACGCCTGTTCTGCGGCCAAACGAAAGGACCACCAGGATGTCGTATCGCTTGAACTCTCGCGCGCCCCTTCGGGCTGTGCTCTTCGTCGCGCTCCTCGCCGTAGTCGGCGGAATCCTCGCCGCCGGCTCCGCGCAGGCAGCGCCGAGCCTTCCCACGCTCACGCTCTCGATCACCAAGTCCTCGATCACGGTTGGGGGCACCACGCAGTCGGGCGCGGTCAACGTCGTCTCGACTGCCACGGGCGTCAAGGAAGCGAACGTCATCCTGGCGCTCCTGAAGCCTGGCGCGACCTTCGAAGAAGTCGAAGCCGCCATTCAGAAGGCCCATGGCGACACCAACGTGGTGGACAAGTACGGCTCGCTCGTGTTCGACGCCGAAGTGACTCCCGGCCAGACCAGCGAAGTCCAGACGTACCTGCAACCCGGCCACTACGTTGCCGTCCTCCCGGGAGGAGAAGGCAAGGGATCGAAGGCGCACGCGCTCTTCACGGTGACCGCCGCCGCGGCCCCGGTCGCGCTGCCCACGCCGGAAGCCACGATCCGCTCGATCGAGTTCGGCTTCCGCGGGCCGAGCACGCTGCACGACGGCGAGCTCGTGCGCTTCGAAAACGAAGGCTACCTCGTGCACATGGACGTCGCGGCGCCCGTCAAGAACATGAAGGCCGCCAAGCAGGCCGTCAAGGACCTGCTCGCCGGCAAGGAAAAGGCGGTTGAAAAGCTGATCTCAGGGCCCCCGGCCGGTTTTGCCGGGCCCCTTTCACACGAAGCTTTCCAGCAGGAGACGATCACCGCCAAGCCCGGCATCTACGTCGAGGTGTGCTTCATGGACACCCAGGACGGGCGCAGCCACTCCGTGCTCGGCATGGAGCGGATCATCAAGATCGTCAAGTAGCCACCACGCAGTCCACCGTCGCGGGCCCGTCCCGAACCCACGGGGCGGGCCTTGACGCCATGAGTTGGTCCGGCCTCCGGCCGGGGGGGGCCCACCTCCGCCGGCCATGTGGCCGGCTCCGGCACCATGATGTGGTCCGGCCTCCGGCCGGGGGGGGCCCACCTCCGCCGGCCATGTGGCCGGCTCCGGCACCATGATGTGGTCCGGCCTCCGGCCGGGGGGGGCCCACCTCCGCCGGCCATGTGGCCGGCTCCGGCACCATGATGTGGTCCGGCCTCCGGCCGGGGGGGCCCACCTCCGCCGGCCATGTGGCCGGCTCCGGCACCCCTAGCACGCTGACGATCGATCACTAAAGAAACTTGCGCTCCAGCGCTTGAAAGAACGCCTTTGCAAGGCGTTCGAAGTCCTTCGCCGTCAGGCACCCGAATGCTGGTATACGGCTGTGTTCATGGCATCGCCTCCGGCGGGTGCGGTGGGCGGAGCATGAGCCGCAGCGGCGGGCTGCCACCGACGCGCAGCTCCTTGATGTGTTGGAAGCCCAGGCGCTCATACAGCGCGGCGCTGCGCTCGCTGGAGGCCTCGAGGTAGGCGGGCAGGCCCTCCAGGTCGCAGCGCTCGAGCGTCGGACGCATCAGCGCCGCGCCGAGACCCTTGCCCTGCATGTCCGGGTGCACGCCGATGTCTCGAACGTAGTAGTGGGGCTCGCGGGGCTTGCGCGTGTGACGCCACTCGATCGCGGCCCCCATCCTCGCCGCTCTGGACAGATGAATCCCGAAGGCGCTGCCCTCCATCAAGGTGGCATGCGGGGGCGCACGCCACGCGCCGGGCGGCAAGCTCAGCGCCGCGCCGGAGAGATCGCTCGTCGTCCACACGCGCCCACGCGGCAGTGTGTAGTGGCGCAGCTCGATCGCAAAGTAGCGACGCAGGCGCGCACGTCTCTTGCTGTCCTCAGGCATCAACCAACCGAACACCGGATCGTCAAAGAAAGCCTCAGCCAGCACTGTCGTCAACCGTTGGACGTCCTCCGCGGTCGCCTGGCGCAGCGCGGGAGCGGCGAGCCGGCGCGACGGTACATCGCTGATAGCGGTTGTGGAGCTCTCACCCATCCTGGGCCGCTTGCCTTTCGGCTGGTGGCTCTTGCGAGGAGCTTGTAATCCCCTGGTCGGCCACGCTCGGGTTCTCGCGCACGAGCGCCTCGAACGCCTGGAATATGAGCACGAGCATGTCCCCGAACAGCCCATCGGGAACAGCGTCGGGATCGACCAGCTTCTCCAGCGCCAGACCGTTACCCAACGCGTTGATGAGCAGTCCCACGAACTCGCCCGCATCGGCGTTCGGTGGATAGCCGCTCCGCTCCGCTCCCTCCAAGGCCAAGCGGCCGCTGGCCGAGCGCAGGGCCGCAAACCGTCCAGCCAAACGCTCTCGAAGGGCCGGTTCGCGGATCGCGTAAGCCCAGAACTCGATCAGCAGGGGAAAGTAGTCGGGACGTTCGCGCAGTATCACCATCCAGTGATCCGCCGCTCCACGGGCCTGCTCCTCGATTGTCGCTCCATCAGCGACGATCTGCGAATAGTCGCCCACATCGGTGGCGATCCGCTCCTCGAACAGAGCGAGGAACAGGTCCTCCTTGCTGGCGAAGTTCGAGTACAGCGCGCCGCTGGTCGCGCCGGCCTCGCGCGCGATTTCCTCCACCGAAGCCCCATGAAAGCCATGACGGGCAAACACCGCTTCGGCCGCGTCGAGCAGGCGGCGGCGGGTGAGCGCCTTCTGCTCATCACGAAGGGATGGGCGGCGAGTGGCACCTGGCATAGTAATCATTATGTCAGATAGTATTGACTATGTCAAGTGGGCAGCTGTCGCCGTCTGCGCCCGGCCAGAAACCGGCCCGGTCTCGTCGGGCCTGCAAAGGCCAGTGACCGCCGGCGAGCCCTACGGGTTCTCGGGTGCCTGCTCGCCCTCGTGGTAGTCGACCGCGTCGGCCATGCGGAACATCGCGCGTAGCCCGCCGCCCTCTGGCAGACGCTCGAAGGCGCCGACCTTGCCCGAGTCGGGGTAGATCACGATGTCCGGGTCGCCGTTCGTGCTGAAGGCGAGGAAGCGCACCGTGTCCTCCGTGCGGTTGACGAGCTGATGGCCGCCGTGCTCGCCGCGCAGGAAGGCGACGACCTCGCCCTCCTCGAGCTCGCGCCAGCCCTCGGGCGTGCGCAGGCTCGGCCTGCCGTCGAGTACGAGCACGAGCTCCTCCTCGGCCAGGTGATGGTGGTAGGGATAGGCCGCTTCGCCGGGCGGCACCTCCCACAAGCTCAATCCCAGCCGCTCGCTGCCTCCCTGGCGGCTGAGGCGGGCACGCTGGCAGCGAAATCCCGGGTGTTCACGCGGCTCGTCGAAGATGGGCTCGTTGATGTTCGGCACGCGAAGAAGCCTAAGCGTCGTGCAGGCGGACACACGACCAGGGACAGCGTGCTGGCGCATTGGGCAGGGGCCGATCGAGCCGAGCTAGGATACGGGGGCCCTCGTGCCAGCACGGGATCGGCTGAGCGGCCGCACTCCTCTGATTGTCTTTGAAATCTAATCCTTCTCCGCTCTCCAGGCCTATCCAAATCCCAACAGATAGTGTAAGATGCAGTTTGTAGTGCAAGGATGTTTGCGCTGCGGAGGCTTGTCTACATTGGATCGAGACCTCTGGAGCCCGTCCGGTGGAGGTTTTCGGTCGACCGCAACTTTCGGTGTCATGGGGAGTCGAGACGGGGTATAGGAATCTGGTCTAGAGGGAGGTCGGTATGAGGTCGCACGCTCGCGTTTGGGTCTTGTCGCTGCTGGCAGGCGCAGCAATCGTCGTCGTATCGGCACCCGCGGCCGCCCAGGCCACGTTCGGCGTGGAAAGCTTCTTCGCGGCGAACTGCAAGGTTGAAGAACCATGCACGGCTGCCAGTACCGAAGCAAACCACTCAGAACTTTTTACCCAGGCGGCAGGCCACCCCGTAGCTGGAGTCACGGAATTCCGCCTCAAAACTCACGTCATACAGACAACGCCCTTTGAAGCTGTTGCCCCCGAAGGTAACGCGAAGAACATACGGACAAACGTGGCTCCCGGCGTCGCAACGAATCCTGAAGCAGTCACAAAGTGTTCAGTAGCGAACTTCATGGGGAAAGAAGAAGCGCCAGGATTCTTTACGGAACCAAAATGCCCCGAAAGCGAAATCGGCAAGCAGATCGTGACGATCGTCACCAAGATTCCTGCAGGGAAACCGTTTGAAGGTGATTATGCAAATGTAGAACTGGAAGGCAAGCTCTACAATCTCGAACAGCCTGAAGGGAGTGGTCTCGCATCGTACTTCGGTGTCGCGCTCAGCCTTGCGAAAGCGGGTTACCCAGGACTCTTTACCCACACGTTCCTCGAAGGCCACGTCGAATGGGGATCTGAATCACCGGAAGCTGGCAAAGTCGAATCCCAAGGCACGGGCAAGGCGGATTATCACGACTACTACGTGATCAAGAACGTCGCAGAAGGGCTGATCAAGTCACGTCTCATATTTTACGGAACAAAGGGAAATACTGGTAAGGGCGGATTTGTAACGAATCCGAGCAGTTGCTCAGGCACCGGACTGCAGACGACGACTGGAATTCGCCTAGAATCATATGTAGGTGAATTTGCCAATGCCAGCTACAGCGGACCTCTGGGCACCGAAGGCTGCAACGGCGCCGCGCCGTTCTTGGAAGTTCCTTTCAAACCGGAATTCAAGCTCACGCCGGAAACCACCCAGCAGGACAAGCCCGACGGGATAACGACCGAACTGACGGTGCCGCACGCTGAAAGCCCGACCAGCATCGACAGCTCCCAGCTCAACACGGCCACCGTCACGCTGCCCGAAGGCATGACGCTGAACCCGTCGGCCGCGGCGGAAGTCAAGAAGGCGTGCACGCCGGCGCAGGCGCGGATCCACAGCTCGACGTTCGGGGTGGAATGTTCGGAAGAATCGAAGGTCGGCACGGTCACGCTCGAAGCCCCGACGCTGCCGGCGAAATCGCTGACTGGGGATCTCTATCTCGGCGGCCCCGAAGGTGGGGGTCCAATCACGGCGCCGCCCTACACGATGTACCTCAACGCCGAATCGAAGCGCTACGGCGTGGATGTGCGCCTGCAGGGCTCGGTCATGCCCAACGAAACTACGGGCAGGCTGACCGCGACGTTCGAAAAGAACCCCGAACAGCCGTTCAGCGATGCGATCCTGAAGTTCACCGGCGGTGAACTCGCGCCGATCGCCAACCCGCTGACGTGCGGGGCTGCGAAGACGACCACGTCGTTGACGCCCTACACGGGCCAGCCGGCGGCGACGCCGTTCTCTGAATTCAACGTCGACAGCAACGGGTCGGGAGGCGCATGCTCCTCGCCGCTGTCGTTCGCGCTCAGCCAGAGCGCCGTCAACCAGTCACCGGGCTACGCGGGGGCGAAGACCTCGTTCACGCTCAACATCGGGCGCAACGAAGGCCAGCAGTACCTGTCGCAGATCAAGACGGTGATGCCGGCCGGTCTCGTCGGGCTGCTGCCGACCGTGACGCAGTGCCCCGAACCGCAGGCCGGCAAAGGCGAATGCTCGGGTACCAGCGAAATCGGCACGGTCAACGTGGCGGCGGGGTCGGGTCATCCGTACGGGTTCAGGGGGAACGTCTACCTGACAGGGCCCTACGGTGGCGCGCCGTTCGGGCTCTCGATTGTTGTGCCGGCGATCGCCGGGCCGTTCAACCTCGGCAACGTGGTCACGCGCGGGACGATCAACGTCGAACCGTACACAGCGCGCGTGGTCGCGACGAGCAACGTGCCGACGATCTACAAGGGCATCCCCCTGCGGCTGCGGGGCATCAGCGTCGAAATCAACAAGCAGGGGTTCCTGCAGAACCCGACCAGCTGTGGCACGCTCGCGACCGAAACGACGCTGACGTCGACGCTCGGCACGACGCAGAGCTTGTCGACCCCGTTCCAGGTCGGCGAATGCAACAAGCTCTCGTTCAAGCCCTCGTTCGGATCGGCGACCGGGGCGAAGACCTCGAAAGCCAACGGGGCGAGCCTGGAAACGACGCTCAACGTCTCGGCCGGCCAGTCGAACGTCAAGTCGGTGGTCGTGCAGTTGCCCAAGCAGCTGCCCTCGAGGCTGACGACGCTGCAGCAAGCGTGTCCTGAAGCCACGTTCGCGGCGAACCCCTACAACTGTCCGGGCGGCTCGTTCGTCGGGGGCGTCAGGGCCAACACGCCGACGCTCGCGGCGAAACTGAAAGGCCCGGCGATCCTCGTCTCGCACAGCGGGGAGGCCTTCCCGGACCTCGATCTGCTCCTCGAAGGCGAAGGCGTGCGCGTGATCCTGGTCGGCAACACGAAAATCACGAACGGGATCACGACCACAACTTTCGCGACGTTGCCGGATACGCCGGTTTCGAGCATCACCGTGAACCTGCCGATCGGCACCCACTCCGCCCTGACGGCCAACGGCAACGTGTGCGCGAGCAGGCTCACGATGCCGACGACGATCATCGGCCAGAACGGGACCACGTTCAAACAGCACACGACGATCAAGATCAAAAACTGCCCGGTGAGCATCGTCGGGCACAAGGTCATCGGCAACACCGCATACATCACCGTCCAGACCTTCGCCGCCGGGCGCATAAGCGGCAGCGGGGCGAACCTCGCGACCGTGTACCGCAGCCTGAGCAAGGCCGAGAAAACAGCCACGCTGAAGGTCCCACTCTCGCGCAGGGGACGGAGCAGGGGCCGCCCGCTGAGGGCCCGCCTGCGCGTCGGCTTCGTGCCCAAGCAGAGGGGCGGGGCGAGATCGGCGGCGTCGATCACAGTGACATTCGGGTAGCTGTCCATCGCAGGGGGCGACCGCACGGCGCCCCTTGCGGCGCCGTCAGCCGCTGAGAGCGCCTATCAAAAGATCGGCACGTCCGGATACGCACCTGGACACGGCGCTGGACCACCGATAGAAGATCAAATGCGATCTCCTATCGGCCAGCAGATCCATGGATCTTCGATCGTCGCCACGTGACGGCTTGCACGTGCTGGGCGATCCCGGATGATCGGCAGCACGCGCTGCGCCGTCCCGCGTCGCCCAGCTTGGTCCATGCA
>DAIOGX010000017.1:0-37210 GCA_036744995.1 Solirubrobacteraceae bacterium | reverse complement strand
CCAAAACCCTCGCACTCCCCGACAATTATTTAGAAGGAACCCCTAAGACAATCGGGGAGACAGGTCCAAAGACCCCCGAACGGTCAATGCTGGCGGGGCGCTGCCGACGCCCTGCTACCGAGATGCTACCCGCCCCGGCCCCTCGCTGGCCGCGAGTCGGAGTACAATCGCGCCCGATGGCCCCGAGACGAGCCGATTACAAGACCCGGAAGGAATACCGCTGGGCTAAAAAAGTAGAACAGCGCGAACACATCGCTAACGCGCCTTCTATCCCCGGCGCCATCATCGTCTCGTGCATCGTCTGGTTCGCCCTCGTTGCTCTCGGGGGCATCATCGCTGGTGGCGGCGGAGGAGCGGTCATGGTCTTCGTGGGCATCCCAATCGCCGTCGTCTTCTACAAAAAGTGTGCTCCCACCATCAACCGGGTCTGGGACACGAAGGCGATAGCCGAGAAGCAGCGCCAGAACCGCCAGAACCGCTGAGGAGCACAGCCCGGCTCTCGCCCATGACGCCAGAGCCAGACGCGACATCGGAGAAGACCTTGCAGGCGATTGAGGCGGCTTGCGTAGCTATAGCCTCTTGGCTCATGCAGCTCCCCGAGTGGCCGCATCCTCACCCGAGGAACGCTTCCGGGTCCGTCTCAAGCCACTACGGGCCGACCATCTTGAGCGAGCACGATTGCGTGATGCAGTTCGCACGGCATCTCAACGAGGCTGGGGTGCCCTGGGAGGACATCCACTTGGAGTTCAGCCCCGGCCAATGGATGTTTGAGAAGACCGATGGGTCCGAGATGCGTCCCAAGCGTATTGACCTGGCGATCGTCTCCCGTGACCGACTGCTGAGCGCGAGCTTCCCAACCCATCTCGGCGGTTTCCGGTTTGACGCGGTGATTGAGTTCGCGCTGGCGAGCAACTACTGGGAGTTCGGGACCGGGAGCAAGCAGGTCATCACGGACAAGATTGCGGGCGACATCAAGAAGGTTCAGGAGTACTTGGTCTCGGGCCTCGCCACCCACGGCTATGTGGTCGTGATTGAGGAGACCGACCACGGGTTCCCGGCCGCCTGGGATGAGCCGCTGGACCACGAGACAGGCGTGAGGACACGCGTACTACGGCGCTGGCGCTAGCTGCTCATAAGTCGCCAACGGCTTTTAGACGCCGCGCGGGGTTACGCCGGAATGCCTCACGAACGCGCGCCAGCGATGCTTTAATGGAGGGGTGTCCGTAGGTGCTCATCACAAGCGCGCCGCCGTCTGTGTGGCCGAGCTGGACGGCCACATCAGCGTGGCTCGCTTCGAGTTCAAGTAGGTGCGTCGCGCAGAAATGCCGAAGCTCGTAGAACGCCATTTTCGGGCGGCCTGCCTCTGTACGGAGCAGTCGCCAGTAGTAGTAGTGCGAAGTCTTGGAGAACCGCCGACCGCAGGGAGCGGTAAAGACATACGGACTGTCGGCCCTACGGGGCATAGCCAGAAGAACCTCCTTGGCTTGCGGCGGCAGGACCACACATCGCGTGAGCCCGTTCTTCGGGAGGGTTATCTCTCCCGTGTTGCCGAGCGAGCGATTGATTTTGATTAGGCTGCCTGGGATATCGAGGTCGGACCATTGCAAGACGAACATCTCGGCGGGCCGCAATCCAACGTATGCCGCGAACATGACGCACGCGCGAAACGTCGGGCCGTATGCGCCGAACAGGTGCAGCGAAGCGTCGGCGAGGTCGCGGACCTGCGCCTCACTCAGCGCCACGAGGTCGCGCCGACCGCGCCGTTGGTCGAGGCGCAGGTTGGCGAACGGGTTGGTGGTGACGCACTCCTCGTTAAGCGCATCGTTGAACATCGCGCGCACAACCGGAACGCTGCCACGATGCCGGAGCGCCCACTCGCGCGCACGCCGCCGGGATATGTCCGACATCTTCACCGTGCCGAACTCGGCGACGAGCGGCTTGACCATGTAAGTGTTGTGGCGGTTGGTCGAGGCGCGCGGGCGCTTGAAGTCACAGAGCCATCGCTCCACGAACTCCGCGACAGTCTCGTCGTTCGCCGGGCGGACCCGCATAGACGCTTCGCGCTCGGCCAGCTTCGCCTCTTGGAGGGTGCGGAAGGTACCGACCCAGACCTGCCGCTTTGCGGCGTAGATGCGAACGCCGTATCGTTTGCCACGTTTCTTAATCATGCGTTCGCCTCACTCGGTCGCGCGAGCCATGCCTGGCACTCGGAGAGCAGAAACCGGCGTCGGTTGCCTCGCAGACGCGAAGGCATCCCCTCGCGCACTCGCAGCTCGACCCAGCGTGTCGAGAAACCGAACCATTGAGCAACCTGACGCTTGCTCAACTCCGGCTCCC
Organism: Solirubrobacteraceae bacterium; assembly: GCA_036744995.1. Lineage (GTDB taxonomy): Bacteria > Actinomycetota > Thermoleophilia > Solirubrobacterales > Solirubrobacteraceae > Palsa-744. The sequence continues at coordinate 34,873 of DAIOGX010000017.1, read as the reverse complement.
AATCTGTGCGGCGCGGAAACGGTATGACGTTGCCCATGCCAATACGAATAGGGGCTTGCGAGGGGCTGACCGGGGAAAGCGGACCATACATTTGATTATACGCGTGCGCGTATATCACTTCAAGTGTCCTGGTTCGCGGGCTCGGCGAGGGCTGTCTGTCCATAACCAACACCATCGGGGCTTTTGAGGGGCCGACCGGAAGCCCACCCGGAGTGCCCTGCGTTGCGGGGAACCGTCTGTCCATGACCGATAGCATCGGGCGTTTTGAGGGGCTGACCGGGAGCACATCCGGAGTGCCCTGCGTTGCGGGGCTCGGCGAGAGCCGTTCGCCGATAACCTCCGCTCCCGTGGCATCACTGGCCGGTGACTTCCTGCGGGCGACCCGCGAGCGACAGGGCGTGTCCCAGGAGGAGTTGGCGCGTCGTGTCGGCTCTCACCAACCGCAGGTTTCGGCCTGGGAGACCGGCAGGAAGCCCATACAGGTCGAGCAGTTGGCCGCGCTGCTTGAGGCGCTTGGCCTGGAGCTGCGCTTGGGCGCTGAGCCCAAGCGCAGCGAGTGAGGTTCCGATAGCTCCGGGCAGCCTGAGCGGAGCGCCTATCCCAAGAGCCCCGCGTCGAACGCAGCAGCCTCAACCACGTCAAGGCAGCGGAGACTGCGGCTTAGCTCGCGCTCGGTCGCCTCGTCGTAGAGCACACCAGGCGGGGGCTCATCCGCGACGAGAAGGTCGCGCAGCGCCTCTATCTCGGCCTCGAACTCGATGGCTTTCGGCAACCTGAGCTGAAAACCCAACCGGCAGAATAGAGCCAGGCGGCGGTCGTTGAACGCTGGGGCGATGCCCGTGGGCGTTCTCGCCGCGAGCAGCCAGTACCCAACCTGTTCAAGGCCGGGAACAGCGAGGCGTAGCGGGGGCGATGGTCTCATCTTCCGACCATAGACCCGAGCACATCGGCGCACGCGGATTTCGCATCGCCTCGGCCAAATTTCTCCTCCGCTGCGATTTTTTCCGGTCAGCCCCTCAAAAGGTTCGATGGTGTTGATATTCGCCACTCCCGGCGAACATAACCCAGAAAGGAATTACCATGCAGAACACCATGAAAAACCAAAAACTCTCGGCTACGGTCCGAGATGGCTGGCTGGTCATGACCGAGGACGGTCTATGCGTCGTATATGGGACGGTCAAGGGTGAGCCTATCACGTCGGAGCAGGCGGGCATCATCGCTAAAAAGGTGAGAAGCCAACTCGCAGAAGATGATAAGTAGGAACAAGGTGAATGCGGTCAGTGACAGGAATGTGCTGTCACTGACCGCATCAGTTTGGTCGCGTGTCTCTCGACTGCACCGCGCTCGCCGCCGCGCGGCTCGTCCGCCCACTTGCCTCCCGGAGCCGCCCTCACTCGCCCGCTACGCGGCTCGGTCGGTCGCCTCCCTCCGGCGCGTTGGCGGACAGGGAGGTCCCTCACCCGCCTTCACCCGCCACGAGCAACGCCTGCCTCGTCCTCGCGCCTAAGCTGATGCGTCCCGTCGAGCACTCTCGCTGATGCTCACGCTCCGCCAGCAGAAAGCGTCCCGCATGGCCTTCATGGACCAGCCGCCACGGTCCATCGTCCTCGCCGCCGCCGTACCACTCCTCGACAAGGCGGCGCTGAGCTTCTGTGAGTTTCAGAGGCCAGCCAGCCGACACACGAAAGGGCCTTATCCGCTTTGCGGCCAGCTCTCCGAGCTGGGACACACGCGACACCTTCGCCATATACGCGGCAACCACACCCGCCTCCTCCGTTGCCACTCGATAGGTCCCCTTCGTGAAGTACGCCGAGAGCCGCTGTTCGCGGCGAGGAATATCTGTCACCTCGCGTATATCAACAATCCGTCCAAAGCCACAAGCCTCCGCCATCCTAGAGAGTTCGGCTTGCGCAATGAACCCACCGCCTTTGGCGCTGTCAATGAGAAGGAAATGCCCGTGGAGCCGACCAGACTGGGGCTGGACCTCAAGCGCGCACGCGTAGTCGCCGAGCTTCGCTCGGCGGCGAAGCCGGGGACGGAGCTTGCGAGACCACGCCGCATAGAAGGCGGCGAAGTCCATGTCGCCGCAACCGTCTGTAAGCGTCATGAAGCGGACACGCGAACCCCGCTCGGCGGCGGCGCATAGACCATCCTGGATAGAGACGAGCGCCGCCGCGCGCTTGAGGCGAACGCACGATGGACAGGTCCAGCGTTTGCACAGTCTCGGAACGGCCAGCCCGGAGCTATCCGAGATGGCCCACCAGCCGTCCGTACTCGGGCACTCCGGCTCGGGCGCGCGCGCGATGGCGCGCGCGTAGTGCAGTTCTAAACGCTCCCGATGCTCGAACAGACCCGGCTCCAAACCCGCGAGAACGTCCAACTCAACGACGCGTTTCGCATATGGGCCTCCGGCGAACTGCGTTCGCCTCCGGCCCTCAAGTGAAGAGGCCGGGCTTCCCATTGCGTCTCGGGGCCCCGAGGAGGTTGGTCTGGCGATGCTTCATGAAGCGACTATGCGCTTCGCACGGAGCGCGCACGCCATCTTTCGCTTCCGGCATCCCGCCGCTGGCTGCTACCGAGTTGGGCCGTTCCTGCTACCGAGCTGCTACCGACTCGCGGGCATCTGAGCCCATCATCACCGAGCGACGGTTCGCACTTTTCGCAGGTGCTAGGCCAGAAACTGCCTGCAATCGGGCGATTCTGAGGCTCGCGACCGCCTTGTTCGCATTTCTTCGTATTTGGACTTTTTAGTCGGGGAGACAGGATTTGAACCTGCGACCGCCCGGCCCCCAGCCGGGTGCGCTACCAGACTGCGCCACTCCCCGTGGCTGACAATCAGAGCCTACCCATAGGAGAGCTCAGAGCGGGCGACGGGAATCGAACCCGCCCTAGAAGCTTGGAAGGCTCCTGTGCAACCACAACACCTCGCCCGCAAGCCCTCCTCATCATCCTATCGGGCGCGACCCTTTCCGCTCCTCGGTCGGCACCGCACCTGAGTCGTCGGTCAGCCCCGGAGGTGGCCATGGCCCGGCCCAGTTATCGCGCGCTCCGTCCAGGGTGACCGTCGAGCCGTTGAACGCGTGCCCAAGCGGAGAGGCGAGCAGGGCCACAAGCCACGCGTGCTCGGCGACGCTGCCCATTCGCTGCAGCGGGACGATGCGCGCCATGCCAGCGCGAACGGTCTGCGGGTACTTCTCCATCACCTCCGTGTCGAAGGGACCCGGCGCCACCGCCGCGACGGTGACGCCGGCGTCGCTCCACCGTAGGGCCAGTTCGCGCGTGAGCGCCTCGACGGTTGCTCTTGCCGCGCCCGAGTGCGCCATGCCCGGCATCCCGTGATGGGGAGACAGCGTCACGTTCACGATCGTCCCGTTGCCTGCTGGGCGCATCGCCTGCTCAAAAGCCGCCTCGGCCATGTTGAGCGTGCCTTCGACGTTCAACCGCCATACCGCCCGCCAGCCCTTGGCAGTGATTAGCTCGGCCGGCGTGAAGTACTGGCCGCCCGCGTTGTTCACCAGCAGATCCATCTGCCCATGCCGCTCGAGCACGGTCCGCACGAGCCTCTCGGCGTCGCTTCGCTCGCGCACATCCCCCGCCACCCAGTCGACTTTCCCCGAGCTCGCGCCGATCTCCGCTACCGCCTGCTGCAGCACCTCCGCCCGTCGCCCGGCAATCGTCACGGCCGCGCCGCAGCGCACCAGCTCGGCCGCGGTGGCCTTCCCCAGTCCCGTCCCGCCGCCGGTCACGAGCGCCACCCGGCCGCTGAGCAGCCCTCGAGCGAAGATTTCGGAGGTCGTGCTCGCGCCGCTCATAGCGCTTGATCATATGGCGCTGTACGCGCGCACCGTGCGTCCCCTGGGCGGCCTCTTCCGCTATCCGTCCCCGTATCTGTTTAAGCTCTTGCTTATGTCCCACAGGCCCCTGGCCTTTGTCTCTGTGCTCGCCCTCGGCGACTACCTGCTGTGGAACTGGTCGCTGAACGGCAATCACGACATATTGGCGCTCGTCTCAGGGCTGACGCTGCCCCCGCTCGCGATCGCCTTCCTGGGGCTGCTCGTGCTGAGCCTCGCACGCTTGATCACCCATTCGGCGCGGCGCTCCTCGCGCCGTCACGCCATCAACTCCACTCGCCGTTCGCGGGCCCAAACAGCCAGCCGCGCGCGAGCGGTCGATGGCCCACGTCGATCGCCCGGGACCACTGGCATGTTGGACGAGGACCAGGCCCGGACATCGACTGCGGCCTCTGGATCGTCGTCCTCCGGTAAGCTCGCCGCCTGACAGCGAGCCGGCCACCGACGCCCGTGAGCAACCGTGCCACGCGCCTGTTCCCCCGCTCCAAACGCCTGCGTCTCGGCCTGGCGGCGCTCGCCGTCCTGATCGCGGCGCTCGCTCTGGGGGGATATCTGTACGAGCGTCACCGCACCGGCTCCATCTACCACCCGCACGCGCGGTTCATACCCGAGCCGACGCCGACGTTGCCCACGCATGGCCCGGCTCGATTTGCCTGGCCACTGTACGGCTACTCCAAGGAACACACACGCTTCTTCCCAGCGCCCGCGCGCGTGTTCCCGCCTTTCAAGCAGCTGTGGGTGCGCACCGGTGATTCACTGCTCGAGTTCCCCCCGTCACTGTATGGCGATCACATCTTTCAGCTCGCCGACGACGGCGTATTGAGCGCGATCAACCTGCACACCGGCCACACCTTCTGGCAGCGACGCATCGGCTCGCTGTCCGCCTCCACGCCCGCTGCCGTCGGAAACGTCGTCTACGCCACCGTCCTTGCGCGTCCGGATGGCACCGAAAAGGGCGAAGTCGTGGCGCTTGCCTACACCACTGGCAGGATCTTGTGGTCGCGCGCGCTACCCAGCCCAAGCGAGTCATCGCCACTCGTGGACGATGGCCGCGTGTTCTTCGGCTCCCAGAACGGCACCGTTTACGCGCTGGACGCGCACAACGGCAACGTCATCTGGGTCTACCACGCATCAGGCGCCGTCAAGGCCAGCCCGACGCTCTCTGATGGCGTGCTCTACTTCGGCGACTACTCCGGACACGTTCAGGCGATCTCTGAGCGGACCGGGCTGCGGCTGTGGGTCAGCGGCTCCGGCGGCGCGCTGCTCGGCAGCGGCACGTTCTACTCGACCGCCGCGGTCATCTACGGCCGCGTCTTCCTCGGCAACACCGACGGGCGAGTCTATGCCTATGACGCCTCTACGGGCGGCCTGGACTGGGCAGTGCAGACCGGCGACTACGTCTACGCCTCGCCCGCGGTCACGAACGCGCCCGGCCTCGGCCCGACGATCTACCTTGGCTCCTACAACGGCACCTTCTACGCGCTGAACGCCCGCTCGGGCCAGATCGTGTGGCACTACAACACTGGCGGGCGAATCTCTGGGTCGGCGACGATCGTCGGGCGTGTCGTCTACTTCGCCGACCTCGGCGAGCACCGCACCTATGGCCTCGGGATCTCCACGGGCCGGATCGTCTTTGAGATGCACACCGGCTCGTTCGACCCCGTCATCAGCGATGGACAAAACATCTACCTCACCGGCTACACGGGCCTGTATGGGTTGGCGCCTTAGTAGGAATCATCGCAGCACGCGGGCGAGCAGGTTGCGGGTCATCGCCACCACGCGCGGGTCGGGTGAGCGCGGCGCATCGGGGGAGGCCTGGGGCACCGGCGAGAGCGCGTACTCCCAGCCGAGCGTGCCGGTGGCGAACACGAGCGCACCCGAGCGCGCCGTGTAGAGGGTGGTCTCCGCCAGGTCTCCGCGGATGGGCGAAGGCTCGTCCTCGGACAGGCAGGGCACCCCCGCGCCAGCGCCCACCAGCAGCGTGCCGGACGGTGTCGCGGGCGTGCGCTGATCCAACTCGTAGCCGACGATGCCGGGGATGCGCGTCGAGGGGGTGACGCCCGTGTGAGCGAACAGCCACGCGGGCTTCAGGCCCGGAGCTGGGCGCCAGGGATAGTAGCGATACACGGGCGGTCCGGCCTGCTGCACGCGCGGGGTGATGCAGCCGTTGTACGCGCTACCCACGAGCGGCGCCCCACCAGCGGGAAACAGCCCCGAGGGCTGGGCGCGATCGGGATCCTTATCCACATACTCCTTGTAGGCGACGATCACGTGGTCGGGTTCACCCGCCTGGCTCGAAGCGGCGGTCGCCGGCGCGAACCGTACGCGCCAGGCCATCGTGTCCGAGGAGATGAAGATCAGGCTCGTGCCTTTGTCGCGCGCTCGGGCGAAGGCCTGCTCGTCGCGCTGGGACCAGTACTCGGAGTGTCCGACGTCCATCAGCGCCCGCGGGTGGGTGGGTCCCAAAACCTGGCCGGGATCGCGGTCGATCGAGTCGATCGTCGTGTATGACACCGGATAGGAGTAGCGCTCCAGAAAGCGCACCATCGCCACCTCGCGAATGAAGAACTGCCCCGCGCCGGTCTGGCTCTGATAGGGGCGGTCGTAGGAGACTTCGACCCCCTGGTCGGTCCCGGTGACGCCGACGCGGTCGGTGCCGCCCGGGTACAGGCTATCGCCGCCCCAGGCGTTGTAAGCCTCGTATGAGGCCGTCGGGATCTCGACGAGCAGCGGCGCCGGATGCGCGGAGCGCACGATGAAAATGCAGTCGCTCTGTGCGCCATGCCCAGCGAGCAGCTTGACGATGTACACCCCGCTGGGCAGCGCTTCGGGAATGCGAAACGACAGTGTCGCGTGCCAATCGCACTCGGTCAGGCCCGTGTAGAAGCGATGGGCACAGGGCGGCTGGCGCACCACTGCCAACGCCCCACTGCGCAGCACCAGCCGCCCGCCCCTGCCTCCATACCAGCCCATGCGATAGACGCGCAGCCGCACCGTGCGGGAGCCAGGGGCGTTCACATAGACCCGCTCGATCTGGCCCGGAGCGATCGCATGCATCGCCACATAGCCCGCGACCGGACCGCGCGCCGCGCCTCCCAGCAGGCTCAGCGGCCCGGGCAGGCGCCAGGCGGTGGTGCCATGTGCGCGGTTCTCGACCGCAATCGAAGGGAGCCGCCCTGCAGTGGGCACCAGCCAGCGGTAGGCGGACGGGGCGCGCCGCGCGGGCGCCGCGGTTGGGGAGCGCGGACGCACGGCCCGCAGGGCCGGGCAAGAACCGCCCAGGCCCAGAGCACGGGAGAGCGAGAAGCGGGCGGCGACGAGGACCGTCCCCGGCGCGCGTGCCGTCACCGATGTCCAGCCGCCCGGCGCGGATCCCACGCAGCCGATCCCCCGTGTGAGGGTGAAGTAGCGGGTGTAGTGCACGCGCACGAGGAAGCTCCCCGGGGCGAAGGCGCGCAGCGCGAAGGAATCGTGACCCAACGACGTAAGCCGCCCGGGGCCGGCGGCGAGCGGCGTCGGAGCACGCACTGCGTAGATCCTCCAATGCAGGCTCGAGAACACCTCACGCAGGTAGGGCAGGCCACGACGAATCAGGCGTCCCTCCTGGGCTGAGGAGGGATCGAGCGGAGTGTCGGGCAGCGCGACATAGCTGACCGCCTCCTCGTGCAGCCAGCGATCGTAGGCGGCCGCGGTCAGCCTTGGGGCAAGCAGCACGGCGTCGAAACGGGTGTCCAACTGCTTCTCCCAGCCGCGAGCGAGCGAGACGGTCGGCGCGAGCAGCGCCGCCTCCCAGTGTGAGCGCGTGAGCGGCACCTCGACCCGTACGGGCCCGGGCGGGGACCCGATACCCGCGAGGAAGCGTTTGACGGGCGCATAGTAGGACGCTTGGGTGGATCCGTTCCCCGCCACCGCGAGCGTTTCGCGCACCGGCCCCCACGCCACCCAGACCGCAATCAGGCAGAGTGCGACCACGGCCACCGGCGCCGAGCGGCCGCGTATCGAGACGCCGCCCCCCGGCCCATAGCCCCCCTGTGGGCGGCCGCGAGGAGCCAGCGCACACAGCAGCAGGGGTCCGGCGAGGAGCACGCCGTAGCGCTCGATGTTGCTGCCGATCGGGGTGTGGACGAGGAGACAGAGCAAGCAGGCGAGTAGATAGACGACCCCCCCGGTCCATAACAGCGACTCCTCAGGCGGGAGCGCACAGAGGAACGCGACCACAACGAGCAGCGTCGCCGCGAACGACAGGATCGGATAGGGCTCGAAACCGCCCTCGGGGAAAAGCAACGTCAGCGGTATCACCACAGCCGCCGCCGGCGCCGCGAGCACGAGCACCGCTCTGCTGGAACGCCGGTGGAGCGCATAGCTGAGGCCAGCCAACGCGAGCAGGAAACCGGCGACTGGGCTGGTCGCCGCGCACAGGGCCGCGAGCATGGCGGCCGACCGAGCTCGGCGATGGACGAGCGCGAATACTGCCGCCAGCGCGAAGGAGACGCCCAGCGCGAACGTGAGCCGCCCGATCCAGATGTCGCCGACCGCAGCGAGGGCGAAGCATACCGAGCCCCAGTGCGAGAACGGACCGTAGACGGCGCGCGTCAAACGCTCGAACAAGGTCACGGAGGCGAGCACGGACAGCACCGCCACCAGCCGCAAGCCCAGCAGCGAGGCCAGCGGTCCGAATAGGAGGCTGTAGCCGGGCACGTCGTGACCGGCGTACCAGTGCTCGTCCCAGATGGCAAACCCGACGTTGTTGAAGAGGCTCACGCGATACACCTGGGCGGCGAGATCGGGCGTGCGCGGATCGACGATCAGCCATGCCGCGAGGAGCACCGCGGCGAGGAGCAGCCCAGGCGACGGCGCCATACGCAGGCTCTTGGTGCGAAGATCGACCGGGGTCCGGTGTGCTACCCCACCGGACCCCGGTACACCCGCCAAACGTACAACGACGGATCTACACCTATGGAAACCGGCGAGCGGCCACGAAGTAGCTGTCGGTCTAATCCGCACGCCAAGATGATGACGAGCATGAGGACTACAACGAGCACGCGCGGGCTCCGACAACGAGCACGCGCGCACACGAACGGGCTCCGCCGTGCGGCACGCGCGGGACTGGCGTTGGCCGTGCTGTGCGCGGCGGCCGCGTTGAGCGGTTGCGCGACCGGCCATCCCCAACCGATCGGCGCGGCGGCGCTCGCCGAAGCACAGACGTTTCCCTACTACAAGATCTACTGGGTGGGCCGGAGCTTCGTCGGTGAATCGCTCGCGGCGGTGGACGGCCAGAAGGGCTACAACCCCTCACTCGGAGACAGCGTGTACTACGGGGACTGCGTACACAGCAAAGGCGTCTTCGGCGGCGGCAGCTGCCTGCTGCCGCTGCAGGTGACGACCGTGATCTACCGCCTGCACTCCAACGCCACGTTGGGCTCGCAACGCAACATCGTCGTGCGGGGCGTGCCGGCGACGGTGTACGACGAAGGACGCTCGATCGAGATCTACAGCGGCAGGGTGGCAATCGACATCTTCTCCGACACGTTCTCCCAGGCGCTACGGGCAGCGATGGAGCTGCTGCCGCTGAACGCGCCCGGCTCGGCGAGCGGCAACCTCCCGCCGCCCGTCTACTGTCCCGGCCTCTCGGGACCGATGGACGCGCAGGTCAAGCGCGTGATGGACAGACTGCCGGGGCGGGCCTGCCAGCACGCGAATGCCGCGATCGCCTTCGCCAAGAGCCTGTCCTGAGAGTTGTCGAGGCCTCTCCTTGGAGTGATGATCGCGGAGCTCGAGCCCACCGAGGGCTATCCGGACGGGGCAGGCGCCACAGGCCTCGAGAGCTCGCTGCGCAAGCTGAGGAAGGCGATCGAGCCGATCGTCGCGGGGATCCACAGCGAGATCGCCCGGTAGATGACGACCGCCGCCAGCACCAGCGAAGCCGGTCGAGCGCCGAACAGCAGGAGCATGCCCACGAGTCCTCCTTCGACCGCGACGAACCCTCCGGGAACCGGCAGCGAGTTGGCGAGCATCCCCAGCAGATAAGCCATCGCCACCACCCAGACGGAGGGGGCGTGGCCAAAAGCCGCGAGACAGGCGTAGAGCACGAGGTTGTCCAGCAGCCAGTAGGCGACCGCGCCCAGCAGCCGCCAATCGCGTTCGCCGATCAGCCGCAGAGCGTCCGCCACGCCGCCACTGATCGCGGTCAGCGCAACCTCGAGGCGACCGTGCTCGAACGGTTTGCGCGCAGCCACCCGGCGCGCCCACGCCGCGAGCGCGAGCGTCCCCCCGATCGCCGCGAGCGCCACGGCGGCAGGCAGGAGCGTCAGCAGCGGATTGCGTGAGCCCGGGAGCAGGCCCAGCCACATCAGCAGGCCAATGACGACGACCGCACCGACATTGACCGCGCTGGTCAACACGAAGATCAGCACCGAGCGCTTGGCGATGCGGTCCACCGAGACACCCCGGCTGCGCAGCACCCACGCGCCCAGCGCGATGCCGGCCAGGCCGCTGACCGATACGACCGAGTTGACCGCCAGCTCCGACAGCGACAAACGCGAGGCCAGGCTCCTGCCGAGCCTGCCAAAGACCAGATCGAAGAGCACCACGTAGCCGATGCAGGAGAGCGCCTCCAGGCCGATCCCAGCGGCGACCCATGCGGGGTTGGCGTGGGAGATGCGATCCCCCACCGAGTCCAGACCCGGCACGGCGAGCAGCAGGGCGACGACGAGCGCGAAGAAGACGGCCAGGCTGATGACGCTGTTGCGCAACGTGCGCGAATGAGCCGCCATCGCGGCGCCGGTCTCCTCGGCCACAGTCTCCCCACGGGCGATGGCGTTCCGCGCGGCGACGCCCTCTCCCCCGGCGACACCCTGCTCCTCAGCGATGATCTCTGCCCCGGCGATTATCGATTCTTCGCATTATCTTCGCTTTCCATTAGCCATACATCCGCAAGACTCGTCACGGTAGCCTGAGAACCACATCCTCCCCGCCCGTTTCCCAACCCCAACCGAATAGATGGATGCGAGGAGGCTTCCGATCATGGCTGAGCAAGCACGCATACTGGTCGTCGACGACGAGCCCGCCGTGCAGAGCGCGCTATCGCGGGCGCTTGCGCTGGAGCGTTATGACGTCGCCCAGGCGATAGACGGACGCGAGGCGCTGGAGCGCTTGGGCGCCGCGTCGCATGATGTCGTGATCCTCGATATCTCGATGCCACACATGGACGGCCTGGAAGTCTGCCGGCGCTTGCGCGAAGGGGGCGACCGCACGCCGGTGCTGATGCTGACCGCCCGCGAAGACGTCGACGACCGCGTCGCGGGACTGGACGCGGGCGCCGATGATTACCTCGTCAAGCCGTTCGCGCTGCGCGAGCTGCTGGCCCGTGTGCGCGCACTGCTGCGCCGGGCCGGCGAGGAGGACGAGCAGGAACGGGCGCTTGAGTTCGAGGATCTACGGCTCGACTGCCTGGCCCACGAGGCGTGGCGCGGGGAGCGGGTGTTGCAGCTGACGCGCACCGAGTTCCTGCTGCTCGAGATGTTTCTGCGCCACCCGCGCCAGGTGCTCACCCGCTCGGCGATCTTCGAGCACGTGTGGGGGTATGACTTCGGTGCGACCTCCAACTCGCTCGGCGTCTACATGGGCTATCTGCGTCGCAAGACCGAGGCCGGCGAGGACGAGCCACGGCTGCTGCACACCGTGCGCGGGGTCGGCTACGTGCTGCGTGGTCAGCCATGAGCTTGCGGCGACGCATCACGCTCGTCTCAGCCGCCGCGGTCGCGGTCGCGGTGGTGCTCGCCTCGCTACTCACCTATCTGCTCACCTCCCACCAGCTGCGCGGCCAGGTGGACTCGCAGCTGAGCAGCCGCGCCGACAGCCTGAGCCTCGTCGCTCACAGCCCGACGCGTCGTTCTCACAGCCAGCTGCTGGACCTCATCAAGAGCCAGGACTCAGAGCAGGCGCCGGCGCAAAGCAGCGCGACACAGGGCGTCACCCCCCTGCGCAACCTGCCGCCGCGGCCCGGCCAGGTGCGCGGCTACCAGCAGCTCGTGGACGCCCACGGCCACGTTCTTTTCCGCTCCTCGGGAAACGTGACGCTGCCAGTCGACGCCCGCACCCGCGAGCTGGCAACCGGCACGGGCAAACCCTTCTTCCGAGACGCGCGCGTGAACGGTCTCGATATGCGCATCCTCGCCGAGCACATCGCGCCCGGGCGCGCGGTTCAGGTGGCCCAGCAGCTCACGGAAGTCGACAAGCTCCTGCGCCGGCTGCGCCTGATCCTGGCGCTGCTGGACATTGGCGGCATCGCGCTCGCGGCGCTACTCGGCCGACTCGTGGCGGGCGCCGCCGTGCTACCTCTCAAGCGCCTCACCCAGGCCACCGAGCATGTAGCTCTGACCCAGGATCTCAGCGGGCGCATAGAGCTCGTTGGGGATGACGAGATCGGGCGGCTGGCGAGGAGCTTCAACGCCATGCTCGACGCGTTGGAACTGTCGATGAACGCACTCGACGCATCCGTCCACGCGCAGCGCCAGCTGGTGGCCGACGCCTCACACGAGCTGCGCACGCCGGTGACCAGCCTGCGCACGAACATCGAGATCTTGCAGCGCCAAGCGCAGAGCATGGACCCTGAGGAGCACCAGCGGCTGCTGAGCGATGTGGTCGAGCAGATCGAGGAACTGACGCTGCTGATGAACGACCTGATCGACCTCGCCCGCGGCGAGGAGCCGCGCGCGGACGCGGAGGACACACGCCTGGACCTGGTGATCGGCGAGGTCGTCGATCGCGCCCACCGGCGCGCGCAGGCCACGCCGTTCCAAGTCGAGCTCGAGCCGACGATCGTCGCCGGTGTGCCCGCGCGACTGGAGCGGGCGGTGAGCAACCTGATCGATAACGCGGTCAAGTACAGCCCCCCGGGCGAGCCGGTGGAGATCCGTCTGCACGGGCAGGAGCTGACCGTGCGTGACCACGGGCCGGGGATCTCAGCCGAGGACCTGCCCCACGTTTTTGATCGCTTCTTCCGCGGTGCCGAGGCACGTGGCCGTCCGGGCTCGGGGCTCGGGCTCGCGATCGTGCGTCAGGTGACCGACCAGCAGGGCGGCAGTATCGTGGCCGAGCCCGCCGACGGCGGCGGAACCCTGATGCGCTTGCGACTGCCCGGCGCCGAATCCGTCGAGCCGGACCGCTCGGAGATCGACATGAGGCCCTACTCGGCGGTCTGACGGGCCGTCACCTGTGGGGCGTGACGCATAGCCGCCTTGTGCATAAGCGCCTGCTCGCGAAAGCGCGCCGGCGGAAGCCCGTAGCGACGGCGGAACGCACGGGCGAAGTGGGGCGCCTGCCGGTAGCCGACGAGGCGCGCGACGTCGCGCACGGGGATCGCTCGCTGCTCGATCAGCAGCTCAGCGGCGGCGGCCATGCGGCGCGCAAAGAGATCCTCATGAAACGTGATCTCGCCGAATTGCGCATATGCGCGTTGCAGCTGGCGGGGCGAGGTCGACAGGGCGCCGGCCACCACCGCGAGCGTCAGCGGGCGGCGGTAGTGACGCGCGACCACCACGCGCGCGAGCAGATACAGCCGCCGGCGCGCGGAGATGGTATCCGGGTGCATATCTCCTACTCCGACCCCACCCCCCGGGCGGGACAGGCCCCTCAGTGGCCGCGCTGCCCAACATCAGTCGCACATAGCGCGGGGTCAGTGGTCTGTAATCGCCGCGTCTCTCCGTCAGCGGGCGTAGCGTAGAGCGACGCGTTCGGCCGCCATGCGGTAGGAGCCACCGAACAGCAGTGCGTGCACGAGCAGAGGGAGGAGCTGATAGAGCTCGATTCGCTCCTCCCAGCCATCGGCCAGCGGTGCGACCTCCTGATAGGCGGCAAACACACGGGATTGAGTTCCCGCCCACCCGCCGAACAGCCTCAGCATGGCCAGGTCCACCTCGCGGTGCCCGCCGTAAGCCGAGGGATCGATCAACCATGCGTGGCCGTCGACGTCCGCCATCACGTTGCCAGACCACAGATCGCCGTGCAGGCGCGCGGGCGGCTCGGTCGGACCGACAAGATCGACGAGTCGTTCGCAAACGCGCTCTACCGCATCGATCCCATCCCCTGACAGCGCACGGCGTTCGCCCGCGATGCTCGTCAGCGGACGCAGGCGCCGCTCGGCATAGAACGAGGGCCAGTCATCTGTCGGCTCGTTCGAGAGTCGCAGCGAGCCGAAGCCAGCCGCCCCGCCCGCAGCCGATCCCTCAGGCCATCCGAAAGACGCCGCGCCCGCCGCATGAGTGGCCGCCAGCCCGCGTCCAAACTCCTCCGCGCCGGCCCCATCCAGGCGGCCGGACTCAATCCACTCGAGCGCCAGATAGCCGTCGTCGACCTCCAACACGCGCGGTGTACGCAACGCACCCGGCTCTGCAAGCCACCCTAGCCCCGCGGCCTCGGCCGCGTACTCGCCCGGGGCTACATCGGGGCGCGTCTTGACGAACGCATCGCTCCCGCCCGCGAGGACCACTTGAAAGGCCTCGTTGATGTCACCGCCACCAACACGCCGCTTGACGCTCGCACCGGGCGGCAGCGTCACGGGGCCTGACCGGTTTGGATCTGCGTAAACAGACCCTCGCACGCCGCCTGGACGAGATCGAGCACCTCCTCGAAGCCATCGCCCGCGCCGTAGTAGGGGTCGGGCACGTCCAGGTCCTCGGAGCCGACGCTCACCGGATCGAACTCGCGCAGCAGCCTCACCTTGGCGCGCTGCTCATCACCGGACGCCAGCCGTTGCAGCTCGCGCATGTTTGCGCTGTCCATCGCAACCACGAGATCAAAATCATCGAAATCCTCTCGCGTCACCTGACGCGCCGAGCCATCCAGCGGGATCCCGCGGGCTCGCGCCGCGGCCGAGGCGCGAGCATCGGGCGGGCTGCCCACGTGCCAGCTCCCGGTGCCGGCGGAGTCCAGCTCGATGGTGTTCTCCAATCCCGCCGTGCGCACAAGCGCGCGCATCGTGCCCTCGGCGGTCGGCGAGCGGCAAATGTTGCCCAGGCACACGAACAGCAGCCGCGTCTTGGCTGGGCGCGCCTCTGCAGCGTCGTCCGGCGACGAGGCCACGCGCTAATCCTCGCCGAGCTCGAGCACCGCTAGGAACGCCTCCTGCGGCACCTCGACGCGCCCAACCTGCTTCATCCGCTTCTTGCCCTCCTTCTGTTTGGCAAGCAGCTTTTTCTTGCGCGTGATGTCGCCGCCGTAGCAGCCCGAGATCACATCCTTGCGAAACGCCTTCACCGTCTCGCGGGCGATCACGTGAGCACCGATCGCCGCCTGGATCGGGACGTCGTATTGCTGGCGAGGGATCCGCTTGCGCAGCTTCTCAGTCAGCGTGCGGCCCATCTCATAGGCCTTCTCGCGGTGCACGACCATCGACAGCGCGTCGACCGTGTCGCCCGCCAGCAGCACGTCCAGCTTGACCAGGTCCGAGGGCTTCGTCCCGCTCAGCTCGTAGTCAAGCGAGGCGTAGCCTTTGGTCCTCGACTTCAGCTGGTCGAAGAAGTCCAGCACGATTTCCGCGAGCGGCAGCTCGTAGTTCATCTGCACCCGCTCCGGTGAGAGGTAGTGCATCCCTGAGTGCTCCCCGCGCCGCTCCTGGCAGAGCTCCATGACCGCACCCACGAACTCTTTCGGGGCGATGATCGAGGCCTGGATGAATGGCTCTGAGATCTCGGCGATCATGCCCGGGTCAGGCATGTCGGAGGGGTTGTGCACCTCTAGCTCATCGCCGTTGGTGAGCGTCACGTCGAACTCCACCGAGGGCATCGTCGCGAGCAGCTCCAGGTCGTACTCGCGCTCCAAGCGCTCGCGCACGATATCCATGTGCAGAAGGCCGAGAAAGCCGCAGCGGAAGCCGAAGCCCAGCGCATCGGAGGTCTCAGGCTCCCAAGACAGTGCCGCATCGTTGAGGACCAGCTTCTCCAAGGCGTCCCGCAGGTCCGGATAGTCGTCTGAGTCGATCGGGAACAGCCCGCAGAAGACCATCGGCTTGACCTCGCGGTAGCCCGGCAGCGCCTCCGTGGCCTCGGCGGGTGGGTGGGCTCTCGATCCGCTGCCCGGGCCGGAGGTGCGTGCACGCGTGGTCAGCGTGTCGCCGACGCGCAGCAGCGTGACGTCCTTCAGGCCCGTGATCAGGTAGCCGACCTCGCCGGCGGCGAGCTGGTCGGTCGGCATCATCTGCGGGCTGAACACGCCGATGTCGTCGATGTCCGCCTCGGTCTGAGTCGCCATCGCGCGGATCGCCTCGCCCTTCTTGAAGACCCCGTCGACGACCCTGATGTAGGCGATCACGCCGCGGTACTGATCGAACTCGGAATCGAAGATCAGCGCCCGCGGGGGGCCATTCGGGTCGCCCGAGGGCGGCGGCACACGCGCGATCAGCTCCTCTAGCACCTCACCCACGCCCTCGCCTGTCTTGCCGCTGATCTGCAGGATTCCCTCGGTCGGCTCGCCGATCAGATCGCTCACTTCGCCGGCCACGCGCTCGGGCTCGGCGCCGGGCAAGTCGATCTTGTTCAGGCAGGGGATCAACTCGAGGCCGGATTCGACCGCGAGGTAGGTGTTCGCGACCGTCTGCGCCTCCACCCCCTGCGCTGCGTCAACGACCAAGAGCGCGCCCTCACACGCCGCGAGCGAGCGCGAGACCTCGTAGGTGAAGTCGACATGCCCCGGCGTGTCGATCAAATGAAGTTGGTAGGTCTCCCCATCCTTGGCCGTGTAGAACACGCGCACGGCCTGCGCCTTGATCGTGATCCCGCGCTCGCGCTCGAGGTCCATCGAGTCGAGCAGTTGCGCGCGCATCTCGCGCGCCGCCACGGTTTTTGTCAGCTCGAGGATGCGATCGGCGAGCGTTGACTTGCCGTGGTCGATGTGCGCGATGATCGAGAAGTTGCGGATCTTGGCTTGGTCCATGGGCCGTACAGCGTAGACGCGCTAGCCTTAATGGTCCGGCGGATCGCCAACTCGACGAGGATTCATTCAGCCGCGGCTACGCGCTGGGCGGGTGAAAGCCCATTCAGCGGCCTGTCCAGGTGTCGAGAGTGTTAAGCCGCCCAGGCGAAACACACAGTCCTGGGACGTAAGTAGTAAGCGGCGATCTATGTTCGGGCGCAAGCCGGGTGGGCCTTGGCTCACCCGGCCTCTGCTCGACCGCTCGCGCGACGGCGACACATCTATGCGCGGCCCAGGCGGCTGCGAATCAGGCTGTTGACCTGGTGAGCCTCAGGGATGCGCATGGCGAGCACTGCGCGGGCGTACACGAATACACCGGCCGCGCCGGCGCCTCCAACGCTAAAGATCTGTGCTGGCAGCGAAACGCCGAGGGTGCTGTCGAGCAGCTTCCACACGACCCACGACACGCCTGCGAGCAACGCCGAGGCCACGACGATCCGCGCGGTGATCATGATGGTCTGGCCACCCTCGAGACGGCCGTTGAGACCGATACGCAGTCGGTGGATCTGCAGAGCGGTCATGACCGCGTTAGCGACCACGGTGCCGATCACCAGCCCGGCGATGCCCAAGGGCTTGTAGAGGCCAACGCTGACGACGATGTCCACGACGATGTTCATCGCCGCCAGCCGAGTCGGGATCCATGGTCGCTGCACCGCGAAGAAGGTCCGGGTGAGCAGCAGATTCAGGCCGCCGAAGGGCAGGCTGAAAGCGAACCAGAACAGCGCGATCGAGACGAGGTGAGTCGATTGAGCATCAAATTGACCGCGTTCGAACAGCAGCCGCACGATCGGCGTCGGGAGCACGATCATGAAGGCTGCCGCGGGGATCAGCAGCAGGTTGATCTGGCGCATGCCATTGCCCACGGTGCGGCGCATGGCCGCGGCGTCGCGGCTGGAGGCCATGCGACTCAGGGTTGGGAACAGCACCGTGGCGACGGCCACGCTGAACATCCCCTGAGGGAGCATGTAGACGCGGAACGCGTTATCGATCGCCCGTGGGGCTTCGTCGGAGACCAGGCCGCCGAAGGCCGAGTTGATCAGCTGGTCGAGGTTGACGATCCCGAGACCGATTGTCACCGGAAGCATCAACATGAACACCTGCTTGATGCGCGGGTCGTGCCAGTCGATGTGAACTTGCAGGCGGAAGTCGATCCGCCCGAGCGCGCCAAATGCCAGCAGCACTTGCACACCGGTTGCCACCAGGACGCCGATCGCAAACGCGTAGATCTCGTCGCTTCCGTGAAAGTGAGGCGCTAGCACGACCAGCAGCACGATGATCACTAAGTTCCACACGGCGGGAGAGATCGCGGGGATAGTGAAGTGGTCATAGGACTGCAGGATCCCCACGAGCAGGCCGTTCAGGCCGAGTAGCAGCACGACGGGGAACAGCACCTGGGAGAGACCCACCGTCAGACCGGTTTGCGCCACCAGCTTCGGCCCGATGAACAGCGGCATGATCACCCCAGCGGCGAGGATGAAGAAGGCCACGATCGCCCCAAGGCCGATCAGCATGATCCAGAACAGGGTCGAGGCTAGCCGCAGCGCCTCCTTGCGGCGTCCCTTCTGGAGCAGGTCGGTGAACACCGGGACGAACGCCGCCGACAGCGCGGACTGGGCGAACAGCTGCGCCACGAGATTCGGAACCAGGTTCGCAATTGTGTAGGCAGACGCGAACGGGCTGGTTCCGAAGTAGCTCGCGAAGACGATTTCGCGGGCCAGTCCCACGATCCGCGAGATGCCTGTGCCAATCGAGAAGATTGCCGTGTTGCGAGCAACACGCCCGCCGCCACTCGGTGGCCCCCCACCCGAGGCCACCTCCTCCTCCAAGGAGGTCTCGCCTTCTGCGGCCTGCGCTCCGCCTGGCGACGCTGCGCCCTGGCCGATCGGCTGCCCCTGGCTCGCGGGCTGCTCGGCTTCTCCGGTGGCGGACAAGGCCGCTATAGTACGGCGCTCCGCGGCGCGCCCGCAGCTTCTCTGTGACGCCCCGCGGCATCTAGTTATGGCCAACATCCACTCCCAGAAGAAGCGGATCCTCCGTGCCGAGCGCGAGCGCTTGGAGAACCGGCGCTACACCTCCGCGATCAAGACCTACTTCCGTCGGCTCGAGTCAACGATGGCGAGCGACGACACCGCGACGGCCGACGCCGAGCACAAAGAGCTCGTCAGCACGATCGACAAGGCCGTCAAGCGCGGCGCGATGCACAAGAACACTGGCGCCCACCGCAAGTCGCGTGCCGCCAGGCTTCGCGCCGGCATTTCGTCAGAGTCCTAGCTGGTTTCTCTAGGTTGTGATCGTCTCGATCGCTCGCAGTGCGATCGTGTCCTCGTCCAGTGCGGCTGAGGTCGAACGGCTGGAGGCGAGCACCGCGCCACCGCGCGAGTCGAGCTCTAAATCGGCCAGCGCGCCCAGGGCCTGGCGCAGCCGGTCGGGATCGGTGCGGGTCACGTCCGCGATCAACCGCTCCGCCGCGCGCGCGGGCATGCGCAGCCCGCGCTTGACCTCGGCCACAGACTCGCCCGCGCGCAGACGCAGCGCGATCGCGAGCGCATCGCGCAGCCGCTGAGCCATCAGATACATCAGCCCGGGCAGTCGCTCGCCCTGCTCGCGTAAACGCAGATAGGACAGCGTCGCCTCCTGGGTGTCACCACCGACGAGCGCATCGGCCAGCGCGTATGCCCGCCACTCCGCCGAGTGCGCCGCACGGTGCTCGATGTCCTGCACCCCCACCCGCCTCCTCGCGGCCTGTGAGGGAGCGGCCTCCAAAGTGTCGGCCTCCCCGGAATCGCCTTCCAGCGCGAGCTTCTCGAGCTCCCGCAGCAGCCGCTGCTGGCGCTCGCCCACCTGGGCGACCAGCGCTTTCGCCGCTGCCGCGTCGAGCCCGAGGCCCATGCGCGCGGCCTGCTCGCGCGCCCACTTGGCCAGCTCCCACGGCTTGACCGTCGCCTGAGGTACGACCTGCCCGCCCGCGCGTTTGACCGCCTCGTGGACCGCCGCCGGCGCCTTGGCGCGACTGTCCTCGCGCGCGAACAGAGCCACGGTGGTGTCCGGTGGCATCGCCTTCATCGCATCCGTTAGGTGCTTCTCCACATCGGCCTGTCGCCAGCGCTCCACCCCTTCAACGAGGATCACGCGCCGGCCCACCGTCAAGGTCATCGCCGCGAGCGCGTCCGCCACCCCGATGGGCGTTCCCGCGTCGCCCTCGAGCAGCTCAACATTGCCGGCGCCGCCCTCCCCTTCCGCCAGCGCGCGCAGACCGGCGCGGCGCTCGGCGACCGCGCCGTGGTCGTCGCCGTGGATCAGATATGCGGGCTTCAGCTCGGCCACTGGCGACCGAGTGTATGCGCCTGCGAAGATGGCTCGCAGCGAGCTCTAGACGACCGAGAGGCAAGCGAGGCCATGATGCAAGGAGCGTGGCGTACCGATCGCCGATCAGATGCAATCGTCGATCGGCCAGCACGCGAGCGACGGAGGACGCAGCGTCGCGCCGCTTATCGTTCGTCTAGCGCACGACGAGGTTGACGAGCTTGCCGGGCACGACGATCTCCTTGACAACCTCTTTCCCGTCCACATGGGCCTTCACGTTGGGCGCGGCTCGGCACAGCTCCTTCAGCTCCTCCGCGCTCGCGTCCGTCGCGGCCTGCACGCGGTCGCGTAGCTTGCCGTTGACCTGGCAGACCAGCTCGTATACGTCGCGCTCCAGCAGGGCTTCATCGGCCTGGGGCCAGGGCTCTTCCCACACACGCTTGCCGGTTAGACGGTCGTAGACGTCCGCGCAGATGTGGGGTGCGAACGGGAACAGCAGCGATGCGGCAGTGGCGAGCGCGAAGCGCAGCGTCTCTACCTCAGTGGACTCGCGCAGCCGCGAGCATTCGTTCAGCAACTCCATCACCGCGGCGATCGCCGTGTTGAACGCGAACCTGCGCAGATCCCCCGACACCTTGTCGATCGCCCAGTGTGCCTTACGCAACAGTGCGAGATCGTCGCCCTCCGCCGCTGTCGACCCCAACAATTCGCCCATCGGCGTGCCTGCCCGCTCGGCGGTCTCGGCCGCCAGGCGCCACAGCCGGGCGAGAAACCGGTGTACGCCCTCCATGCCCTCATCAGACCAGTCCGCGTCCTGGTCGGGCGGGCCGATGAACAGGATGTAGCAGCGAGCCGTATCGGCGCCGTAGCGCTCCACGATCGACGCGGGCGAGACGACGTTGCCCCGGGACTTGCTCATCTTTGCGCCGTCCTTCGTCACCATCCCCTGCGTGAACAGCGCCTTGAAAGGCTCCTGGAAATCGAGATGCCCGAGGTCGGCGAGCGCCTTTGTGAAGAAGCGTGCGTACAGCAAATGCAGAATCGCGTGCTCGACTCCGCCGATGTACTGGTCCACCGGCATCCACTCGCGCAGCGCCTCCCGCGCCCACGCCGCCTGGTCGTTGCGTGCGTCGCAATAGCGCAGGAAGTACCACGACGAGTCCACGAAGGTGTCCATCGTGTCCGTCTCCCGTTTCGCGCTCTCCCCGCAGGAGGGACACTTCGTGTTCACCCACTCCTCCGCCGCCGCCAGCGGCGAGCGACCCTTCGGCGTGTAGTCCTCGATGTCGGGTAGCTCCACCGGGAGCTCGTCCTCGGGCACGGGCATCATCCCGCACTTCTCGCAGTAGACGATCGGGATCGGGCATCCCCAGTAGCGCTGTCTGGACACCAGCCAGTCGCGTAAGCGATAGTTGACCGACGCGTGGCCCTTGCCCTCGCGGTCCAGCCATTGCACGATCGCGCCGAGCGCCTCGCGGTTGGCCATGCCGTCAAAGTCGGGGTGCGAGTTGACGAGCGTGCCGTCGCCAGCATACGGCAGCCCCTGCTCATCCCCCCCATCCTCTGGAGGGGTGGGCGGGCCTTCAATGACGCGGCGGATCGGCAACCCGTACGCGCGCGCGAATGCGTAATCGCGCTCGTCGTGGCCCGGGACCGCCATGATCGCGCCGGTGCCGTACTCCATCAGCACATAGTCGGCCACATACATCGGGATTTGCTCGCCGTTGACCGGGTTGGTGACCGTCCGTCCCAGCGGGACTCCAGTCTTTGGCTTCTCGGCGTTGCCGCGCTCCTCGTTCGACTCGTTCAACGCGTGGTTGATGTACTCGTGCACGTCCCCCTCGTGGGGAGTGCCCTCGACGAGCCGCAGTACGTCCGGGTGCTCTGGTGCCATCACGAAGAACGTCGCGCCGAACAGGGTGTCCGGGCGAGTCGTGAACACGGGGTAGTCGATCTGCATCTCCTCGCAGCGGAACGTCACCTCAGCGCCCTCTGAACGCCCGATCCAGTTGCGCTGCATCGTCTTTACGTGCTCGGGCCACTCAATCTCATCGAGATCGCCCAGCAACCGCTCGGCGTAATCGGTGATGCGTAGGAACCACTGCTCGAGCTGCCTGACCTCCACGAGCGCGCCGCAGCGCTCGCAGCACCCCTCACTGTCCACCTGCTCGTTGGCGAGCACCGTCTGATCGTTCGGACACCACTTGACCGCCGCCTCCTTGCGGTAGGCGAGCCCAGCATGAAAAAGCTGGAGAAATATCCACTGCGTCCAGCGGTAATAGCTCGGCTCGTGCGTCGCCAGCTCACGCGACCAGTCGATCGAGATCCCCCAGCGACGGAACTGGCGCTGGAACGAGGCGATCGACTCGGCCGTCGAGTCACGCGGGTGCACGCCCGTCTTGATCGCATGGTTCTCGGCGGGCAGCCCGAAGGCGTCATAGCCCATCGGGTGCAGCACGCGGCGACCAAGGCGACGGTGATAGTGCGCGATCGCGTCGCCGACCGAGTAGACCTTGAGATGACCGATATGGGGCTCGCCGCTCGGATAGGGGAGCATCTCGAGCACATAGGAGCTCGGCGTCTCGCCGATGGCGGCTGACACGCTCGGATCCGACATGTGGGCGCCGCCCTCGTTGGCGACCTCCCAGGTGCGCTCCTCAGCCCACACCGCCTGCCAGCGGGGCTCTATCTCCTGTGGGTCGAAGCGATACTCAGCCATCGGAGATCGCAGATTAGCTCCCTGCCCTCCGCGGCGAGGACCGCTCAGCGACCGCCGAAGATGCGCAGCAGGGTGAGGAAGATATTGATCACGTTGATGAACACGCCGGTGGCGATCCACACGACGTCGCGCTCAGTGGCCTGGCGGCGGATGATCTGAAAGTAGATCGCCAGGTAGGCGCTGACGATCACATAGATCGCGAGGTTGAGTAGGAAGTGTTCGCCGGAGCCGATCAGGATCAGCACGATGCTGAGCGCGAAGACCCCCAGCAGCGCGAAGAACAGTGGGCGCATCCAGCGGATCAGGTCGCGCGAGGTGGCAAAGCCGTATGAGCCCATCACCCCGACCGTCAGCACAGTGCCACCGGCGGCCTGGTAGATCGCGTTGGGGTCAGCCGTCGAGTACTCGGCGATCACCGGTCCGAGCCCGAGCCCAAGCAGCAGCGCGAGCGCGAACAGCCACGTCATTCCCATCGGGCCTTCACGCAGGGGTGAGACAAACATCTGCACCAGAACCATCCCGAAGAATCCAAACTCGCAAATCTCGGCGGTTCCGAACGGCAGATCACGCCCGATATAGGTGCCTGCGGCGGCGAAGGCAAGCGCCATGGCAACCAGAAACATCACCTGGCCCAGCAGAAATGTCGAGCTGGCCGCTCGAGCGCCGGCGCGTGCGTCGAAGATACTCAGTGATCTCTGCTTCGCCGAGGCTGCGAACGGATTATCAGGCGGCATCTGCGGTCTCCCCCCGCTCGGGGTTTCTGAGTGCCCTCACGGTAGCGCAACGAGGGTGTCGATTGTTGGAAATCGCGTGCAAATCAGCATGGTCCCCCGGTTCCGCACGCCGGAGGTTAGCGGGCGAGTTCCTGTTCCTGGATGCGCGGGCTCAGCGAGCGCACCAGCTCCACGATCTGAGCCGGAGCCGTGCGCGGCGAGCCCGCTGCAAACGGCGGCTGCGGGTCGTACTCGATGCCGAGCTGGATCGCCTGGGCAACCGAATCTCCTGCGATCCGAGCGGCCAGCGTGAGCGCCATGTCGATGCCCGCCGACACGCCTGCGGCAGTGACGAGCTTCCCGTCGAATACCACGCGCTCTGAGACCGGCTCGGCGCCAAGACGGCGCAGTTCCTCCATCGCCAGCCAATGACTCGTGGCGCGCTTGCCCTCGAGCAGCCCGGCGGCGGCAAGGATCAGCGAGCCAGTGCACACGGACGTCGTCCAAGTACTCGTGCGGTCCGCGGTCCGCAGCCATTCGAGCACGGCGTCGCCCGCCCGCGCCACGACGTCGCCGGGGCCGCCGGGGACAAGCACGATGTCCGGCTGGGCGACCTCGGTGAGTAAGCGCTCGGGCAGCAACGTGAGCATGCCGTTGTCGGTGCGCACCGGACCGAGCTCGGCGGCCACGAACGCGACGTCTGCACCGGGAAGCCGGCTCAGCACCTCGTACGGTCCGATTGCGTCGAGCGCCGTCAACCGGTCATAGACCACGACCGCGATGTTGATGGGCTTGGCTAGCTGCTGGTCATATGCGTGTTGGTCGCTCATGCGGCTGTCTCCTCGGCGGTGGGGGCTTGGAAGCGCCGCCGGTACTCGGCGGGGCCGACGTGTAGCGTGCGCAGGAAGGCTCGGCGCATGGTCTCGGCGGTCGCGAAGCCGCAGGCGGCGGCGATCGCGCCGATTGGATCGTCCGTGTCCTCGAGTCCTCGCCGCGCCGCCTCGAGACGCACCCGCTCGACGTGGCGGGCCGGGGTGACGCCCGTTTCCGCGCGAAAGACGCGGGCGAAATGCCGCGGGCTCATGTGGGCATGAGCGGCGAGCGCCTCCACCGATAGATCGTCCGCGGGGTTCTCAAGCGCATAGCGCTGCACCTCGCGCAACGGCTCGCGCTCGGGTTGCTGCGCGGCGAGCGTGGCGCTGAACTGCGATTGGTTGCCGGGGCGGCGCAGGAACAGCACGAGATGGCGCGCGATCTGAAGCGCCGTGTCGCGGTCGAGGTCCTCCTCGACGAGCGCCAGCGCCAGGTCCATGCCAGAGGTTACGCCGGCTGACGTCCACACGGCGCCGTCGCGGATGAAGATCGGCTCTGGATCGACATGCACGTTGGGATGGCGACGGGCCAACTCCTCGGCTGACGCCCAGTGCGTGGTCGCGCGGCGACCGTCGAGCAGTCCCGCCGCGGCGAGCAGGAACGCGCCCGTACACACCGAGGTTACGCGTCGTGTCCGCGATGGCGCCTGGGAGATCCAGTCGAGGAGCGCGTCATCGGCCGCCGCGTCGAGCGCGCCCAGGCCACCACCAGCCACGATTAGGGTGTCGATCTCAGGGGGCGCCTCTGCCAGGACGCCATGCGGCAGCACCGTTAGACCGCTCGACGTGCGCAGCGGCGCGCCATCCCGGCTGAGAATCCGTATTTCATAACCGCGCTCGGACCGACCTGTCGCCTCGATCAGCTGCTGAGCCCCGGCGAACACCTCGAGCGGACCGGCGATATCGAGACTCTGTACGCCCGGATAGGCGACGATGACGATCTGGCGTGGGGCTTGAGTGACCCGATCTCGGGCCAGAGCTTTGAGATATGGGGCTGGAGCGCGAGACATAACCCGATCATGACCCAAGACCGGCTTGTCCGCAAGGACATTTTTCCCACGTTTTCTGCCATACTTTCCAGTGCACATCTCATGGCGGTGCACCAGCCTTGCGCGGTTTACCATT
Source organism: Solirubrobacteraceae bacterium (assembly GCA_036744995.1). GTDB lineage: Bacteria > Actinomycetota > Thermoleophilia > Solirubrobacterales > Solirubrobacteraceae > Palsa-744. The sequence goes on along the minus strand of DAIOGX010000017.1, from coordinate 9,321 downwards.
GGCCGGATGGAGTCTGACCATGTGTCCGCGCAGGTGACCGACATCGTCGAGGCCGCCGAACGTACGGCGGCAGAGCTGCGCGCACAGGCCGAGGCGCGGGTCCGGGAGCGAATCGCCGAGGCCGACCGCGCCGCCGACAACCGCGTGGGAGCAGCCGAGGAGGAGGCCGAGGAGATCCTCCACGCCGCCCGCTCACAGGCCGAGTCCGCCAGGAACGAAGCCGTATCGGCGGTCGGAGAGATTCACGGTGAGGCCGAGGAGCGTCTGCGGGAGGCTGAGCGGGCACGCAGCTCGGCGCATGAGGAAGCTGAGCAAACCCGCACGACGGCCCGCGAGCAGGCCGAGCAGATACGTATCGATGCACGCGAGGAAGCAGAGCGCACGCTGGGTGAGAGCAGCACGCAGGCCGAGGACGCGCTGGCAAGCGCACAAGCAGAGGCCGCCCAGATCCTGACTGTGGCACAGGAGCGGGCAAACCAGTTGCTCACCGAGGGCCGGGAGGAATCCGAGCGGGTGCTCGCCGCCGCAAGGCAGGAGTCCGAGCGGCTATCAGCGAGCTCGCGTGAGGAAGCCGCCCGAGTAGCCGCCGAGGCCCGCGAGCAGACCGAGCGCCTCCTCGCCAGCGGCGGCGAGGACCTCGACCGCCTGCGCGCCGAGGCGCAAGAGCAGGCCCAGCAGGTGCGCGCCAAGGCGCGAGCCGACGCCCGTGAGATCGTCAGCGAAGCTCACGTGGCAGCGCGCGAGGTGCTGCGCGAGGGGACGGAGCTCTCGCGCAATCTGCGCGAGCTGTCTGTCTCGCTGCGCAACAACGCTGAGCGACTGCTGCGTGACGTGCGCCTCGCACACGGCGGCATGACCGCGCGGCTGGACCAGGCCGGGCCGGGCGCCGGCGCACGAGGCCCTGAGGAGCCCGGCGAAGATCTCGACGTGCCGGAGTTCATCCCCCCGGGATAGCAACCAGTCCACCACGGCAAACCCTCGAGCACAGCCCCACTGATCCCAGCCCGGCGTTATACGATGGTTGGTGACTCGGGGCTATAGCTCAGCTGGGAGAGCGCCGCCATGGCATGGCGGAGGTCGTCGGTTCGATCCCGACTAGCTCCACTGAACTCGTCTGTGCGTTGACCGCCGGCACACGACGACACCACCGATCGGATCTCCGTATCGGCATACTTGTTGGCACATCCCTCTAGCCGGAGGAGCACCACGATGAAGAACCAGCTTCCCGCTGGCCCGCGCATGCCCGCCGTGCTGCAGACGCTCGGTACGTGGAACCGTCCCACTGCCTTCTTGAGCCGCTGTCGAGCACGCTATGGCAAGCGCTTCACGATCCGCTCCCTGGGTCAGCCGCCGTTCGTGGTGCTGTCCGACCCGCAGGACATCAAGGAACTGTTCACGGCCCCACCCGAGGTGCTGCACCCGGGCGAGGGGGCCAGGATCCTGCAGCCGATCGTCGGCCGCCACTCGGTGATCCTGCTCGACGAGGCGCCCCATCTGGAACAGCGCAAGCTGCTGCTGCCGGCCTTCCACGGCGAGCGGATGCAGGCTCTGGCTGGGCTGATGGGAGAGCTGACCAAGCGCGAGGTGTCGCGCTGGCCGTGCGAGGAGACGATCGAGCTGCATCCGCGCCTGCAGCACCTGACGCTCGAGATCGTCCTACGCGCGGTATTCGGACTGGAGCAGGGCGCGCGCCTCGAGGGGTTGCGCGAGCTGCTCACCGAGCTGCTGGCGTTTGGTGATAACCCGCTGTCGATCCTGCCCCTCCCCCGACACCCGCTGGCCCAGCGCTTGCTGAGCAGCCGCGGGCCGGTGGCCAAGCTGGAGCGGCTGGTGGCACAGGCCGACGAGCTCATCTTCGCGCTGATCGAGGAACGCCGCCGCGACGGCGCTGAGGGCGCGGATGTGCTGGCACTGCTGCTGGGGGCCGAGCACGAGGACGGCTCGCCGATGAGCCCTACTGAGCTGCGCGACGAGCTGGTAACGGCGCTGGTGGCAGGACACGAGACGACCGCCTCACAGCTGGCCTGGGGGTTCACGCAACTCTCGCGCGAGCCGGCGGTGGTGGAGCGCGTGGTCAAGGAGCTCGAGGATGACTCTGAGGATGAGTACCTGACGGCCACCATCAACGAGATCATGCGCCTGCGACCCGTTCTGCCAAACGCCGAGCCCCGCCTGGTCAAGCAGCCAATCCAGATTGGCGGCGTCACCTATCCAGTCGGGGTGGTGTTGACCGCCAACGCCTACCTCGTGCACCACGATCCAGAGATCTACCCCGAGCCCCACGCCTTCCGCCCGGAGAGGTTCATGGAGAACCCCCCGGGGACCTACACCTGGATTCCGTTCGGGGGCGGACGCCGGCGCTGTCTGGGCGCGAGCTTTGCGCTGCTCGAGATGAAGGTGGTGCTGCGCGAGGTGCTGGAGCGCTATGAGCTGGAGCCCACAGGCGAGCGTCCCGAGACAGCGCGCAGGCGTGGCATCACAATCAGTCCCGCCAAGGGCTGTCAGATCATCCTTCGCAACCGCCTCGGAGCCCGGGAATCCTCGCCTGAGGTCCCCCTGGGCGCGGTGGCCATGGTCTGAGCAGACCAAGGATGAAGTTCAGCGTGCGTCCGTACGCTTCTCCGCGAGAGCGCGCGCCGAAGAACCTGTTTCAAGAAGATTGGCACGTCCGGGTGTGTCCCTGGACGCGGCGCTGGACCGATCGAAGATCCATGGGATCTTCGATCGTCGCCACGTGACGGCTTGCGCATGCCACCAGCATGCGCTTCGCCGGGTGGGTGGGCATTCGATCTGTCCCAGCTTGATCCATGAACACCCCGACCACACCACCTATCTCGAAACAGGTTCTGAGCGACCTACCGTGCCGGCTGGTGGCGCACACGGTCGCGCACCTCGGCGTAGCGCAGCGCCTCATACGCGATCAGCGCAGAGAGCAGCGCCGCGAGGATCCCGAGCGTCACCAGCGCCGGCAGCGCCGCCCCCGCGGGCAGCAGCGCGAGCAGGACGATTGCGCATACGAGCCGGCGGCGGTTGAGCGTCCGCATGTTGCGTAGTCGGAACGCGACGTGGGCGAGCAGGTACAGCGCGGCACCACCGAGCAGCGCGGCCGCCGGGATGAGCTTAAGTGGATCGTCCACGTGGCCGATCGTGCGCTTGATCCCGACCGCGATCAGCGCGATGCCGGCGACCATCGGGAAGTGCAGATAGGAGTAGGAGTCGCGCGCGATCTCGTTGCGCTCGCGTCCCTCCTCGGCCCGCGCCAGGCGCCGTCCGGCAACGATCGCGACGACATCGAAGTACACCCACCACAGCGCCGCCGTTACCACTACGCCGAGCACCGCAGCCGCGACGATGCCCGCGCCGATCACGGTCTTGGCGCCGACGCCGATCGCGACGATCGACTCGCCCAGCGCGATGATCACGATCAGCCCGTGACGCTCGGCGAAGTGCCCAGGCACGAGCTTCCAGCCCTCGGCGCCGAACAGGTATGGCCCGCCCATGTCGAGCACCAGCGCAAGCCCCCACAGGCTGAGCTGAAGCGTCCCGTTGGTGAACGCCGCACAGAACAACAGCCCGGCGCCGGTCGCCGTGCTGCCGGCCAGCCCGATCACCGAATGACGCAACGCCGCGTCCTCGCGGCTGGCAAGCATGAACAGCACGATGTGCGCCGCGCGCACCGCTGCGTAAGCACACGCGAACAGCAGCGCCTCGGAGCCGAACGCTCCCGGCACACATAGAGCGGCCACAAGAAACGCGGCCATCGCCGCGAACATCGCCAGGCGCACCGCGCCCTCCTCCGGATCGACGACGCTCGTCAGCCATGCATACCCGGTCCAGGACCACCACAGCATCCCTAGCACGAGCATCCCCTTGAGCATCCCTTCCCAGGTCGGCGTCCGCGCGATCAGCGTCGTGCACTGCGTCAACGCCAGCACGAACACCAAGTCGAAGAATAGCTCGAGCGGCGTCACCCGCTCGCCCTCGCGCATCACGGCACTCACGCGCGGGGCGCGGTTGGAGGCGGTTGTGCTCACACCGCCATCTTCGCAAGTCCCGGCGGTTGGGCCCCCAAAGAGCACCTAACAAAAAGATCGGCACGTCCGGATGCGCACCTGGACACGGGGCTGGACCACCGATAGGAGATCAAATGCTATCTCCTATCGGCCAGCAGATCAACGGGATCTTCGATCGTCGCCACGTGACGGCTTGCACGTGCTGGGCGATCCTGGATGATCGGCAGCGTGCGCTGCGCCGGGCGGGCGGGCATCCGATCCGTCGGGTGGGTGGGCATTCAATCATCCATGCACGCCCCGACCGCACCGCCTATTTTGTTAGGTGCTCTACCCGCTCTCACTCACGGCCCGGGCCGGCGCCTCTCCCCACAGCTGCTCCAGCCGATAGAACGCGCGCGTCTCGGGCGTAAAGATGTGGACCACCACGTCGAGATAATCCATCAGGATCCAGTCCGCCTTGGCCTGACCCTCGACGCGGCGCGGCAGCGTGTCGTGCTCGCGCTTTACCCCCTCGAGGATTCCGTTGTGGATCGCCTTGGTCTGGCGGCCGGTGTTGCCCGTGCAGATCACAAAGTAGTCGGTGTACCCGAGCACGCCGCGCAGATCGAGCTCCACCAGATCTTGGGCCTTCTTGTCCGTTGCATAGCGTGCGATCTCGCCGAGAAGCTCCTCAGGCCGCATCAGCTTCCAACCTCAGATCCCGCGCGATACAGGTCGTGCTCGGCTATGTACGCCGCCACCGCGGGCCCCACCAGCTCCTCGATTGGCTCTCCCTTCGCGACGTGCTCGCGCACGAGGGAGGATGAGATCTCAATCACGGGCATCTCCAGGAATCTCACGCCGCCCGCCCCGCGTTCGGTGGCCGCCGCCCGCCCATCGGTTCTCCTCAGCGGGGCGAGGATATCAAGCATCTCCCGCCGACCGGTCGATCCCACGCGTGCAGCGACCGCCAAATCCGCCAGCGCGAAGAACTCTCCCGGCTCGCGCCACACCGGCATTGTGCGCGCCGTGTCCGCTCCCACGATGAACGTCAGCTGCGCGTCCGGATAGCTGGCATGTATCGCTCTCAGAGTATCCACCGTATAGGACGGTCCGCCGCGCTCGATCTCTAGCTCACAGACGACCAACCCCGCCTCATCGCCCACCGCTAGATGGCACATCTGAAGGCGGTGGGCTGGGCCGGGATCATCCACGGCGGGCTTGTGCGGAGCGCCGTGCGCTGGCATCAGCACCACGCGCTGCAACCCCAGCTCTCCGAAAGCGTGGCGCGCGAGCGCCAGGTGCCCCAGGTGCGGCGGGTTGAACGTCCCGCCGAGGATGCCGATGCGGGTCACCGGCAGGTCAACCGCGGATATGCCCGTCGCCCTCGATGAGGTACTTGAAGGTGCACAGCTCGCGCAACCCGATCGGCCCGCGCGCGTGCAGCTTCTGCGTCGAGTTGCCGATCTCCGCGCCCATCCCGAACTCACCCCCGTCGGTGAACCGTGTCGAGGCGTTTACGTACACGCATGCAGCGTCTACCCCGAGCTGAAAAGCCCTCGCCACAGCCGTGTCGCGGGTGACGATCGCCTCGGAGTGCCCGCTGCCGTAGCGGCCGATGTGCTCGATCGCGTCCTCTGCTGAATCGACCACCCCGATCGCGATCGTGAGGTCCAGGTACTCGGTCTCCCAGTCCTCCTCGGTGACCTCTTCTAGCGCGTCGCCAGCTTGCGGTCCAGCGATGGCGACAGTGCGCTCGTCCGCTCGCAAACGCACCCCCGCAGCCCGCAGAGACCGAACGATCCTGGGCACGAACTCCGCGGCTACAGCCTCGTGCACGAGCAACGTCTCGGCCGCGTTGCAGACGCCCGGACGCTGGACCTTGGCGTTGATCACGATCGCCTCCGCCTGATCCACGTCGGCAGACGCGTCGACATACACGTGGCAGTTTCCAGATGCCGCGTAGATCACCGGCACCTTGGCCACGTCCTTCAGCGCCGCCTTCAACCCCTCGCCCCCCCGGGGGATGATCAGATCGACGGTCTGGATCTGGGTCGCGAGCTCCGCCAGCTCCTCCCTGCCGCCACCAGCCACGAGGCTCACACAGCCCTGTGGCAACCCGGCAGAAACCGCGGCCTCCGCGGCGATTTGGGCAAGCGCGGCGTTGGAGTGCATCGCCGAGGACGATCCCCGCAGGACGATCGCATTACCCGACTTCAGGCACAGCGCGGCCGCGTCTATCGTGACGTTCGGCCGCGCCTCGTAGACGACCGCGACCACCCCCAGCGGTACACGCACCTTGCGCACATCCAACCCGTTCGACAGCCTGTGACCGTCGATCACCTCACCCACCGGGTCACCCAGCGCCACGATCTGCCGGACCGCCTTCGCGATGCCCTCGATCCGCGCCTCGTCCAGCCGCAGCCTGTCGAGCAGCGCGTCGCCGATCTCCGCGTCGCGGCCGGCGTGCATGTCGCGCGCGTTCGCTTCGAGTATCTCCTCTGTGCGCTCTTGGAGCGCCGCCGCGATCGCCTCCAACGCCGCGTCCTTCGTGGCGGTGTCCACGCGCGCGAGGGCCCGCGCCGCGCGCTTGGCGGAGCGGCAGATGTCCGCGACTTGAGAGGTGACGGTGGCCATGGCTCTACAGGGTACGACGGTCAGTCGAGAACCAGATAGTCGCGGTGCACGGCCTCGTCGGTTGCGCGCGGCAACAGCTCGCGAACGGCCGCCGACTGCATCCCCATCACCTGGCGCAGCTCCGAGGCGGAGTAGTTGCAGATGCCCTTTGCCAGCGGCCTCAATCGCCCCCCGGCTGCCGCGTCCCGTTCGATGATGTCCACCGCGTCGCCGGCGTCGAACTCGTCCTGCACATCTACCACTCCGACCGGCAGCAGGCTGGCGCTTGCCTCCCGCACCGCGCGCGCAGCGCCCTGGTCGACGATCAGCCTGCCCCGCGCGGGCTTCGCGTACTTCAGCCACAGCTTGAAGCTCGAGTACTTAGCCTCGCGCGGCGCGAACCGGGTCCCCTCGTGGCCGCCCGCGAGCACCGCCTCGAGCGCCTCGGGGCGCAGGCCGTTGCAGATCACGGTCTCGATCCCCGCCGCGGTCGCCATGTCCGCCGCCACCACCTTCGAGCGCATTCCGCCCGATCCCAGCGGCGAGGTCGTGTGGCCGATCTCGAGCTCCTCGAGGGCGTCGAAGTCGCTGACCTCCTCGACCAGCGTCGCGCTCGCATCGATTCGCGGATCGGCGCTGTAGAGGCCGTCGATATCCGTCAGCAGCACCAACAGATCGGCAGATACGAGCAGCGCCACCTGCGCCGCGAGAAAGTCGTTGTCGCCGAAGGAGATCTCATCGGTGGCGGTCGTGTCGTTCTCGTTGATCACCGGCAGCACCCGCCACTCCAGCAGCGTGGCGAGCGTCTGACGCGCGTTGAGATAGTGCGTGCGGGCGCTCATGTCGAAGAAGGTCAGCAGCACCTGCGCGCTCGTCACGCCCCGCTCGCGCAGCAGCTCGTCATAGATGCGGTACAGCTTGCCTTGGCCGACCGCGCTCGCCGCCTGCAACTCTCCGATCGAAGTCGGGCGCTGGGGCAGCTCCATCACGCGCATCCCCCGCGCGATCGCGCCGCTGGTGACGACGATCACCTCCACGCCTTCCCGGTGCACGCCGGCGAGCACCTCGCATGCGCGCGCGAGCGTCTCCACGCGCGGCTCGCCGTCCCCGTCGGTGACGACGCTCGATCCCAACTTGACCACTACGCGTCTCATGCACGGGAGCCTACGGGGCCGCGCTCCCTACGGGGCCGCGCTCGGGTCCAGCTCGAAGGCGACACCCGCGATCTCGATCTCGTCCCCCGGCTGGAAGCCCTCGGCCTCCAGCGCGCGCAACACTCCGATCTTTCGCAGCCTGCCCTCGACGTAGGCCATCGCGTCCTCGTTCTCGATGTCATAGCGCTCGAGCAACCGCTCGATCCCCTTGCCGCGCACGGCGAATGCCCGCGGCCCGAGCTTCTCGACGCGAAAGCCACCGGCTGGCGCTGGGCGAAAAACGATGTGCTCGGCCAATTCCTCCTCGTCCACGTCGATGCCGGTTCTTACGGTCGTGTCCCCTGCGAGTGTGGTGCTCCAGGGTGCGACGCTCTGCAACAACTCACTCGCGAGCTCCTGTAATCCAGCACCGGTAGCGCTCGACGTGACGATCACCGCCACCGCCGGCCCAAGCCGGCCTTCCCACTCCGCCACCGCCGCCTTCGCGCGCTCCTCCGTCACGAGGTCCACCTTGGACAGCGCCAGCACGCGCGGCAGCCGTGCCAGGCGCTCGTCGTGCGCGGCCAGCTCCCGCTCGATCACCGCGTGGTTGAGCGCCGCATCGGCATCCTCGCCCGCGGTCAGCTCGGGGGCTATATCCAGCACGTGGACGAGCAGGCGCGTGCGCTCCACGTGCGCGAGGAAGTCGTGTCCCAGCCCGGCGCCCGCGCTCGCCCCCTCGATCAGCCCGGGAATATCGGCGACCACGAGCTGGCGTTCCTCGCCTTCGAGCACCCCCAGCACCGGTGAAAGCGTCGTAAACGGGTAGTCGGCCACCTTCGGCGCGGCGCGCGTGAGTCGCGACAAGAGCGATGACTTACCGGCGTTTGGCAATCCCACGAGGCCGACATCCGCGAGCAGCTTCAGCCGGAGCTCCAGCCAGCCTTCCTCTCCCTGAAGGCCGCGCTCTGAGAAACGTGGTGCCTGGCGGGTCGGCGTGGCAAAGCGCTTGTTCCCCTTGCCACCGGAGCCGCCGCGCGCCACCGTCGTCCGCTGGCCCGCCATCAGCAGTTCCCAGCGCCCCGCACGCAAATCCCCATCCTCGCCATCCGGCCCAGCCGAACCGGTCACCTGGGTTCCGGGGGGCACCCCGATCACCAGGGTCTCCCCGTCCGCTCCGTGACGCAGCGAGCCCTCACCGTGCCCGCCTCGCCCGGCGCGATGGTGCGTCTTGCGCCGAAAGCTCTGCAAATCTCGCAGCGAGTCGTCGCACACCAGCACCACGTCTCCACCGCGTCCGCCGTCGCCGCCGTCGGGCCCTCCGCGCGGCACGTGCGCTTCGCGGCGAAAGCCCACGCAGCCGTCGCCGCCGGTGCCCGCCTGGACATGGATCCTCGCACGATCGTGCAGCATGGCCGTCATCGTGACAGCCCGGCCCGGATCTGCTCGATCAGGCGTGGGCCAGCTTGTGCGAGAAGTAGAAGCCCGCCGCGGCTACCGCGCCTGCCACGGCAACCGTGCCGATCACGCCTTTCCTGGGCAGGGCCTCACGCGCAGCGATCGTCGCGAGCACATCCACC
>DAIOGX010000016.1:0-38186 GCA_036744995.1 Solirubrobacteraceae bacterium | reverse complement strand
CACGCCTTTCCTGGGCAGGGCCTCACGCGCAGCGATCGTCGCGAGCACATCCACCGAGTCAACCACCGCACAGACGGCCTGCACACGCGGCCCAAACACGGGATCGTCGATCGTATGCAGGGTGGCGATCCCCAGGGCAAGATCCCGCGCGCCGAGCGACCTTACCAGATCACGCACGACCGGCTGCTCTGCATGACGCTTTCCCAGCCACCTCGAAGTAATTTGCTCGGGCGCCAGGAGCACCGCCACGCCCAGCGCAGCGCGTCCCGCTGCGAGCACCCACGCTCCCTGCCGTGGATTCATTGCGACTCGAAGATTACTCTAGTGTCTTGAGTCATAAATTCGGTCAGTGTTTGCCGGATGGATGGACGTGATCTGACGTTCGACGGTGCCGGTGAGTGTGTTCGTGGCACATGGCGGGCGGCGGCGGGCGTCAGGCGCCGGGAAACTCAAGCGTATTTATGACTCACGACACTAACTGGCGTCGCCGGCGGGCAGCACGCTCACCCGGCGCCCGTGACGCCCGGTGGTGAACTGCACGGTCCCCGCGGCGCGTGCATACAAAGTGTCGTCCTTGCCGATGCCAACGCCGGCGCCCGGCTTGAATTTGGTGCCGCGCTGGCGCACGATAATCTCCCCGCCGGTCACCGTCTGACCGGCGAACGTCTTCACGCCGAGTCTTTGCGCGTTTGAGTCGCGCCCGTTGCGGCTGGAGCCCAGCCCCTTCTTATGAGCCATGCTTGATCTCCGTGACCTCGATGCGCGTCAGCTCCTGGCGGTGGCCGGTGCGCCGCTTGTACCCGCGCTTGGGCTTGAACTTGAACACACGCAGCTTCTCCCCGCGCTCGTGGGCGATGACCTTCGCGGTCACCTTCACCTTGGCAAGGCCCGCCTTGTCGAACACGGCCTCCTCGGAGCGGTAGAGGATCGGCTCGAGCGCCACATCAGCGCCCTCCTCGACGGCGAGGCGCTCTACGAGCAGCTTCTGGCCATGCTCGACGCGGTACTGCTTGCCGCCGGTCTTCACGATCGCGTACATATCGTCTCTCTACTCTGGGGTGTTCGCCTGCGCTTTGGCAGCCGAACGGCGTCGCCCGCCCCTGCGGCCACGACGCCGAGGCTTGGATTGTAGGTCATCTCCGTCGCCGTCTGTCTCCCCGGCCCGATCTGGCGCCTCACCGTTCAGGGACAGCTCGGGCTCGAGCCGAGGCGCGCTCGACTGGATCTCACCCGGTTGGGATGCAACCGGCTCGGGCTTGGGCGCTGGGCGCCTGCCACCTCGCCGCCCGACTCCTCGGCGATCGGCCAGCGCCACTCCGGGACGCGGCGCGGGCTCGACCACCTCGCCGGACTCGTCGAGCAACAGCGCGCTCGCCGCGGTGCGTCCCACCTGGTCGATGCGCACCATCCGCTTCTCGCCGACATGAGCCGCGGCACCGGCGATCGAGATGATGTAGCCGTCGATTTTCGCCACCGCGTCGTCCACGTCGTACATATGCGGCTCGACGATCTCCACGAGCACCTCGTCGCCCTCGCGGAACGGCAATGCCCGCTCCTCAACCTCCGCGCGGGTGCCCTGAAACGTGATCGCGAAATGTTTTAGCTCGAGCCCTTCGGAACCCTCGAACAGGAACGACTTGCCCGTCTGCGCCTCGAGCCCGTGCAGCACGCGCGAGCCGTGCCCGATGAACTCCGCGGTCACCCGGGGGTTGATCTGCACGAGAAACGCCTCGACCTCCGGGAGCTCGACCGCGATGTCGCGCAGCTTTCGCTCGAACTCGATCGCGATCGTCTCCTCCGAGAGGATCACGCCTTCACCCTCGCATGTCGGACAGGGCCGACTCATGATCTCGCGCACGCCCTCAGTCACGTTCTGGCGGGTCATCTCGACCAGGCCGAGCTTTGACAGCTCGGCGGTGAACGTCTTCGTGCGATCCTCGTCGAGCGTCTTTCTCAGCGTCTTCATGACCGCGTCGCGGTTGCGCGCACGCGCCATGTCGATGAAATCGATCACGATGATCCCGCCGATGTCGCGCAGCCTGAGCTGGTTGACGACCTCCTCGGCGGCCTCTAGGTTCGTCTTTGTGATCGTGTCCTCGAGCCCCGCGCCTTTGCCGCGCCCGATGAAGCTGCCGGAGTTGACGTCGATCACGGTCAGCGCCTCGGCGTAGTCGATCATCAGGTAGCCCCCGCTGGGCAGGTCGACCCGCCGCGACATCACGCCCTCGATCGCCTTGTTCACGCCATATGCCTCGAACAACGGCTCCTTCTGTTCCCACAGCTCCACCCGCTCGGCCAGCTCCGGAGCGGTGCGCGTGAAGAACGACACCAGCCGGCGATACTGCTGCTCGTCGTCGACGATCGCGCGCTCGAAGTGCGCGGAGAAGATGTCGCGTACGACGCGCACGGACAGGTCGGCCTCCTGGAAGACGAGATCCGGGGCGGTCGTATCCTCCACCCGTTTGACGAGCACCTCGTGCAGCTTGTGCAGGTACTTCAGCTCGCGCTCGAAGTCCTCGCGCTTGGCGCCGTGGGCGGCGGTGCGCACGATCGCCCCACCGCCATCGAGGACCAGGCCGGCGGTCTGCCGGCGCAGACGTTCGCGCTCCTTGTCCTCCAGCCGACGGGACACGCCCACGCCCTCGCCGGTGGGGGCGTAGACCATGTAGCGCCCGGCGATCGTCAACTCCATCGACAGCCGCGCACCCTTCGTCTTCAGCGGATCCTTCACAACCTGCACCACGATCTCCTGCCCGGGCGCGAGCAGATCTGCGATCTTGCGCCCTGAGCCGGTTCCACGCCCGCGCTTGGGCGCCTCTACCCCGGGCAGCACGATCTCATCGACGTGCAGAAACCCGTTCTTCTCCAAGCCGATATCGACGAACGCGGCCTCCAGGCCAGGCAGTACGTTGTCGACCTTGCCCTTATAGATGTTGCCGACTATCGACCGGCCACCGCGGCGCTCCAGATAGAGCTCAGCGATGCGGTAACCGGCCTCAGGTGCTCCACTGCCGCGCTTGCGAGGACGATTCGCCGAGGTTCGCGAGGCGGCGGGCGTTCCGCTCGCCTCCAGAAGCGCCACGCGCGTCTCGGCGCGGTCGACGCTGACAAGCACTTGCTTTTTCAATTTTTTGATCCAGTCTTTTTGTCATATCAGTAGAGCGGCACGCGGCCCTTCAGCGCCGCTGAGGCGCGTGCCTGGACGTAGATTGACTGCAGCAAGCCTACGGCCAGAAGGGTGGTGATCACCGACGAGCCGCCATAGCTCATGAGCGGCAGCGTGACGCCGGTGATGGGCATGATCCCAATGGTCATGCCCACGTTTACGAACACTTGAAACATGAGCATAGCCGCTACGCCGGCTGCCACGAGCGACCCGAACAGGTCCTTCGACATGACCAGGATTCGCAGCGTGCGCCACATGAGCAGCGCGTACAACAACAGCACGAGGCCGGCGCCGAGGAAGCCGTACTGCTCACCGACGGCGGCGAAGATGAAGTCGGTGTCGTCCTCGGGCAAGTAGTTGCCCGTGAGCTGGGTCGAGTTAGACCCCCGGCCGGTCTTCTGGCCCGATCCGATCGCGATCTTCGACTGGGCGAGCTGATAGCGGGGATCGGGTTCGCCGGTCTTGGATTCCTTTTCCTTGATTTCCTCGAAGTTCGAGGAGGGGTGCAGGAAGGCCGTCAGCCGTTCGGTCTGATAGGGCTTGAGCACGTGCACGCCGAGCGCGGGCGCCGCCACCAGCACGATCGCGATGGACACGCATACCAGCGCCACCAGTCCGCCCAGCTGCTGCCATGGCGCCCCCGCCACCAGCAGCATGACGAACGCGATCACCATGTACACCATCCCCGAGCCGAGGTCCGGCTGGGCGATCACGAGCATCGCCGGCACCAGCGCCGCGAGCATCACGCGGGCGGTCGTGTCGCGCTCGCGCAGCCGCCGGGCGCGATCGACGATGAACCCCGCCAGCGCCAGGATCAACAGCACCTTGCCGAGCTCAGAGCCCTGAAACGAGAAGAACGGCAGGCTGATCGCCCGCGTGGCGCCTTTGGTTTCCTGGCCCGCCCCGAGCACGGCGAGGATGCTGAGGATCAGCAGGGCGTAGATGCCGTATTTCAGCTGACGCAGGCGCGCGTAGTCGATCCGGGCGAGCACGACCATCAAGGCCAGGCCGATCCCCAGGTAGATCGCCTGGCGGGTGACGTAGTAGTTGGGATCGCCGGGTATCGCTTCATGGGTGGCCGTGCCGAGCGTCATCACCGAGGCAATCCCCAGAACGATCACCGCGAGCGTCAGCAGCGGGTCGAGTGGCATCGCGAACCGTTTGCCCGAGCCCGCGGCGTGGCGCGCCGCGGGCTGCTCGATGCGCTCGGGAGCTTTGATCGGGCTGGTCAGGGGCGTAGGCATCGATGGGTCAGAACGTTTTCGAGGTCCCGGCGACGAACTTCTCGGGCTGGCCGAACCACTTCGACGCAATCAGGCGGGCGATCGGCGCGGCGGTTTCGGCGCCGAAGCCGCCTTCTTCGACGGTCACGGCGATCACGATCGGGCGCTTGGGGTCGGCGATGAAGCACATGTACCACGACTGTTCGACGTGCCCCGCGCGTTCGGCCGTGCCCGTCTTGCCGTACACGGGGTGCTGTGCCTGGTTCCAGCCCGCCCACACGTCCGCGGAGGTGCCGCCCGGCTGGCTGGCAGCCTCGTGGATGCCTTCCATCACGTCGCTCAGGTCAGAGTCGTTCAAGTGCACGCGGCGTTTCGGCGGGAAGTTCTGGCTCAGGCTCTGCACGAGCCCTCCGCTTGGTTCGTCGATCTGGCGGCCGAGGTGGGGCGTGATGACCTCCCCTTCACCGCCGTGAATGTAAGCGTTGGCGAGTGTCGAATAGGCCACCGCCATCTGCAGCGGATCGGTCTGCAAGCTTCCCTGGCCGACCGCCAGGTCCATGTTGTAGCCCACGGTCCACGGCTCGCCCGGTTCGGCCACGATGTGGCAGGGGTGGCCATGGTGTTCGCGCTGACATTTGGATTCGGCTTCGTTTTGCTTGACCAACCACTGCCGGCTGGGAATCGTCCCGGTGAGCTCGCTCGGCAGGTCGATCCCCGTCTGCTCGCCAATCCCCAGTTCGCGAGCCTTGTTCTGGATCACGTCGCCATGGCTGTTGGCAAGCTCGCCGACGGTGAAGAAGTAGGTGTCAGAGGAGACCTTCAGCGCTTCGACGAGACCCACCGCGCCATAGTCGGTGTGGCCGGAGTTGCAGAACTGCTCGCCGGTCACGTCGATGCACTGGCCCCCGCCGAGCGCCTCGCTCGGGTCGATCACGCCCCCTTCGAGCGCCGCCATCGCCGTGATCGGCTTGAACGTCGAGCCCGTCGGGTATGCGCCGTTGACCGCCCGGTTGACCAGGCGTGAGGGCGTTTCTTCGCCGCCGTTCTTGCCCTCGAGCGCCTTGTATTCGCTTTCTGTCAGCGGCTTGGCGAACTTATTCGGATCAAAGCTCGGGTATGAGCCGATCGCGAGCACTTCCCCGTTGAGCGGATCGAGCGCGGTGAACGCCCCGGCGATCGCGGGTTTCCCGCCCGCGCGGGCGTTTTCGATCCCCTCGAGCAGCGCCTTTTCCCCCTCGCGCTGCAGGCCGAGGTCGAGCGTCGTGCCGAGGCTGTAGCCGGCCTTGGGAGGTTGCGGCTGCAGGCGCGTCGGCTCGGGGTAGCCGGCCGAGTTGACCTGCACGCGCTGTACGCCCTCCCGCCCACGCAGATACCGGTCGTAGAAGTACTCGAGCCCTTCCTGGCCAACCACGGTGCCCTGCTGGACCCCACGGAAGGCCGGCTTTTCCAGCTCCGCTTTGTTTACCTGGCCGACGTAGCCGAGCACCTGCGCGGCCATCTCGCCGTAGGGGTAGGAACGAATCGAGACGGGCTGCTGGGTGACGCCGGGGAATTCGCTCTGGCGCTCGGCGAGCTCGGTCAGCACTCCCCGGCCGGCGGCCGTCTTGATCGTCACGGGCGCATATGGCAGCGCCGTGCGGCCCTTGATCACGAGCGCCTCGATGTGACCGGCGCTCATTCCCAACAGCGCGCCCAGCCGCCGATATACGGTCAGCCGGGGCCGGCCCGCGGGCGGCAGCGCCGAGGGCACGATCTGCACCGCGTTGGTCACCATGCTCGCGACGATCGGCTGGCCTTCGCGGTCGAGGATCTGTCCGCGCGGCGCGGCCACCGGCAGGTCGCGCACGGTGTTGGCAGCCGCTTCCTGGACGTACTGTTCGCCGGTCAGCACCTGCAGGTACCACAGGCGGAAGAAGATGATCCCGAACATCAGCAGCGCCACGCCGCCCAGCACCGCCACCCGCAGCGCCAGCTGCGGAGAGACGGGCATCCGTGGATCGGTCGGTTTGACGCGCTCGATCGGCGTGCTCATGTCAGCGGCTCCCACTCATGCGTGCATGGGGATCTAGCCCCGATCGGTAAAGGTGCCGATCCAGCGTCGCCATATGTGCTCGTCTGCTCACGAGCGTGAGAGAGGACTCAGGCCCCCGGTCGTATATGCACGTCTGCGACGACGACGCGGATCGTCGGGCAAGCCCGGTTCGAGGCTGCGGCGCACGACCAGCCACATCGGCAGCGCGAAGATCGTGTCCACGACCACGCCGAGCACGATCTGGCGCAGCAGCTCGAGGCTGACCGGCGCGTCGACACCGAGCATGAACTCGATCAACGAGTACCCCACGGCGGCGGCGGCAGCGGCAGCCGCGCCCACCAGCAGCGGCGTGAGCGTGGCCTGGGGGTCGCGCAGCTCGCGTAGACGCCCGCACCAGTAGCCGATCAGCGTGAAGATCAACGAAGTCACGCCCAGCGTTTGCACCAGCGCCAGGTCGACGAGCAGACCGACCACAAACCCGGTTGCGGCCCCGATCGTCGAGCCGCACAAAAGCCCGACGAACGCCACCACGAGCGGCGACAGATCGACCGTGACGCCAAACACCGGCACCTCGGAGACGACGCCGATCTGGAAGAACACGACGACGAGGATGAGCACCGCGATCCGCGTGAGCAGCGAGCCGGAAAGCGTCATCCGCCGACGCCCGTCGAGGCCGATGTGAGCGGGTTGCCTTCACCGCTGCCCGGGTTGCTCTGCCCGGCACTCGGCAGGCTCGACTGAAGGCCGACCAGACGCGCCGGCTTGCTGCTCTGGGTGTAGGTGAGCACCTGCACGACATTGAGGTTGTGCAGGTCGGCCAGCGGATGCACGTTGACCGACTTGAACCCGCTTTCTTCGTCTTCGGAGCTCACCTGCCCGATCGGTATCCCGGGCGGATAGAGCGAGTCGTCCGGGCTTTCCAACGTTCCTGAGGTGACGACGTTTTCGCCGCGATTGGCCGCGGTTCCGCCCGGCAGGTACTGCAGCACCAGATCGTTCGGTTCGCCCACCTTCGGCTGCACCACGCCGGTTGCGTTCGTCCCGTTGATCCGTGCGGAGACGCCGACTTCTGAGTCGGTGATCAGATCGACCACGGCGCCGTCTGAGGCTGCCTGTGCGACCTTGCCCACCAACCCTTCTTCGTTGACGACCGGGTCGTTTTTCTGGACCCCCGAGGAGGTGCCCTTGTCGATCACGACCGTCGAGTACCACAGGTTCGGTGACTTGCCGACGACCGTGGCGGTAACCGGGCGGTAGCTGTTCAGGCTGAGCTGATCGAGGTGGTAGAGGCCCAACAGTTCGTGGTAGCCGTGCTCGTCCGCGCGCTCGGCGATCACTTCCTTGCGCAGGATGTCGTTCTGCTTGCGCACTTCCGCGAGCTGGCTTTTCGCGTGTAGCGTGTTGCCGAACCAGCTGAACAGGTCGCGCACCGGCTTCAATACCTTGTTCGCGCCATCCTGGATCGGCGAGACGACCGTCAAGAAGCCGCGCTGCACTGAGTGCAGGCGCCCGCTCGGCGCCTCGCCGAAGTAGGCGGTCAACAGGCCCAAAGAAAGCACGACGAGCAGCACGAGCACCGCACGTCGACGCCGAACCGTCTTGTCATACACGAATAGCTACCTTCCAAAGCGTTCACGGGAAGAGTACGCGCCGTCCCTGATCGACGCCCCATGCCGCAGTCGCCCGCAAGGGGGATGTGACGCACGCAAGCGCAGATTGAGTGACGGCCCACCCACCCGAACGTCGAGCATCGCTAGCGCGACCGAACGTCTGAGATCGGCCAGCGCTGAGCGCCGCGGAACGGCCGCGTCGATCACCGCCGTCGCCGGTTGCGCGAGGTGCGGTTGGAGCGGTGGATCGCCTCGAACTCCTCGAGCGATCGGCCCGAACCGACCGCCACGCATGTCAGCGGCGACTCGGCCAGGTGCGCGGGCATCTGCGTCTCCTCGCGCAGCCGCTCGTCCAGGCCCTGCAGCAGCGAGCCCCCGCCAGCGAGCATGATGCCGCGGTCCATGATGTCCGACGCCAGCTCCGGCGGGGTGCGGTCGAGCGTCTCCTTGACCGCGTCGATGATCTGACTGAGCGGCTCCTCGAGCGCCTGGCGAATCTCCTCACTGCTCAGCACGACCGTCTTGGGCAACCCGGCGACCATGTCGCGCCCGCGGATCTCGGCCTGGAGCTCCTCCGCCATCGGACAGGCCGAGCCGATCTCGAGCTTCAGCTCCTCCGCGGTCTGCTGGCCGATCAGGAGCTTGTACTCCTTCTTCGCATAGTTGATGATCGCCTCATCCATCTCGTCGCCGCCGACGCGGATCGACTGGGACACCACGATCCCGCCAAGGGAGATGACCGCCACCTCGGAGGTGCCGCCGCCGATGTCGACGACCATCGAGCCGGTCGGCTCGCCGACCGGCAGCCCCGCTCCGATCGCCGCCGCCATCGGCTCCTCGATCAGGTAGGCCGTGCGCGCACCAGCCGACAGGCACGCCTCCTCGACGGCGCGCTTCTCGACCCCGGTCACCCCGGAGGGCACACACACCACGACACGCGGATGCGCCCAGCGGTTCTGATGGACCTTCTGGATGAAGTGGCGCAGCATCTGCTCGGTCACGTCGAAGTCCGCGATCACCCCGTCCTTCAGCGGCCTGATCGCCTGGATCGTGCCCGGTGTGCGGCCGAGCATGCGCTTGGCCTCGATGCCGACCGCGTGCACTTCGCCGGTGCGGGAATCGATCGCTACGACGCTCGGCTCGGATAGCACGATCCCGCGTCCGCGCACGTACACAAGCGTGTTCGCCGTGCCCAAATCGACCGCCATGTCGCGGCCGCCGAATCCGGTTAGATAAGAGAAGATGCCCATATATTGAGAGGTGGCATGCTTGGAATTGGTCTGGCCTCGCTACCGATCGAAGATCGGCCAGCGGCCCGTTCGGCGACCAGCGCTCGTCCGGGGCGTACGCGGGGGTGAGTCTAGCGAACGCCCCGCGACGCCGAGGAGGGATGCCAGCTTATTTGCAGGCGAAAAGAAGTTCGGGATAGATGTCGAGCAGCGCCCCGAGCGATAGGCCGACGACGTTCTCGTAATCGCCCTCCACGGCGCGCACCAGCGCCGCGCCGGCCCCCTGAATCGCGTAGCCGCCCGCCCGCCCGCGCCACTCACCGGTGGCCAGATACCAGTCGAGCAGAGCCTCGTCGAGCACTCGAAACGTGACCTCCGTGCGCGCTATCGCGGTGCGCTCCTCCTCGCCCAGCAGCAGCGCGAGCCCACTGATCACCTCATGCGTGGCGTCGCTCAGCGCTCTTAGCGTCGCCCTGGCCTCAACCTCGTCGCCGGGCTTGCCGTAGAGCGTGCCCTCAAACGCCACCAGTGTGTCGCAGCCCAGCACCACCTCCCCCACGCCGCCGGCCCCCAGCTCATGCGCCGCGCGCGCCTTGCGCAGGGCGTTCTCCTGAGCCACCTCCCCGGGGTCGCCCCGGTCGAGCTCCTCCACGTCGGCGGGACGCACCGTGAACGCGACCCCCAGACGCTCCAGGATCGCCCGCCGCTGCGGCGAGCGCGAGGCGAGGACAAATGGAGGAGACAGCTCAGTAGGTGTCAACTCAGCTGGTCCTGCTCGATGACCGTGGGGATCGCGACGTTGACACAAGCCTCCTCGAAACACCGGGGGAAGGTCGGGAGGGGGCCTGCCCTCGGGCGGGCCCCCTCTACAAGTCCGGGAAAAACAGCCCCGCCTCGCGCGCCGCGGACTCGGCTGAGTCCGAGCCGTGCACCATGTTCTGACCCACCTCGATCGCGAAGTCTCCGCGGATCGAGCCAGTGGTGGCCTCGAGCGGATTGGTCGCGCCGATCGTCTGACGCGCGGCCTTGACCGCTTCTACGCCCTCGAGCACCATCGCGACGATCGGTCCGGAGGTGATGAAGTCGACGAGCTCACCGAAGAATGGGCGCTCTGCGTGCTCGGCATAGTGGCGCTCGGCCAGCTCCCGCGTCACGGTCATGTGGCGCAGTGCGACGATCGTCAACCCCTTACGCTCAAAGCGGGCGATGATCTCGCCGCTCAGTCCCCGGGCGAAGGCGTCGGGCTTTACGAGGATCAGGGTTCGGTCCATGGGTTCCTTTGGGTGAGGGCTCTATTTACGATGTCGGGCGTGGGCGGCTGGCGCGTCCGGCGCTCGTGCGCGGCCTCGTGGCCGTCTCGGGGGCGATCGGCACACGGGCGCCTTCACCACCTTCCCTAGCCGGACCGCCTTCGGCGGCGGCGCCACCGATCTCCAACCAGTCGTCCTTGACGGTCGGCTCGCCTTGGGTGGCCGCTGGGTCACTCTCGACGGGTGCACGGCGACGGCGGTTGCGCCGCGAGCTCGAGCCGGGAACCTCGGTCTCGCAGTACGGACAGATCGTCCAAGCCTGATCCAGCGGGCGCGAGCAGTTGACGCAGCGCTCCTTCAGCTTGCGCAGGCAGCTGGGACAGCGGATGAAGTCGCGCTCCACGCGGTAGTCACAGTGCGGGCACAGCCCATAGTCGAGCTCGTGCAGACGCGCCTCTGCCGCCTGCATCTCGAGCTCGCGCTCGCGCACATCCTCTAGGTACTCGGGCGGACGCAGGATCATATAGACGATCGTGCCCACGAACGGGAACAGCGATGCCGCGGTGGCGCAGCCGACCAGCATCGGATCGAAGATCCTGCGACGGGCATCGGCGTAGGTCCAGTAGATCAGCGAGAAGTACAGGACGACGAGGAACAGAATGAGCAGGTCGACGACCAGGTTCAGGCCGCTGCTTTCGATTCCAAAGTAGGCGAGGGGAAGCATCGGCCGGCTGAGTTTAGAGAAACAACCGGCCGAAACCATAGCCGGCAGCGAAGAACACGAGAATCACCAACGCCACGATCAGGGCGACGGCGCCGATCATGGTGAGCACGGATGGACCTTCGTCATTCATCTGGTTGCGCTTCCGGGGAGGGCTTCCGGCGAGGAGCTCAGCGTATCGGAGGCGTCCCGGTCCGCGAGCAGATCGCCGACGAGATAGACGGAGCCCGTGGCGATCACAGCCCCAACGCCGGGTTGTGCGTGCGCCCATGCGCGCGCTTGCTCGAGCGCCCTTCGCGGCCGGGGCTCACAGATGACCGCATCGAAGCCGAGTTGGCGAGCGAGCGACTCGAGCGCGGCGGGCGACAGGGCACGACTGCTCGGCGGCGCGGTGAACCACGCGCGCTCACAGAGCGGCAGCAGCGTCGCGAGCATGCTTGCGGCATCCTTGTCCTCGAGCACACCGAGCACCACTCCCAGCGGCCGGCCGGCGAGAACTTCTGGCAGCGACTCGACGAGCGCGAGGACGGCATCGGGATTGTGGGCGCAGTCGAGCACGGTCAGCGGATCCCCCGCGACGATCTGCAAGCGCCCTTGCACGACCGTCTCGGCTGCCGCCCCCCGCACCGCGTCCTCGCGCTGCTCGATGCTGAGCTCACGCAGATAGGTTTCCGCGGCCGTGCGCGCGAGCGCGAAGTTACGGCGCTGAAACGAGCCGCCCGCGGCCAGCTCGAGACCGACCGGCGCGCCGCCGGCCGCCACGATCCGCGCGTCCTGCTCCCCCGCGACCCGCTCGGCCACCGCGAGGGCCTCCGGCGCCAGCTCGGCGCCCAGCACGAGCGACGTGTCGGGCCGCAGCACCGCGAGCTTCTCCTCGGCGATGTCGTGCACCGTCGGCCCCAGCCAGCGGGTGTGCTCGAGTCCTACGTTCGTGAGCACGGTCACACGCGACTCGATCACGCTGGTCGCGTCGTAGCGCCCGCCGAGTCCGGCCTCGACCACCGCGACCTCTACCTCGCGCTCGGCCATCGCCCACAGCGCGGCTGCGGTGAGCAATTCGAACTGGGTCACGTGGTCGCCCTCGGACAGCGTGCGGTTGACCCGCTCCTGCGCCCACGCCGCCCGCTCGATCGCGGCGGCGAAAGCCTCAGGCGCGAGATCGCGCTCGCCGATCTGCACGCGTTCTGAGTAAGACATCAGGTGGGGCGAGGTGTAGGCGGCGGTGCGCAGGTCGTGGCGCTCGAGGATTGCGGCGATCATGCGCGTGGTCGAGGACTTCCCGTTCGTACCGAGAACGTGGATCGCGTCAAAGCGCCGCTGAGGGGAGCCCAGCACGGTCATCATCCGCCGCATCCGGTCGAGCCCGAAGCGCATCCCGAACAGCTCGAGCGTTTGCAGGTGGCGCTCGGCCTGAGCTTTCGTCCAGGGCGTCACGTGAGGACCGCCAGCGTTCTAAGCGTCGGGGTGCTTGTGCAGGTAGTCGATGAACACGGGGCGCAGCGCCTCACCCAGTTCGCCGTCGCCCGAGTGCAGCGCGTCGTAGATCTTGCCTTTGGCGAACTGGACGTCGTACTCAGCCTCGCCCTCATCCCCGCTGGCGGCCTTGGCCGCCGGGATCAGCTTCAGCAAAGACCAGAAGAAACCGACGTCCAGGTGCTTCTCCGCCCGGTGTATCGCTCGGTCGTGGAGCTCGTGCGTGGAGAGCTTGTCAAGGTCTTCGTTGGCCATGATAATGGTCGATCTGAGTGCTCAACGTCGCGGCCGCGCACGCAAACAGAGGCACATCAGCGGCGCTTTGAGCGGAAGAGCGGCCGCAGCTCGTTGCCCATGCCCTTGATGTCGAGCTTGCGCGCCAGCTTGCGTAGCTCCAATCGCTCTTTGAGGCTCAGGTTGCCCACCCGCCCGCGCGAGGAGCGCATGAGCTCAGCCAACCGCGCGCGCTCCTTCGCCGACAGCGCCGTCCAGCGCCTGCCCAGGATCACGCCGGCCTGCAAGAGGACGGCCCACGGCACGGCCTTGACGCGGGACAGCTTCGACTTGTGCTCAGACTTGGGCTTTGATGACACAGGGCGATGGTAGCGGGCATACGTGCCAGGCGGCGCGAGCAAACCTACGCAAGAACTACGACGTTACGCCGACTCCTCGCGCAGCCCCGCGTCGTCATCGACTTCTTCGGGCGCGGCTTCGGTCACGAGCGTGGGCGTGAGGCCCTTCTCGACGGTCTCCTTGGTGACAACGCACTTCTTGACGTCGCGGCGAGAGGGCAGTTCGAATTGGACCTCCAGCAGGATCTCCTCGATGATCGAGCGCAGCCCGCGCGCGCCGGTTTCGCGCGCCAAGCCCTTCTCCGCAACCGCCGTCAATGAGTCCTCGGAGAACACGAGCTCGATGCCGTCGAAGGAGAAGAACCGCTGGAACTGCTTCACCAGCGCGTTGCGCGGTTCCACGAGGATCGAGACGAGATCCTCGCGCGTGAGTTGGTGAACCGCCGACATCACGGGTAGGCGGCCGATGAACTCGGGGATCAGGCCGTACTCGATCAGGTCCTCGGGGAGACAGTGCTCGAAGATCTCGCCCGTGTCGCGCTCGGCCTTGACCTCGATCGCCGCGGCGAAGCCAACGCCTTTGTGCCCGATCCGCCGCTCGATCACCTTGTCGAGGTTGGCGAACGCGCCACCGCAGATGAACAGCACGTTGGTCGTGTCGATCGTCAGGAACTCCTGGTGGGGATGCTTGCGCCCCCCCTGCGGCGGCACCGAGGCCTGGGTGCCCTCGAGGATCTTCAAGAGCGCCTGCTGGACGCCCTCGCCGGAGACATCACGGGTGATCGACGGGTTGTCGGCCTTGCGCGCGATCTTGTCGACCTCGTCGATGTAGATGATCCCCGTCTCGGCCTTCTTGACGTCGTAGTCGGCGGCCTGGATCAGCTTGAGCAGGATGTTCTCGACGTCCTCGCCGACGTAGCCGGCCTCGGTCAGCGCGGTCGCGTCGGCGATCGCGAACGGCACGTTGAGGATCCGCGCGAGCGTCTGCGCGAGCAGCGTCTTGCCGCAGCCGGTCGGGCCGAGCAGCAGGATGTTCGACTTCTGCAGCTCGATGTCGCTATCGCCGGACTGCATCATCTGCACGCGCTTGTAGTGGTTGTAGACGGCGACCGAGAGCGTGCGCTTGGAGGGATCCTGCCCGACTACATACTCGTCGAGCACGTCATAGATCTCGCGCGGCTTCGGCAGGTGCTCCAGGTCAAACGCGGGCGGAGCGGACAGCTCCTCGTCGATGATCTCGTTGCAGAGATCGATGCACTCGTCGCAGATGTAGACGCCGGGGCCGGCGATCAGCTTCTTGACCTGCCGCTGGGACTTGCCGCAGAAGCTGCACAACAGTTGCTCGTTTGAATCTGTCGGTCTGGCCATTTCCTTTTCTCCCCACCGTGGCGTTCATGCCCTCCGCGTACTCGAAGCTAATGCTCCGAAATAACGCGATCGATGATCCCGTACTCCTTCGCCTCCTCGGAGCTCATGAAGTAGTCGCGCTCGGTGTCTTTGCGCACGTCTGAGAGCTCCTTTTTGGTGTGCTTGGCGATGATCTCGTCCAGCCGCTGGCGCACGTCGATGATCTCCTTGGCGTGGATCTCGATGTCGGTCGCCTGGCCCTGAAAGCTCGATGAGACCTGGTGGATGAGGATCTTCGCGTTGGGCAGCGCCATCCGCTTGCCCGCCGCGCCTCCCGCCAGGAGCAGAGCGCCCATCGACATTGCGATGCCGACGCAGATCGTCTGCACGTCGGGCTTGATGAACTGCATCGTGTCGTAGATCGCGAGGCCCGCGTAGACCGACCCGCCGGGCGAGTTGACGTACAGCGAGACGTCCTTGTCGGGGTCCTCGGACTCCAGGTGCAGGAGCTGGGCGACGATCAGGTTGGCGATCTGATCGTCCACGGGTGTGCCGAGGAAGATAATCCGCTCGTTGAGCAGGCGGCTGTAGATGTCGAATGCGCGCTCGCCTCGCGAGGTCTGCTCGACGACCATCGGGACAAGTGGGCTCATGCTCTCGCTTTCGGGCTCATGGTTTCGCTTTGTTTCGCTTCCCCGGCTCGATTCCTTCTGAGATCAACCCTAGCGGTCTGGCGTCCACAATCGGCCCGGCGCCGCCGTGTCGCCTGCCCGCTCGGACCCCGCGACCGCCGCGACGGCCGCCTTTTCGCCTAAAGCCTCCTTCTCGGGCGTCCACAGCTGCTCGCGCGCCTTGGCCTGCTCGACGGGAATCGGCGTGGCGTTGACCGCGATCAGCTCGACCGCCTTGCGCACGGCGAGATCCTCGCGCACCTCATCCAGGCGCCCAGCGGAGCGCACTTTGTCGAGCAGCTTCTCCGGCGCGATCCCCTCGCGCTCGGCGCTCGGCGCGAGCGCCTCGAGCAGCTCCTCCTCCGAAGGTTCGATGCCCTCCGCGGCAACGATGGCGCTCAGCACAGCCTCGCGACGCAGGGCCAGCTCGGCGTCGGGCGCCATCTCCGCGAGGGTCTCCTGTTCCTCGCGCCCTGAGATCTGCATGTAGGCCTCGCGCGAGATCCCGCGGTGGGAGAGCGAGTGGAGCATCCGCTCCCACATCTCCTGGGCACGCGCGCGAACGAGCTCCGGGGTGAGCGGAACCTGTGCCCCGGCCACCGCCGCATCGAGCGCCGCCTCGCGAAACTCGCCCTCGATCCGCCCCTCGTCGAGCTCGAGCAGGCGCGCGCGAATGTCCTCGCGCAGCTCCTGCACGCTGTCGAAACCGGCGTCGATCGCGAGGTCGTCGTCGATCTCAGGGAGCTGCTTGAGCTTGACCTCCTTGACGGTGATCGCGAACGACGCCGGACGTCCGGCGAGCTCCTCGTTGGGGTAGTCATCGGGAAACGACAGCGCGACCGTGCGCGTCTCGGAAGCGCCAGCGCCCAAGAGGCCGTCCTCGAAGCCCGGGATCAGGTTGCCGGCGCCCAGCTCGATGAGCTGATCGCGCCCCTCACCGCCTGCGAACGGCTCGCCGTCGATCGAGCCGAGATAGTCGATCACGACGAAGTCGCCCGCGGCGGCCGAGCGCTCCGTGGTCTCCAGGCGCGCAAGTCGCTCGCGCATGGCATCGATCTCCTCGTCAATCTGCGCGTCATGCACCGAGGGCTCGCGTCGCGCCACCTCGAGGCCCCGATAGGCGCCGAGGTCGGCCTTCGGCAGCACGCCGATCTCGATCGAGAACGCGAGCGTCTCGCCCTGCGGTGGCAGATCGCCGAGGTCGATCTGCGGGTCGCCGACGGGGACGATGCCGGTCTTCTCGATCGCGTCCGCGTACCACGCCCCGAGCGCGTCTCGCACGGCTTCCTCGAGCACGGCCTCGCGACCCAACCGTTGGATGACCAGCGGCGCGGGCACCTTGCCCTTACGAAAGCCGGGGAGCTTCAGTTGCCGCCCGAGCTGGCCGGCCTTACGCTCGATGCTCCGCTCGAGCTCCTCGGGCGGCACGTGCACATCCAGGCGCACGCGCGAGTCTGGAAGCTCGGTGACGGTGGTCTGCACGGCAACGGCAGCGGCGGGCATGCCCGCCACGATACCGTTCTTGCCCGTGTCAGCCCCCCCGCACAGATCGCCGGTGAAGCGCGCGGAGACGTGGCTGTGGACCGGCCCGATCGGCCATTTCGTGGGCGGCGGGCTGGACTTCGCCCACGCGCTCGCGCGCTACCTACACGCGCGAGCACGCGGACGCCCGATGCGTTAGGCGGTAAGGGCGACGGGCCTGCCGAACGACAGCGCGACGCCACGCGGCGTAACGAGTACAGGGCAGGTGGCGATCTCGATCAGGTGCGACGCCGAAGCGCTGATCGAGACGCGGCCCAGAGCGGCCTCCTTGCGCGAGTCGATCACGAGCAGATCGGCCTGCTCGTCGGCCACCGGCACGACCTGCGCGCCGAGCGCGCCGGCCAGAGCCTCTGCTGTCGCCTGCGCGCTCGAGTCGCCTCCGGGCTCACCGACGCTGACGACCCGCTGCACGCTCTCGCCCCGCTGGGCGAGGCCGACGGGAGCGATTGCGACCGCGACCGGACCACCCTCCAGCAGCTGCTGAGCGGAGTTGCCGATCGTGACATGGCCTGGAGCGGTGTGGGAGTCCGAGCAGAACACGATGGCCTGAGCGCCGATCTGCTCTGCCAGCGCGCTCAGACCCTCGGGCGTGGAGCGGTTGGTCACGACGTGGCTGGAGGCGAACGTGCCGGCGAACAGCGCGGCCGCGCGATCGAGCACCACTGTCTGGGCCTCCTCGTCGCTCACGGCCTCGTCGGTGTGGCGAACGTAACCGAGGGACACCTCGGCGCCGGCGCTGGCAAAGATGCGGCCGAGCGCGATCGCGTCGTCCTCGTTGGCGGTCCCGTCATAGGAAACGATGATTCTGGTCATTGTCAGCCCCTTTGTTTCTAGATCCGTGCGAAGTTCTTTCGTTTCATGTTGGCAGCATCCTGCCATCAGTACCAATGATTGTTGTAATCTTTGATATAAGTTGTACTTATGCTTAATGTCGCTCGTCTGAAGGTTCTCGACGAGGTCGCCCGGCGCGGCTCGTTCTCAGCGGCGGCCGAGGCACTGGACTACACGCAGTCCGCTGTCTCCCAGCAGATCGCCGCGCTCGAGCAGGAAGTCGGGATGACGCTGCTGCAACGCCACCCGCGGGGGGTCAGCTTGACCGCTGCGGGCCAGACATTGGTGGGACACGCCGAGGGGATCCTCGCGCGGCTGGAGTCCGCCGAGGCGGCGCTCGGAGCGATCGCCGGCCTGCGCGGGGGCAGGCTGAGGATGGCCTCGTTCCCGTCGGCCGGGGCGACGCTGATGCCGCTCGCGATCGCCACTTTCCGCGCGCGCCACCCCGATGTGGAGCTGACGCTGGCCGAGGGCGAGCCCGAGCAGATCGCGCCGCGGCTGCGCGCCGGTGAGATCGACCTCGCGCTGCTGTTCGAGTTCGGCGCCTCCTCCCCCACGGACGAGCTCACGCGCGTGGCGCTGCTCAAGGATCCTCTCTACCTGGCGCTCCCCCGCGAGCACGCGCTCGCCGAGAAACGCAAGCTCCGCTTGGAGGACCTGCGCGACGAAGCCTGGATACAGACCTCGAGCGCGAGCCCGTGCGCGCGCGAGGTCGTGCGCGCATGTCACGCAGCCGGGTTTGAGCCGAATGTGGCGTTCGAGAGTGACGACTACCAGACGGTCCAGGGGCTGGTCGCCGCCGGGGTGGGGGTCGCCTTGATACCGGAGCTGGCTCTATTCGATCGCCCGCCCACCCGCGAGGACATTGTGATCCGCGCCCTCTCCCCCAATCCGCCCGTGCGCCAGGTGATCGCCGCCGCGCCGGCGGGCGCTCGCCTGCTGCCGGCGGCGCCGGCGATGCTGCAGATCCTCTCGGAGGCCGCGGAGCGCTATGTGGCGCGCGGTCCGGGCCAACCCTCCGGTCCGGGCCAAGCCCCCTGACAAACCCCCTCGATATCAGTCCTGCAGCGCCAATGCGGCCGGAACACGCGCGGCTAGATAGCCGGGGGCGGCGACGATCGCCACGGCGGCAGCGGTGACAAGCGCGAGGCTGGTCACCGCCGGGAGTAGGCCGACGGAGTGGACGACGGGATAGTTGATGACGTTCGCGAGCGCGCGGTCGAGGAGCTGCTGGCCGAGGAGCCCGGCGAGCGCTCCGGTCGTGCAGCCGACGCCGAGGAGCAGCAGGCTCTCGAGCATGATCGTCTGCCACAGTTCTTTGCGGGGGAAGCCCTCGAGCTTGAGCTTCGCCAGGCGCGGCCGGCGCTGCCAGATCATCGCGCCCATCGCCGCGGCCATCGCGAGCACGGCCGCGGTCAGGATGAGCGTCGCGATCTGGCTCAGGCGGGTGAGCCCCTGGCGGCTGAGCTCGCGCTGCTGGCCGGCGCGGTGTTCCGCGGTCTCGACCGCCAGCCCGGTGCTGTTTCCCAGGGCCGCTTCGACCTCTTTGCGGCCCTGATCCTCAGATACGCCGGGCGCGAGCAGGATGTTGAAGGCACTCGCATCGCTCGATCCCCACGCCCGGGCGTAGTCGTTTGCGTTCATGACGATCGCGCCGGGCGCCCAGCCGATGTTCGTGGACAGCGCGGCGACGCGGAACTCCGTGGGGTCGGGCGTGGGCAACGTGAACGCCTGGCCGATATGGAGATGGTGTTCGGCGGCAAGCGCCTGGGAGAGAACAACCCAGCCGCCCGCGCGCACCCTCGCGGTTGCCTGCGAGAGGTCGCCTTCCACGAGCTGCGTCGGAGGCACGAGCGGGTCGGCTGCGTCCGGTGGCGCGATCACCCACACGCGCCGGTCGCGGTAGTCGAGCAGGCCACCGCGATAGACGCGCACTTCGCGCACTCCCGCAAGCCGCGCGAGCTTGGTCTGTGTCGCGCCGGTGGGAAACGGCGCGGTCGTGAGCAGGTTGTAGGTGCCCGCCGGCGAGACCCACACGTCGGTGTACGCGTTCGCGTCGTGGGCGGCGTTTTCGAGGCCATGCAGCAGGTCGCCGTGCGCCCCCTGGATCGCGACGCTGCCGAACACCGCGACGGCCCCGGTCGCGGCGATCGCGACGGCACGGGCGCGGCCCGAGCGCAGCTCCATGGCCGCGATGTGCGGCACGGCGCTCGTGATCGCGGGCGCCGCGCGCTTGACTAGCGCGAGCGCCGCGTTCAGCGGGAGCGACAACAACAGCAAGAGCGCGGCGATCAGGGTGACCATGCCGATCACCGCCTCCGCCGGGGCGGCCTCGAGGATGACGAGCGTGACGGCAAGGCACACGAGGCCGCCCGCCGCGAGCCAGCGCGTGGCGAGCGTGCCCGAGTCCTGCTTGATCGTGATCGCGGCGAGCGGGTCGCGCGAGAGGATGTCCCTGAGCGGGCTGAGGACGGCCACGATCGCGGCGAGCATGCCCCCGCCGACGGCGATCGCGACGCTCTGCGCGCCGACGACGCGTTGCGAGCCGACGGCGAACGCGGAGGAGAGATAGCCCGGGGTCGCGTGGAACAGATGGATCGAGAGCTCATCGCCGAGCACGAGCCCGAGCGCCGAGGCGATCGCCCCGAGCACGACGGCGTCCAGCAGCAGCACGCCGATCACCGCGCGCGGGGTATATCCATCGCGGCGCAGGTCGGCGATCAGCCGGCGCCGCTGGGGAACCGTCAACAGCATCGCGTTGAACGCGAACAGGAAGCCCACGAGCGCGCTGATGACCGCGAACAGCGCGGTCGACTGGTTGGTGGCCGCGGCGGCCTTCGCGAACAGCGCCTCGTCGTAGTTCGAGGACTCGACGTTCAGGCGCCCGGACGCCAGTTGCACGAGCGCCGCGCGCACCGCGCTTTCACGGCCGGGCGCCGGCTCAACGAGAACGCGGCTCAGACGGCCGGACAGCCCACTCAGTTCCTGGGCGAAGCCGAGCGGCCCGATCGCGATCGGGCTGTCGATCAGCGCCCCGATCTGGCGTTCGTAAAGCTGTGCGTAGAGCGCGGCTTCGCTCACGCTCCCCCCGATCTGGAACTTGATCGTCGCGCCGAACTTCGTCACCCCCAGCGTCCGGGCCACCGGCGCTGGCAGCACGACCACACCGAGACCGGCGAACGGCGACAACGCGGCGCGGCGCACGAGCGCGCCGTCGAGTTCGGTCAAGCTCGCATCGGCGCCGACCAGCTCGACCGACTCCCTGCCCTTGGGGCCGAGCGCATTCGCGTTCGCTTCCAACAGCGGCGCCGCGACACGCACGCCGGGGATGTGGCGCACCCGCGCGAGCAGACCTTGAGGGAAGCCGTGCGCGTCACGCGCGGTGAGTTGCAAGGTGGCGCGCCCGACGATCCCGCTGTTGAGCTGCCCCACGGAGCTCGACAGGCTCTGGCTGGCGATCTGCGAAGCGAACAGCAGCGCGACCCCGGCGGCGATCCCGACCACCGCGAAGCACTCCTGCAGCACGCGCGCGCGTAGGCGCACGCGATAGAGATGCATGAGGTTCGCGAGCTTCACCGCGGATCTCCCGCGAGCTCCGTCACGTCGCGTGAACCGCGGCGAACCCCTGCTCGGGGTCGTAGTCGATCAGCTGCCCGTCGCGTAGCGCGAGCACACGGTCCGCGTAGGTGGCGGCGAGCGGGTCGTGACTGACGAGCACGATCGCGACCTCACGCTCGTGGCACAGTTCGCGCAGCAGCTCGAGCACTTCGCGGCTGCGCTGCGAATCGAGACTGCCGGTCGGCTCATCGGCGAGCAAAAGCCGCGGCTCGGTCGACAAAGCCCGCGCGATCATCACGCGCTGGCGCTCGCCCATCGAGAGCATCTCCGCGCGGTGCTCGAGCCGCTCGCCGAGACCCAACCGCTCGAGCAGCGGCCGGATGCGGCGGTGAGCCTCGCGCCAGCGCACGTTCTTCAGCAGCTTCAGCACCGCGTTGTCGATCGCGCTCACACCGGGCAGCAAATCGAAGTTCTGGCGCACGAACCCGAGCTCTGAGAGCCGGTAGTGCGACGCCTCCTGCTCCGACAGCGAGGAGACGTCTCGTCCGTTCACGAGCACCGCGCCGCTCGTGGGCTCGAGCAGCGCCGCGACCATCAAGAGGAGCGTCGTCTTCCCCGATCCGCTCGGCCCGTACAGCGCGACCATCTCGCCGGGCGAGACCGACAGCGAAACCCCATCGACAGCGCGCACGGGCTCCCCGCCGACCGCGGGGTAGTGCTTGACCAGGTCACGCAGCTCCAGCATCTAGGAGGAGCCCTCTCGCGGGCCCACCACCAGCGGCTTGTCCTTCGCGACGGATATCGACGTATCCTTCACAGCTCCAGGGCGACCCCGGCCCCGGGATCGAGTCACCCACTCGGCAAGGCGCCGGATCCGAAAGACGAGCAACGTGGGGCCGGCGAGTGGTCCGATCGCCTGCATGACGGCGCTTGCGATCGGCTGCGCGCCGGGCGCGGAAGCCTCCGGGCCCGCCAGGTAGTAGCCCGCCATGCCCCCAAGGATCACGAGGTGACGCCGGCCTCGGGGCAGCGCCCGGGCCGAGCGCGCCGCCTGTGCCGCGATCCACCCCATCCGCCCGGCGGCGTCCTGGGTGGAGGCATAGCAACCGAGGAGGCTGAACTGGCCACTGCCGGCGTCCTCGTCCCGGTCCACGAGGCTGTCGAGCAGCGAGTGAAGCGTGCCAATCCAGGGGAAGTAGGCATGCTCGACCGCCGCGCCCTGCGCCGGGTCCACCACGCGCCGGGCGGCGGCCGCGATCAACACGTGTACGCCCATCGAGGAGCCCCCCGAAGCTGCGGTCTCCCACCACTGAAGGCCGCTGCCGGCGGGGGTATCTGCGCGCGCCCAGTGCGCGAGCACGTCCCGCTCGGGATCGAGGCTGAGGCTCTGAAACTCAACGATCCGTGCCGCGGCCCGGCGCGCGGGCTCCGCCACCGCCGCGTAGGAGGGCAGCCGGTGAAGCGCGCCGCGGCAGGTGTCGACCAGCTCGCTCAGATAGCCGTCGTCGTCGCGCTGGGGATGGTCTGAGTAGTAGTCCCGGTGCGGCGCGCCCGGCTCGAGCGCGACGAGCAGCGCCTCGTGTAGCCGGCGAGCGTTGCCTGTGGGGTCGGCGCACGGCTGCTCGGCGAGCATGTCCGCGTAGTTGTAGGCCGACTGGAACGCCACGAGCGCGCATATGACCGTGCTCCGGCGCCTCAAGGGCACAAACGCGGCGAACGCGGCCGCGCCCTCGATGTTCCCCCGCTTGGCCAGCGCGGCGAGGGCGAGCTCTCGCAGCCGCGGGTCGGCAATCCTCTCCGCGCGGCCGCGCAGGCGACGCAGCGCGAGCGCCACTAAAGGAAAGACGGTCAGCCAGTAGCTGAGCGCCGCGGCCACGAATACCGCCGCAAGCACGACCCGCTCGGCTAGGCGATGCGCCCGATCACCACGACGATGTCCCTCCATGACACTCCGATCTGGCTCCATGGCGACGCTCGTCGCGGGCTATCTCCGCCGCCGCGGAGGGCAGGGCACCGTGCTATTCGCAATCGCGGTGGTGCCGTCGGTGAAGCCGAAGTCCGCGGTGAACGGGAAACCTCCGCGCGGACAACTCGACGGCACACCGACACCGCGAGGGTGAAAGGCGACCTTTTTGCCGTGGGCGTACTTGTAATAGATCAGGTGGCTGGGCCCGATCGTCGAATGGATGCTGACGACCGATACGGGTGGACCGCCGGGCACACTGGGGATCAGCGGTATGGCCGTGTTGAGGCTGCCGCCAAAGGTGCTCGAGCCGGCCACGAGTTCGCCCTGGAAGACGAGCTGGGCGGACACCGGCGATTGCCCGTTGGCGTAGAACAGGACGACGATGTTGCCGTTGTGCGGCGGACCCATCAACGCTTGGATGTCCGGGATCTCGTGCCCGGAACCCTGGCCGAATGGCACTTCGACATATGCTTCGCCAAACCCTAGGCGCGAGTTCGGAGAGCAGCCACCGATCCCCTGCGCGAGCAGCGTCGCGGGCTGGCAGATCGCGAGGCCCAGGGTCGTGGTGATGTAGTTGATCCCAGGCGGGAGATGCAAGCTGACGCTGTCCAGCGGCGCCGGTGACCCGCCATTCGTGTTGGCGATATGAAAGCCGAACCCGATCGTGGTGTTCGCGCCGAGCAAATCCGGCGTGAACGAGGTTTGGAGTTCGGCCGTCTCTGCAGCCCCGGCCGGCGGCGCCGCGAGGCACGCGCTGAGCGCCAGCGCGGCCGTGAGCGCAGTCAGGATCCTGGGCTTGGGCATGCGAGGCCGCCCCGACCCGCTAGTAGGAGAGCGGGCCGCTGACCGCTACCGTGGTGGCGTCGTTCACGCGTTTGATCGAGCCCGAGAACCGTAGACCGTGCGCGCGTGCGTGCGCGTACTTTCCCGTTCCCCGCGTGATCGACAGCGTGCCGGAGAAGACCGCGTCTGCGCCTTCCACGCGATAGCTGGCCGACCCGTAACCCGAAAGCGACCCTCCGGACGGGTAGATGTTCACTTCGGCCGACACCCGAGTCTGGGAGCTGAGGTTGAGGTGGATGTAGATCGTGCCGCTGATCGTCCCCGACGCCGAGCCCTGCTCGTTGAGCTTGACCCCGTTGGGACGGCCGGTCACGTGCAGCTTCCCGCTCTCGCGCAGGTTCTCCGTCCTCGCCGCGGTCGCGACTGCGGCGCTTGAGATGCCGGCGCCCAGCACAACCACGCCCGTGAGCGCACCGAGTGATGCGATCGCGCCGGCCACGAGCAGGCCCCGCACGCGCGCATGTCCCCACCGCGAACCCCTTGCAGCGATCCCTGAGACATTGCGACTACCGATTCGGCGTGCCATTTGACCCACCCTCCTCCTCTTGATGCTTGACCCTGACTCGTGATCCCTTAACGCCTGATACTTGAAAAAATACCTCCGCTGCAACGCGAGTATATTCGCTTCAGGGAATGCTCGCGGCAGCTAGACGCGCCGGGTAGGGCCGGGACGAAGCGCCTCCGATGGCGCTTAGAACCTGTTTCAAGAAGATCGGCACGCCCGGATGCGCACCTGGACACGGCGCTGGACCGATCGAAGATCCCGTGGATCTTCGATCGTCGCCACGCGACGGCTCGCACATGCCACCAGCATGCGCTGCGCCGTCCCGCGACGCCCAGCTTGGTCCATGCACGCCCCGACCGCACCGCCTATCTTGAAACAGGTTCTTGGGCGGCCGCCCAGCCCGAGATCTATCCTCGCCGCCGGCACAGCCGCCGGCACATCAGGCCTTTGGCGAGCAGCGCCCCGCCAGCAGCGAGTCCACGTACGGACCGAGGATCTCGGCGACCGCTGCGGCGATCGTCTCGGCGGGAGCGGTCGGGAGCGCCGCGTGGCTGATCGCCAGACGGACCACGGAGTCGGCGAGCAGGCGCGCATCCTCTGCGTGCACCTGCGGCCAGCCGCCGACGAAGATGCTTGCCAGGCGCTCGGTCGCGAGCCCCAGCACGGGCGCGCCGTGGGTGGTGAACAGCGCGAGCAGGCCATCGCTCCCGTCGCCGGAGACGATCGTGCGGATCAGCGGATCCTCTGAGGCCGCGTGCAGGAACACGTCGAACGCCGCGGACAGCGCCGCGTGGGGATCGTCGAGATGGTCACTCACGGCACGCTGCACAGCGCGCAGGAAGATGTCCGTCTCGCGTAGCGCATAGGCCTGCGCGAAATCCTGGCGCGAGCCGATCTCGTTGTAGAGGGTCTGGCGGCTCACGCCCGCGCCCGCGGCGATGTCGGCCATGCTGATGCTCGCCCACGCGCGCTCGCGCAGCAGCGCCTCAGCCGCGTCGAGCAAGCGCTCGCGCAGCAGCGTCCTCGTCGCCTGCGCATAGCTGGGCTGCGCAATCCTCAGCGTGCGCGCGGCGCTCGCGGCACTCATGCTTCAGCCGACTCGCCTGTACCCGCCAGGGTGAAGTCGACCTTGTCGCGGACGCCGCAGTCCGGACAGGCCCAGTCATCGGGGACCTCGCTCCAGGGCGTGCCCGCCGGGAAGCCCTCGCGCGGGTGCCCGGCCTGCTCGTCGTAGGTGTAGCCGCAGCCGGGGCAGCGCCAGCGGCTCACCGCCGCGCCTCCGCGCTCCCGCTGCCTGCCACACCGTCGCCGGCGCCCGCCGCGACGGGCGAGCCATAGCGCGCGAACACCCGCTTGCGCGCCCGCGGGTGGATGTTCACGCGCTCCAGATCGCCGCCGTAATGAGCGAGCACACGGTGGTCCATGATCCGCCGCCACAGCGGCGGGATCGCGGCGGTGACAATCATTCCCGCGTAGCCGGTGGGCAGTTGTGGGGCTTCCTCGAAGTGACGCAGCGCCTGGTAGCGGCGGACCGGGTTGGCGTGGTGGTCGGAGTGGCGCTGCAGGTGGTAGAGGAGGACGTTGGAGGCGACGCTGTTGGAGTTCCAGCTGTGCTCGGGCGCGGTGCGCTCGAAGCGCCCGTCCTCGCGCTTTGAACGCAACAGGCCGTAGTGCTCGAGGTAGTTGACGACCTCGAGCAGGGAGAAGCCAATCACCGCCTGGATCAGGAGGTATGGCAGCACCACGACCCCGAAGATCGCGGTCAGCGCGCCGAACAGCACGATGGTCATCGCCCAGGCGTTGAGGATGTCGTTGCGGGGAGTCCAGTGCGATTTGCCCATGCGCTCCAGGCGCACGCCCTCGAGCTCCCAGGCCGAGCGCAGGCTGCCGGACACGGTGCGCGGCCAGAACGCGTAAAAGCTCTCGCCGAGCCGCGAGCTGGCGGGGTCCTCGGGGGTGGCGACACGGACGTGGTGGCCGCGGTTGTGCTCGATGAAGAAGTGCCCGTAGGCGCTTTGGGCGAGCGCGACCTTGGAGAGCCAGCGCTCGAGGCTCGCACGCTTGTGGCCCAGCTCGTGCGCGGTGTTGATCGCGATCCCGGAGACCATCGCCATCGTCAGCGCCAGCCCGATGTCCTCGATGGTCGAGAGTTTGCCGCTCGACCACAGCCAGCAGGCGAGGATCAGCCCGGCGTATTGGATGGGGATGTAGAGGTAGGTGCACCAGCGGTAGTAGCGGTCCTGCTCGAGCCACTTGATGACGCTGTCTGGCGGGTTTGTCGCGTCCATCCCGATCGCGAGATCGAGCAGCGGGAAGATGACGAAGACGAGGAACGGTCCGTAGAACCAGAACACGCCCAGCCCCGTCGCTTCGACCAGCCCGAAGGCGAGGAAGGGAAGCGTGGGAATGATCAGGCCAAGCAGCCAGGCATAGCGCTTGTGGTCGCGCCAGCGAACCAGCGCACGCCCGTCATCACCCAGCTCTCCTAGATGCGCCACGCCCGCGCTCGTACCCATTGTCACGCCCTTTACCTTGATGACCGACTCGATCCGACTGCCTAGATTTCTGGACATAGATCCTTGATTTGTCCAGAGCATGGACAATCATGGCAAGTTTGTCAAGGCAGCCCCCCAAGTGATAGAGCCCCGAGCCATAGTCATCCGCAGCGGCTGTCATCGTCAGGCATATGAGCATCCTGCTGTTGATCGTCGGAATATTGCTCGGCGCCGCCTGCGCTGTCGCGTTCGTGAGACCGAACCGCGCGCGGATGCGCGACGAGCTGAAGGCTCTGTCGGTCGACGTGCTCGCCCAGACCGGCGACTCGCTGGCGCAGCGGCTCGCGGAGGCACGGCGTGCCGAGGAGGAGCGCGCCTCGGGGGAGATGGCCTTGCGCTCAGAGGAGATCAAGCGGCTGGTGGGGCCTGTGCACGAGAAGCTCAGTAAGGTCGAGTCAGAGCTGGGGCGCCTGGAGCGTGAGCGCCGCGACGGACAGGTCAAGCTGTCTGAGATGGTGCGCACGCTGGCGCTTGGCACGGACACGCTGCGCAAGGAGACGGGAGAGCTCGTGTCCGCGCTGAAGCGCCCGGAGACGCGCGGCTCGTGGGGCGAGATCCAGCTGCGCCGGGTGGTCGAGCTAGCGGGCATGGTGGCCCATTGCGATTTTGTCGAGCAGTCCACGATCCACACCGAGGACGGCCGCCTGCGGCCCGACATGCTCGTGCGCCTGCCGGGTGGGAAGCTGATCGTGGTCGACTCGAAGGTCCCGCTCGATGCCTACCTGGCCTCGCTGGAGGCGCCCGCGGAGGGCGCGGGCGAGCTGCAGGCGCGCCATGCCAAGCAGACGCGCGATCACATCACCAAGCTGGCGTCCAAGGGCTACCAACGGCAGTTCGACTCGACGCCGGAACTCGTGGTGATGTTCGTGCCCTCTGACGGCATCTACCAGGCCGCGCTCGCGGCCGACCCGGCATTGATCGAATACGGCGTCGCCCAGCAGGTCCTGATGGCCACCCCCACGACGCTGATCGGCCTGTTGCGGGCCGTGCACTACGGCTGGGGGCAGGAGCGGATCGCGGAGTCCGCGCGCGAGATCGCGGGCTCGGCGCGCGAGCTGCACAACCGGTTGGGCAAGTTTGCCGAGCACCTGGGCAAGGTGGGCCGCCAGCTCGGCTCGGCCGTGAACGCTTACAACGACGCGGTCGGCTCGTTCGACCATCGCGTCGTCCCGCAGCTGCGAAGCATCGAGCAGGCGGGCGTCGCTTCCGAGCGCGAGGTCGCGGCGCCCGCCGCGCTCGAGCAGACGGTGCGCCCCCTCACCGCGCTGCTGGAGCCCGAGCCGGGCGATCCAGAGCTCGCGATCCAGGCGCCCCGCGCGCCGGCGCTGTCCGTCGCCACGGACCCCGCCGGGACGATCGCGGACGGCGCACAGCCAGAAGTATCAGCAGCGTAAGCGCGATCGGCACCGTCGCCGGCAGCTCGTCCACGAGGAAGAACAGTAGGTCGAAGGCCAGCGCGATCAACGCCGCGAGCCTTGCCGCGCGCACCTGCTCAGAGCGCGGGAATGTAGCGGCGAGCAGCGCTCCGAGCACACCGGCGATGAACAGGTCGCCGTAGCCCATAACCGCCGAGCCGAACACCGCGCTCTGCAGCTGCGGCAGACCCGCGGCGGGGCGCGCGGCGTTCAGCGCGTCGTTCGGGCGCTGCAACAGGTCGGAGACGACGAGCGCCGTGTCCGCCACCGCCATCGCGACGATACCCACCGCCAGCCAGCGTGGGGGCGTGACTGCCGCGAGCAGCACGCCGAGCGTGACACAGCTGAGCGCCGAGAGGATGAGCGCCGCGCCCTCCCCCAGCAGGCCGCCGCGGTCGATCCACGCGAGCGCGAACAGCGGGAGGACGAGCAGCGCGCGCACGGGATGGGGCGAATCCCGATTCCATATGAGCCACCCCAGGGCAAGCGCGGCGAGGACAGGCACCGCGCAGAGCGCCAGGTAGGTGAGCCCCTGGGCGCTCGCGTGTTCCGCCGCACGGGCGATGAAGACGAAGGCGATCACCGACAGCGGCGGGATCACCGCCCAGCGGCGGCCGCGCAGCCGCTCCAGGAGCGGAGACTCCAGGGCGCGAGGAACGGCGACGAGCGCGCCCTGGGCGAGGGAGAGCAGCGCGATCGAGATCCAGAAAGGCGGCATCGCATCAAAATAGACT
Source organism: Solirubrobacteraceae bacterium (assembly GCA_036744995.1). Lineage (GTDB taxonomy): Bacteria > Actinomycetota > Thermoleophilia > Solirubrobacterales > Solirubrobacteraceae > Palsa-744. Next base: position 8,943 of record DAIOGX010000016.1, on the reverse strand, counting down.
CCACGCGTGCCCGCGGCCGACCCCGATAGCGCCCGCACGCGCCAGCGCCTGTACCAGCTGGGGGCGCTGATTGTCACGGCCGTCCTGATCGCGGCGGTGGCGATCGCCGTGCTGACGAGCGGGAGCACGTCACAGCTCGCGCCCGGCAAGCCCATGCCCGGCGCGGCGCAGACACTCGCGCTGCTCAGGGGCATTCCCCAGCACGGCGACGAGCTCGGCAGCCCCCGGGCGCCGGTCACGCTCGTCGAGCTCGGCGACCTACAGTGCCCCGCCTGCGCGATCTTCGCCCAGGACGCGCTGGGAGCGATCGTCTCTGGGTACGTGCGTACCGGACGGGTTCTGCTCGTGTTTCGCGGCCTGCACATCCTCGGCGGCGACTCGCTGCGCGCCGCGCGCATGGCAGAGGCGCTTGGCGAGCAGAACCGTATGTGGCAGTTCGTCGAGTTGATGTACCGAAACCAAGGTGCGGAGAACAGCTCCTACGTGACTGACACCTATCTGCGCGCGCTCTCGAGCGCGATCCCCGGGGTGGATGTGGCCCGCGCGCTCGCCGCCCGCGGCTCGTCGTACGTGCAGGGGAAGCTCGCGGAAGCGCAGGCGCTCGCCCGAGCATTTCACGTGACGAGTACGCCCTCGTTCCTGCTGTCGCGCACCGGGGCGCCGCCGCGGCGCTTCTCTCCCGAAAGCCTCGAAAGCGGCGCTTTCACGGCGCAGCTCAGGAAGCTGCTCGCCGGCGGGTGAGCGCGACCCAAGTTCTCACCAAGTCCTCAGTGGCCGAGCTGCACGGTCTTGACGATCAGCAGCAGCACGGCCACGACGAGGTAGCCGCGCAGCAGGAGCATGCCCGCCTTGCGCCCCGGTGACCACGCCGGGCGCTCGAGCAGCGCGAGGGGGGGCATCGTCCACGTGTGGCGCTTGTCCTTGGGAATCTCCGCAACCGCCTCGACCCCACCTTGCGCCCGCGCGCCGCGCAAGGTGTAGGCCCCTGCCGCCACCAGCGCCACAGCCAGCACGATCGTCAGCTCGACGAACAGGTGCGTCACGTTGATCGTCGGGAACATCGTGCTCGCCATCAGGATCAGCGACAGCTCCACGAGCACCCCCACGATCACGGCGGCGACCGCGTTCAGCCAGGGCGCGTTCACCCACGGCCCCAGCACCTCGCGGTCGTTGCAGAGCAGCAGCAGGAACACGGTCGCGCTCGGCAGGAGCACGCCCGCGAGCGCCTGTACCGAGGTCGTGATCAGGCCGAGCGGCGCTCCCGGGATCAGCACGATGCCCGCCGCCGCGAGCACCATCAGCGCGAAGCTCGCGTAGAACAGCTTCGCGTCCAGCGGTCCGCGGTTTAGCGAGTGTGAGGCCCCGAACACATCGCCGAAGGCGTAGGAGGTGGCGAGCGTCACCGCCGCGGCGCCGATCAGCGAGGCGTTGAGCAAGACGATTGCGAAGAACGTGCCGGCGGTCGATCCGAGCTCGCGACCCAGATCTGTTGCGACCGTGCCCGCGTCGGAGAACTGGCCGAAGTGCGGCGTCCCTGTGAACGCGAACGCGGTCACCCCGATCAGCGCGCCGGCGCCGATCACGACGACGAAGGCGCCGATCACCGTATCGGCGCGCTCGTAGTTGATCCAGCGCGGCGTGATCCGCTTGTCGATGATGTTCGACTGCTGGAAGAACAGCTGCCAGGGAGCGACGGTTGTGCCAACGATCGCGATGATGAGGAGCACCGCGGTCGAGTTGGCGCCGCCGTAGATGCTCGGAACAAAGGTGTGATGGACGATGTCGCCCCCCTGCGGATGAGCGAGGACCAGCAGCGGGATGACGAGGAAGTTGGCGACGACGAACACGTACATGAACCGCTCCCAGCTGCGGAAGCTGCCGGTCGAGGTGATCGCGATCAGCGTTGCCGCGGCGACCGGCACGGCCACGTCTTTGCTGACCCCGAAGTAGCCGAGCGCGAGGCTCACGCCGATGAACTCGGTGACGATCGTGAGGAAGTTCAGCAGGAACAGGTCGCCGACTGAGAACGCGCCCCAGAACTTGCCGAAGCGCTCGAAGATCAGGCGCGCGTGCCCGACCCCGGTGACGGCGCCCAGGCGAATGACCATCTCCTGGTTGACGATCAGCACCGGGATTAGCAGCAACAGCACCCACAGCAAGCTCGTGCCGTAGTTCTGGCCGGCCTGGGCGTAGGTGGAGACACCGCCGGCGTCGTTGTCGCCGACCATCACGATCAGGCCGGGGCCCATGATCGCGAGCAGCGCCAGCGCTCGCGAGCGCCAGCCGTGGCGCTCGCCTGAGTCGTGCATGCTGATCGTGCCGAGCGCCCCGCGGATGTCGCCGATGTGGGCCTCGTCGAGGACGGGAGGCACGCCCTCGGGCCGTGGCGGAGCGTCCGTCAACGTCGTCGGATCATCGGCCATCTGAAGGTCACCTCCTTTGCTCGCTCGGGCTACGTCTCGGGGCTACGCGTCAATCTCGGCGCACGCCAATGCGGACGAGGGGCGGGTGGGTCCCAGAAAAAGCTAGGCCAGGAGGGACGGGCCCGACGGGCGTGCGACCGACTGGGTACTTCGTGGCTGTTCTCGGTCCATGCCTGTCTACTTTCTAAACGCCGCTTGTCGTGCTCGTCGGTGCTCAGCGTACCAATCATCAGGCGCGCATTGTCAGGCGCGCGGGCGCGCGCGAGGCGGTCACTCAGACGCGCGCACGATCAGTCGCGCACGAGCCCGAATCGCCGGCGCCAGCCGCTCGGCAGCGTCAGCTCGAGCACGTCGTCGACGGTGACCACGCCCACGACGCGCTCCTCTTCGTCGACGACCGCGAGCATCACCAGGTTGTAGTCGGTCATCGTGCGCGCGACCTCGGGCAGGTCGGCGTCTGTGTGCACCGACACCGGCTCGTGCTCGGCGAGACTCGACAGCGTCCCGTGCTGATCGGCGCGCAGCAGCGTGACAACCGCAATCGACCCCGACAGCTTGCCGTCGCCATCGCTCAGCAGAATGGTCGTGAGCGTTTCCGGGGCGATCTCGCTCGAGCGCACCCGCTCGAGCGCGCTGGCCACCGTCTCGCTCTCCGCGAGGCTGATGAAGTCGGGACTCATCAGGCCTCCCGCGGTCGATGGGTTGTAGCCCAGCAGTCCTTCGATCTGCAGGCGCTGCGCCGGCGGCAGCAGCGCGAGGATGCGCGCGCGCCGCTCCTGCTCGATCTCCACGATCAGGTCCGCGGCGTCATCGGCGGCCATTCGCGCGATCACGGCCGCCACCTGCCCGTCGGGTCGCTCGCGGATGAACTCCAGCTGGTGATGCTCGTCGAGCTCCTCGAAGACGTCCGCCTCGAGCTCGCGGTCCTGGCCGACGGCCTCGATGATCTCCTCGCCCTCGTCGTGTGAGGCCGCCTCGACCAGGTCGGCGATCTCCGCGGGGTGCAGGTTGGCGAGCTTGCGGTGGGAGAAGCGCAGGCGCGCCGTCGGGACGTGGCCGACGAACGGCTCGAGGTCGGTCCAGTCGAGAAACGGCCGATCGGCCACGGTGCTCTTCAGCGGACGCGGCAACAGACGCCTCAGCTGGGCGCGCGTTGAGTGATCGACGCCGACCACCCGCCACCAACCCTCGATGCACTTGAGCTCGATCTCGTAGGCGGTGACGAGGCTCGGTGGATCGGCCTCGACGTTGACGAGCTTGCGTCCGAGCACGTCCTGGCCGAGCAGCACCTCCCCCACACGGCGCTCGAAGCGGCCGAGGCTGAGCTTCTCGCCCGATAGCCGCACCGCTCCGGGCTCGAGCGTCGCGATCCTGTCGGTCGGCACGAACAGGTCACGGCCGCCGATCCTCGCCTTCAAGCCGGTGACCGGCGGATAGCCGCCGTCGGCCAGCCGCACGATCAGATCCTCGACGCGGCCGAGGCGCTCTCCCGCGCGATCGAGCAGCGGGCTGCGCAGGATCGTCGATAGGTGCAGCGTCGTCTCCGGCAAAGCACGCCTAACGTTACGCCACTCCGCGGATTGCAAGGTCTCGGCCGCCCACCGGCCGCCCAGGATCTACACAGCGGCCACTGATGGCAAATCTATGATGCCGCGGCCGTACGTGCAACGCCGGTCTCGACGAGCAGAGACGCCCCGATCGCCCCGCCGAGGTCGCCGAGCGCCGCCACCTGGACGTCCGGGGGCCGGTCGTCCGCGAACAGGTGCGGACGCATCGCCTCGGAGATCCGCTTGGCGTAGGGATCGCCGAGGCGGATGCCCAGCCCACCGCCGACGATCACGCTTTCGACGTCGAGCAGGTTGACAGCCGAGGCGATCCCGGCGCCGAGCGCCCCGACCGCGCGGTCGATGATGTGGGTGGCAAGCTTGTCTTCGTCCCTGAGCGCGCGCGCCCAGATGCCGCTCGTGAGGCGCGTGCGATCGTGGTCCTTCATCAGCTTGAACAGGTCGGTCTTGTGCCCCTTCTGCTCGTGGAGCTCGCGCGCGTGTGTCTCCATCGCCGCGCGCCCGGCGTAGGCCTCCACGCAGCCGCGCCGCCCACACGTGCAGCGGGCGCCGTCGATCTCGATCACCATGTGCCCGACCTCCCCGGCCCCCCCGCGCCCGGTCCAAGGCTTGCCGTCGAGAATCAGGCCGGCGCCAACACCAGTCCCCCAGAAGACGCCCAGGAGGGTGCCGTAGGGGCGACCGGACCCCAGCTTGAACTCGGCGTCGGTGGCGACCTGGACGTCGTTGCCGACCAGGATTGGCATCCCGCCCACCCCAAGCGCCGTCTCGAGCGCCGCCGCGAGCGGAAACGTGCCTTCCCAGCCGGGCAGGTTGCGGGCACTCGAGACGTTCCCAGCTTCGATCGTGCCGGGCGATCCCACGCCGATCCCCGCGAGCGCCGTGACCGCGAGCTCCGCGGCCTTGGCAGCCTCACATAGAGCCGCCGCCATCTCGCAAGCTACGTCTGCGGGGCCGCCGGTCGTGGGCGTCGGCCGGCGCGCCGAGCCGAGCACGTTGTGCTCGTCATCGACGATGACCGTCTGGATCTTGGTCCCGCCGAGGTCAATCCCGCCGTAGCTGGACATCCGTGCGGATCATCGCAGACGGTGGCTCCGAGCCACACACCCAGCCAATACACATAAAGAAAGGCGTTCCCAACATTTAGGCGAATTTAGGCCTGCTTGCGGGGTTTCTTCGCTGCCTCTTACAGCTCCGGCGGAAGATCGACGCAGACGGGATATGACCACTGACACCAGAGCATCCTGGCTCGTGTACGTACTGGGGGCTCTCTGCGCCGGTGCGATCGTAGCCGCCTTCCTCGTAGTCGGCCCCGCCTCGCAGTCGGCGACCGCGCAGAGCCGGATCGTGAAGGTCCAGCAGGGGGTCGTCCAGTCGACGGTTTCCGGCTCAGGGACGCTCCAGCCCGCGACGAAGGTCGGCGTCAACTTCGCGACCAGCGGGACGCTCGAGGGGCTGTTTGTGAGCGTCGGCTACCACGTTAGGGGCGGGGAGCTGCTGGCGGAAATCGAACCGACGAGCGCGGAGTCGAGTCTGCGCTCGGCGGAAATGAGCTTGACGAGCGAGGAAGCCGCATATCAGGCTGCCGTCGAAGGACTCACGCCCGTGGAGGTGCGTGAGGATGACATCACTGAGGCGCAGTCACGAGCGTCGGTGAAGTCCGCGCAGCAGTCGCTGCGGCAGTCAGAGGAAACCGCGAGGTCAGACGCGGCCGCCGCGCGCGCTTCGGTGGCTCAATCGGAAGGCAGTTTGAAGGGGACCGAACAGTCGGTCAGCCTGGAAGCGACCAGTCAGCAGGATGCGGTCAACGAGGCGATCGGCCAGCGCGGCTCCGACGAAAAAGCGCTCACCGAAGCCCAGTCTCAAGTCGAAGAAGCCAAGTCCCTGCTTGCCAGCGAAAAGGCGAAAGCCGGCGGCGAATCCAAACCCACCACCGGTCAGTCCGGCGTCAGCTCCGCCGAAGCGAAGGTCAACTCCGCCGAAGCTGCGGTCAAGTCCGCCGAGACGAAGGTGACACAGGACGGCAACTCGATCCTGAGCGCACAGAACAATCAGGCCGCCACGGCGCTGAAGGGCCAGCAGTCGATCGCGAGCGCCCGCAACACGGTCGCCAACGACAAGCAGAGCCAGGCCGCCACGAAGCTCAAGGATGACCAGTCGATCGCGCAGGCACGGACCAGCCTGGCCGCCGCCCAGGAGTCGCTCAAGGCGACGCTCGCCGCGAATGAAGCCAAGGCGGCGCCGCCGACGCGCTCGACCGTTGTGAGTGCCGAAAACGGCGTCAAGAGCGCGCAGCGGACGGTCGAAACCGCGCGCAGGACGCTGGCTGACACGAAGCTCTACGCGCCCACCGAAGGCGTGGTCGCGTCGATCAAGAGCTCGGTCGGTGAAACTGTGTCGGGTACTGGTTCGTCATCCAGCGAAGCGAGCGCCGGCGGAAGCGGAAGCAGCGGTGGCACGAGCGCGACGAAAAGCGCAACGGGCGCCGCCAGCACGAGCGCAGGCGGCAGTGGCACGAGCGGCGGCGGCAGCGCCACTGCTCCCAGCACTGGCGCAGCCAGCGGCGGGACCCGCGGTGGCAACACGAGCGCAAGTGGTGGCGGCACAAGCGGGACCGGCAACGGAACCAGCGCGAGCCCCACGAGCGGCGCGACCGGCGGACTGAGCGGCGGGTCAAGCGGCGGGACGACCACCAGCGGTAGCGGCGGTGGGACATTTCATGACATCGCCGACACGAGCAGCGCTCAGAGCTTTGGTGAGACGACAATCGGCGATAGCGGCGCCGGCAGCTTGCACGACATCGCCGCAACGGGCGCCGCAGGCAGCGGGACCGGCGCCGGTGGGAGCGCCAGCAGCGCGAGCACGAGCGGTGAAAGCAGCAGCAGCGGCAGTTCGTTCATCGAACTGACCGACCTCCAGGGCTATCAGCTGGTGGTGCCGCTGAGCGAGTCTGAAATCGTCCATGTGCACGTCGGGCAGCTCGCCACGGTGACCGTCGAAGCGCTCGAAGGGCGCAAGTTCGCGGCTCATGTGGTGAGCGTGGCGGTTCTCTCGACGAGCAACAGCGGGGTGGTGAGCTATGACGTCACCTTCCAGCTCGACCAGACGGAATCCAGCTTGAAGCCCGGCATGAGCGCGTCGGCTGAAATCGTCGTGAATCAGGCCGAAGGCGTGAACGTCCCGACCAGCGCGATCTCCGGGGGGGCGGTGACGGTCTCAAAGAACGGCAAGAAGACCCGCCGGACGGTCGTGACGGGGCTGGCGGGCAACAGCACGACAATCGTCCTCAGCGGCCTGGAGGCGGGAGAAGAGATTGCGCTGCCGGTGGCGAGCAGCACGAGCAGCACAAGCAGCCTCACCTCCAGGCTCGGAAGCCGCCTAGGCGGCAGCGCCCTCGGCGGCGGTCTCGGGGGCGCAGGTGGTGGCTTGGGTGGGGGTGGCGGCGGTGGCGCCTTCTTCAGAGGCGGTGGCTGATGGCCCGCTCGCTGCGCTCACGCATGCCAACCCGCTCGCGCATTCCTCGTAGCCGGCCGCTGGTGCGACGCGAGGCGGCCGATCACGCCTCGGCGGGGCGCGACGGGCGTCGTGCACGTGAGCATCCGGTCATAGAGGTGCACGACGTCAGCAAGGTCTTCGAGCTCGGGCAGATCCGCGTGCGGGCATTGCGCAACGTCTCGCTGCGGATCGACACCGGCGATCTCGTGGCGATCATGGGCAGCTCGGGCAGCGGCAAGACCACGCTGATGAACATCCTCGGCTGCCTGGACATACCCACGAGCGGGCGCTATGAGATCGACGGCGTGGACGTCAGCCAAATGGACGAGGACGATCTCGCCGACCTGCGCAACCGCAAGATCGGCTTCGTCTTCCAGAGCTTCAACCTCGTGCCGCGCACGAGCGCGCTCGTCAACGTTGAGCTGCCGCTCGCCTATGCCGGACTGCGCGGCGGCGCGCGCAGAAAGCGCGCCGAACGGGCGCTGCGCTCGGTCGGGATGGCCAACCGCATGCACCACCAGCCCTCGGAGCTCTCCGGAGGCCAGCAGCAGCGTGTGGCCGTCGCCCGGGCGATCGTGACCAACCCGTCGCTGATCCTCGCCGACGAGCCGACCGGGAACCTCGACTCGCACGCCACCGAGGACGTCCTGCGGATCTTCGCGCGCCTGAACGAAGAAGGCCGGACCGTCGTCCTGATCACCCACGAGCCCGACGTCGCCGAACAGACCAAGCGGATCATCCGGCTGAGCGACGGTGAGGTCGTAGAGGACCGGCGTCTGGCCGGCGTGCACGACGCTCCGCCCGCGCCACACGACTTGAAGTCCGCCCACCATCGCGGCGAGGCCGGCTTCGTGGAGGCGCAGCCGTGATCGGGGCGGGCGGGACCGAAACTCTGCGCATCGCGTGGAGCGGGATCACGGCGAACAAGCTTCGCTCCGGCCTGACGATCCTCGGGATGACGATCGGCGTCGCCTCGGTGATCGTCCTGATAGCGGTCGGCAACGGCTCCTCCAAGGCGATTCAGTCGCGTATCCAGAGCCTCGGCACCAACGTGCTGGTCGTGCAGGGGAGTGGCGGCTTTCGCGGCGGCGCGCGGGCGAGCACCACAACGTCCGTATCGCTGACCAAGGCGGACGCCGAAGCGTTGCAGAGCCCGGGCATGGCCCCGGATGTCAAGAGCGCCTCCCCGGTAGTGAACGCCACCAGCGTGAAACTGGTGTACGGCAGCTCGAGCTATGAACCGTCGTCCTTCGTTGGCACCACGCCCTCATATCTCCCAGCCCACAGCTACAAGATCGCCGAAGGCGCCTCCTTCACGGCCGAAGACGTGAGCAAGCACCGGCGCGTGGCGGTTATCGGCGAGGAAGTCCTGCAGGAACTGTTTGCCGGGGTCAGCCCGGTGGGACAGAACATGAAGGTCAACGGCTCGAACTACGAAGTGGTCGGTGTGCTCGCCAAAA